>JAEZVO010000045.1 GCA_023443125.1 Actinomycetes bacterium
ACGGGGTGCCCACGTCGCGTTGGTCTCGGCCGCCTAGGATCGAAGTCGTGCGAGAGTTTCACAAGCCAATTCGACGCCCCGGCGACTTCATCGAGGTGCTGATGCCCTCGAGTGGCCCGTCGGAATCGTTAGCACACGATTCCGCGGCTGCGTTCCTCCACCGCGTGCGTGCGTCAAAGGATCCGGCGCTAGCTGGGCGCATCGTCGAGTATGTGCAAGAGCACGGGGTCGACGACGTGGCTGAGCTCTGGGCGGAGTCCGCGCCGGACACCTTGCCTGGGGCATTGTGGCGGCTGTACTTACTCCGGCACGTGGTCGCTTCCGACGCAGCGCTGGCCGGGCTGCGATTCCGCCAGGGGCTCGCGGCGGCCTCCGAACGCGACGTCGTCGTCGCCGGCGCCCCTCATGCGCCCTCACCCGACGAGGTGGTTGAGCTCGCGAACACCATCTTTCGAGGCGCGTTCGCGGGTGATTTCGCCGTCGCGCTCTACCGGGCAGCCTCGTTCGCGCGCATCGAGGCTGCAGGCGCGGAAGACCTCGGGCGCGAGGATGAACGTCGCGTATCCGAGCGCTTCGCCTCCCTCGCGGAGGAGCTGGAACACGCAGCCAAGCTCTGGTTGCAAGGGCGGCTCGCGTAGGCGGAGCCAGCCGCGTTGTGCGACCGTGCGCACGCCAGCTGCGAACAATTCCCTTGCCCAGACCCATTGACCTTACCGTTAAACGGAAGATATATTCCTGATTTGTGAAACCATCGCACTCGCAGTTGACGCCCTTCGTCCGCTCGGACGCCGTCGGCGCCATTCTTGCTGAGTTGCTCGGCCACCCTGACCGGGAGCTCTCGCTCTCCGAACTCGGACGGCGTACCGGAGTGAGCGCGCCGGTCGTGCACAGAGAGGTGAGCAGGCTCGTCGATAATGACGTGCTGCTCGACCGTTACGAAGGACGCAACCGCCTCGTTCGCGCAAACGAGGAGCACGCACTGTTCACCTTGATGCGCGATCTGATTGCCGCAACCTATGGGCCGGTACCTGTACTTCGCGAGCTCTTTGACGAGGTCGAGGGTATCGATCAGGCGCTCATCTACGGCTCATGGGCAGCTCGCAGAGCGGGCCTCAGCGGCCCATATCCCAATGACATCGACGTGCTCGTAATCGGTTCAACGCCACGGAAACTACTCGCCACGATCGCAGCACGAGCAGAAGAACGCCTATCGCTCCCCGTGAACGTGACGAGGCTCGGCCCGGACGACTGGAGCACGGACACACCATCACCGTTTGTGGCGACACTCAGGGAACGTCCATTCGTAGACATCGCCACGGGTGAAGTTCATGAGTAGCGTCATCGAGGACATGCTCGCCAATCGCCGGCTGGAGCGTGTCCAACCCAATGGAGCGCATGCGCACTACGTCATTCGTATGGCACAGCAGCACCTCGAAACAGCCAAGCTACTCGCACAAACGGCTGATCTCTCGATGGCTTTCACCGCCGCATACGACGGAGCTCGCAAAGCCCTGACCGCGGTGCTCTCCGTCGAGGGGTTACGGGTGCGACCCATTGGCGGCGCTCATCGCAACACAGGCATCGCAGCTGCGGTATTCGTCGACGATGCCTCGCTCGACGAATTTGATTGGATGCGTCAGGTTCGCAATGCGACGGAGTATCCCGACCCCTCACGCCCACCGGCTACTTCGCAGGATCTCTCCGAGGCCATCGAATCGGCGAGGGCCATCGTGGATGCCTGCGCTATCTACGTCGCAAACACTGCTTCTGCATGACGAGGCTCCCGGCTAAGTAACTGACCCCCCCAACAGGATCTCGCTCTCGCTTGGGCCAAGCGTGATGAGCTACTACAGTGGTGACGGCTGGGCCGCGGTAACCCCGGGCTCCAATATTTGCCGCTGCGAGCGGCCACGCGCCGAGAGGCGTTCTGCGGTCCGGCCCTCAACTGTTCAGCGAGGCTGGTTCAACAGCGCATGGAATCCGGCCTGGAGCACGCGACGTTCCCGCTCAAACTGGGCGAGTTCGTCGGCCATCGGATGCTTGGGTGGCACGTACGCCGCCTGCGCGCGCGTCGCGGCTTTCAGCACCTGATTCGCAATCTGCCCGGGCTGTGCATGCAATATCCACTGCTTGTCGAACTCCGCCGTCGCCGGCATACCGCCAGGGCTCAGCGTCACGGTGACGCCCTTCGCCTTCCCCTCCATGGGCTGCGGCTCCTGCTCTATCTTCGCGGCGCGATCGATCGCAGCCTTCCATGCCGCCTCGTGGTCGTCCATCATGCGCAGATACGCCTCGAGCGACTCCAGACCAAAATCAGGCAGATCGGGAAACTCAAGCTCCGAGAGATCCTCCTGCCCCACCTCGACCTCCGACAACGTGAGCATCGCCGCAGCAAAGGCCTCCTGAAACGCGACCTCCAACTCCTCGATCGTGCGCAGCTTCGACGTCCAGTTGGAATTCACCCGCACCCCGACGAGCTGGTCGCCGTCGTAGCGCAACCACACCGTCCGCTTCGAGTCCCGCGTGGTGCCCTCCGTGCCCTCGTCCTCGCCCGGCTCCTCATCGACGAAGTCAGCGGCGGGCACTTCGTCGGAGCTCTCCGCTTCCTGGGGCCCATCGCCGCTCGATCCGCCCAGTGTGGGCGCGAGGAGATCGTCGTCGTATTCACTCGCTTCGTACCCGAGCGGGCCGGCGCTCATCGGCTCAACCCGAACTTCGGCAGCCGGTATCGCACCCTGGCGGACTCCGCCGACGCGTGCGCGCTGATCTGGGTAGAGGTGTTGCCAGCGCGCGTGCCTGCCATATCCAGGCCGGACGGCCAACCCTTCTGTGTGACCGCGAGCGCGCTGCGCACCGCGGCGAGCTGGGAGGCCACGGAGTTGGAACCCGAGTCGGACACCGAGAATACCGAGTCCAGCTCTGCGCTGAGGTCGTCGAGGATTGCTCGCCAGTTGTTGCTGAGCGGGTACAAACCGCGAAAGATGCGCATGAACGGGTTCTGCAGCGTCGCATCGACCTGGTCGGCCTGCACCATCGCGAACCGCAGCGCCCGCTCGGCGGCGCACAGCACGGCCTTGTTGAGGTCGCGGTACATGGCGTAGGAATCCGACATCACGCGCGGCAGATGCTGAAACTCCTTGCTGGCTTCGATCTGCACATCCACCATGTTGCCGTAGGTCGACGACGCGGCGCCGTCCCAACCCATCACCTTGCTCAGCAGCAGCACCTGCTTGTTGATTTCCTGGGCACGCACGCTTGCCTGGCGCCACATCTCCGACGTCTTGTCGAGCTGGTCGGGCACGGGCAGCCTCGGCTCGGCGTGCGACTCAATCTTGCTCCGAATGTCAGCCAATGCGTTGTCGAGCTGGCGCCTGAGGGCGCGCACTTTGCTGTTGAAGATCTGCGCCGCGAAGCCGAGAGTGAACACCTTCTTCAGCCACCACCAGAGGCCGTCGGTGATGTCTCGACGGTCGGCCTCCCAGTCGGCCTGCACCCGCTGCTCGAGCTGCTCGAGCCGTTCCATGATGCGCCGGTACGATTCAGACGCGAGCTCCTCGCCGGTGATGCGCCGGTCGCTCATGTAGGAGCGCAGCGACTTCGACACGCCTTCCGCCGTCTCCGTGATACCGCCGCCGCGCTTGCCGAACAGGTCTTGCAGCGCGCCTGGGATCGATTCCAAGATCGTTGTCACTTCGACGTCCTTCCAGCTTCCTTCGCCAGGCGAGCGTTGTGCAGCTCACGCTCGTCGTACTCACCCGCCGCACCGTGCAGCCTTCGATCGATAGCGACGAACTCATTGCTCGCCTGCTGGGCGTAGTGCTTGGTGAGCTGCGACAGTTCGTTCGTCGGGCCCTGCGCCACGTTCGCGAACCCGAGGTCGTGCGGGATCTGCATCGCCTGGTCAGCCGCGCCCATGATGTGCGCGACCGCCTGCCACCCCGTCGCTGCCTGCCGCAGGCGTTCCGGCTCGACGGTATACCCGTCGACGCGGTGGTCTCCCGCGCCGTGTGTGCCGGCGACGGAGTCGCCGTCCGTTGTGCCCTCGGATGCTTCAGTGCCAGAAAGCATGCCCGACGGGGATTCGTCGGGGTTCGTGCCTCCCGCGGCCATCACGCCGCCAGGCGCACTGTGCGCGCCAGCCGCGACACCGCTCGGGCCTCCGGCAGCGGCACCGATGCCGCCCGCCCCGGCGCTTGCTCCGACGCCGCCTGCTCCAGCCGTGCTGCTCACACCTGCGGCTCCAGGAGCAGCGAGCCCGCCGGGAAGGCCGCTCAGCCCGGATTGGGCCGCGCCCGCCTGCGCCGCGCCGCTCTGGGCTGCCCCGGCTTGGGCCCCAGCTGCGCCGCCAGCGCCGCCCATCATCATCGGCGGCATGGCGCCCGGGCCGCCCCGCTGACCCGCGGTGCGCCCGACAGCGTGGGGATTGATCCGGCCTTCGGTGATATCGGCGCCATCCACCACGTCGCTTGATTCGCTGGTGATGCCGCCGAGTCGCGCCGCCACGGCGGACTCATTCAACATCTTCCAAGCTTGCTCTGCCTCGGTCACTCTCGCCTCGCTCGGATCTTGCAGGGGCTGCAAATCATGTTGTCGTTCTACAAGTCAAACCTATGCAGTGCGTGGTTCACTCCGCACCATTCCACGGCACCAACGCTGCGGGATGGACACCTCACGCTGGCGCCTCGCGAACCGGCTACGTTGGGGCGAAGGAGGAATCGATGGCTGAACTTGGATCATGGACGAACGCCGCGCAAGCGGGGCTCGACACCGACACTGGGCGGGGCGCGGTCGTGCCGCCGATCTACCTGTCCACGAACTACGTGTTCAACGACATTGGCGAACCTCGCGACCACGACTACTCGCGAGCCGCAAACCCCACCCGTGACGTGCTCGCCAACGCGCTCACGAGCCTCGAAGGCGGCGCCGGCGCGGTGCCCGTCGCGAGCGGCATGGCGGCCGTCGTACTCGCCATCGAAACGCTAGTGCCCGTCGGCGGGCGCATCGTCGCACCACACGACGCGTACGGCGGCACCTGGCGGCTGCTCACCTGGTGGGCTGAGCGCGGGAGGGTCACCGTCGATTATGTAGACCTCACCGACCTCGACGCTGCCGCGGCGGCACTCTCGACGCCGGCCGATCTCGTGTGGATCGAGACGCCGTCGAATCCGCTCCTGCGGATCACCGACATCGAACGCGTCACCGAGCTCGGGCACGCTGCCGGGGCGAGTGTCGTCGTCGACAACACCTTCTGCACCCCCTTGCTGCAGCAACCCCTCAGCTTCGGCGCCGACGCCGTTGCGCACTCGACGACGAAGTTCATCGCCGGACATTCCGACGTGGTGGGCGGCGCCGTTGTGGCCGCCACCCCTGAGCTTCAGGAGCAGCTCACTGGCTGGGCGAAGACGCTCGGGCTCACCGCCGGCGCGATGGACAGCTACCTCACCATGCGCGGCCTGCGCTCCCTCGACGCGCGGCTTCGCGTGCACGCCGCGAACGCTGAGGCGGTGATCGACGCGTTCGACGGCCACCCCGTCGTCGAGGCGCTCCACTACCCCGGCCTCCCCGATCACCCCGACTACCAGCTCGCCCAGCAGCAGATGCGCACGCCTGGGTCGATGGTCACCGTCGAACTGCGCGGCGGCGAGCCCACCGTCAAACGCTTCCTGGACGGGCTTACTGTGTTCCACCTGGCGGAGTCGCTGGGCGGCACCGAGTCGCTGGTGTGCCACCCCGCGACGATGACCCACGGCGCCATGAGCCCAGAGGCGCAGAAAGCCGCCGGCATCACCCCCGGCATGCTGCGCTTCAGCGTTGGCCTCGAAGGCGTCGACGACCTCGTCACCGTCATCGCTGAAGCTTTAGAGCAGGCTGAGCTCGCACTCTGAGACGCCCATTAGACTACGGGGCATGCCTCGCTTCCTTGCCGCCAAGCCTGACGCGGCGCTCCTGCGCCTTCCTTGGCATCTGCCGTTGGAGCAATGGCCGACGGAGCACCTCGTCGCCCTGCCCCGCGGCATCTCGCGCCACGTCGTGCGGTTCATCAAGGTGGGCTCGCGGATCGTCGCGGCGAAGGAAATCCTCGAAGATGTAGCCGTCAACGAGTACCGGTTGCTCTCCGAGCTGAGGCGAATGGGCATCCCGTCGGTGGCACCCATCGGTGTCGTGCTCGGCCGAACTGACTCCGACGGTGCGCCCCTCGACCCGGTGCTCCTCACCGAGCATCTGCCCTTCTCGCTACCGTATCGCTCACTGTTCTACCAAGGCGTGAAACAGGAGACAGTGCAGCGCCTGCTCGACGCGATGGTGGTGCTGCTCGCAAGGCTGCACTTGACCGGCTTCTACTGGGGCGACGTGTCGCTATCCAACATTCTCTTCCGCCGCGATGCCAGCGAGTTCGCCGCATACCTCGTCGACGCCGAGACGGGCGAGCTGCACGACCAACTCACCGAGGGGCAGCGCAAACACGACCTTGATATCGCCACCACCAACCTCTTCGGCGAGTTCCTCGACCTCGAAACCGGCGGCCTCATGGACAGCTCGCTGAAACCCGATCTGCTCGTGCGCACTATCCTCGACCGCTACGACCAGCTCTGGGCCGAGCTCACCGCCGTCGAGGAATTCGATGAATCGGAAATGCATCGCCTTGAAGGGCGCGTGCGTCGTCTCAACGCGCTCGGCTTCGACGTCGCAGAGATCGACGTCTCCACGTCGGCCGACGGCCGCAAGGTGCGCATGCAGCCGAAGGTGGTCGACGCCGGCTACCACTCGCGCCGGCTCATGCGCCTCACTGGGCTGGATGCGGAGGAACATCAGGCGCGGCGCCTGCTGAACGACATGGACACCTACCGCGCCGGGCTGGAGTCCGCGGCGCCGGAGTCCGTCGTCGCGCACCAGTGGCTCGTTGAGGTGTTCGAGCCTGCGATCAACCAGATCCCCGACGATCTGCGCCGCAAGCGCGACCCCGCGCAGTTCTACCACGAGATGCTCGACTACCGCTGGTACCAATCGCAGCGCGAAAACCGCAATGTGCCCACGCACGAGGCGGTGAACGGCTACATCCACGACGTGCTGCGCGAGCTGCCCGATGAGCAGATGGGTGGGTTGCAATCACCGTCTGAGCACGAGCTTCGCAACAAGTTCGACCCCTCGCACGGGTTCGTCGATGACGATGACGACGACCCGCCGTACGATCCGTGGGAAGACCAGGCCAACCACCCGGATCTGCCTGTCAGCATGGGATTCGACATCGATGCGCTGCGCCGCAAGGAGGCACAAAAGCGCGGCGAGGCCTAACCTGACGGCGTGGGACCAACGGAAAAATGACCGTTATCCTCCACGCCTGCAAAAAATCGGTCAGTTCGAGGGATCAAAAGCTTCTCGTGGAGGATAACGGTCAACTTTCGCGGTGGCCCTGCCCACCGACGCCTGCCCCAGCCGGATTCGGCATAGACTTATCGGGTGACATTTCGACTGTTTGATTCCGCATCCCGCACCGTCCGCGACTTCGTGCCCCTCGAAGAGGGCCGCGTGTCCATCTACCACTGCGGGCTGACGGTCCAGTCGTCGCCACATCTCGGCCACATCCGCAAGGAAGTGGTGTTCGACGTGCTCCGTCGCTGGTTCCTGCATGAGGGTTACGAAGTGCGTATCGTCGCCAACGTCACCGACATCGACGACAAGATTCTCGCCAAATCCGCCGAACGCGGCGTGCCGTGGTTCGAGCATGCCTACGAATTCGAGCGCGAGCTGCACCTGGCCTACTCCAGCCTCGGGTGCTTGTCCCCCAGCTACGAGCCACGCGCCACCGGCCACATCCCCGAGATGGTGGAACTCATTCAAGAGATCATCGACGCCGGCCACGCCTACCCCGCTCCCGACGGCTCCGGCGACGTCTATTTCGATGTCCGATCCTGGCCCGACTACGGCGAACTCTCCGGCCAGAAGGTCGACGAGATGGAAGCCGCCGCCGACGCAGACCCACGCGGCAAACGCGATCCCCGCGACTTCGCCCTGTGGAAGGGCCACAAGCCCGGCGAGCCGGAGACTGCGTCGTGGCCGTCGCCGTGGGGACGCGGCCGCCCCGGTTGGCACATCGAATGCTCCGCCATGGCCGGCAAGTACCTCGGCGCCCAGTTCGACATTCACGGCGGCGGCATCGACCTCCGCTTCCCGCACCACGAGAACGAGCTCGCGCAAGCGCGCGCAGCCGGCCGCGGCTTCGCGCAGTACTGGATGCACAACGCCTGGGTGACGATGTCGGGCGAGAAAATGTCGAAGTCGCTCGGCAACACTGCGCAGGTGAGCGAAGTCACGAGGCAGTTCGACCCCCGCGCCGTGCGCTACTTCCTGCTCGCCCCGCACTACCGTTCCACCATCGAGTTCTCCCCTTCCGACGACGATACTCGCGGTTCGCTCGCGGAGGCCGAGAAAGCAATCGAGCGCATCGACTCCTTCGTGCTCCGCGCCGCCGAGCACGCTACCCCGTCGCCCGACTACACCCACCTCGAGCAGTGGCAGCGCTTCGCCGCCGCTATGGACGACGACCTCGGCACGCCGGGCGCCGTCGCACAACTCTTCGACGTGATCCGCGCCGGCAACCAGGCCCTCGCCCAGGGCGACGACGTCAGCGCCCTCCTTGGCGCCGCCACAGCGATGCTGAACGTCTTCGGTCTCCACCCGCAGGCCCCGGAATGGGCCACCACCGGAGCCACCGACGACCTCACCCCCGTCGTCGACTCCCTTGTCGGAGCGCTCTTGGCGCAGCGTGCGGAGGCTCGCGCAGCCAAAGACTGGGCCACCGCCGACGCCATCCGCGACACCCTCGCCGATGCCGGCCTCACCATCACCGATACCCCTGACGGGGCGAAATGGAGCGTACGCTGATGCCAGGAAATTCGTCACGACGAGGCGCGGGCAAGCGCGGCCCCAGCAAGGCCGTCGGTTCCGGTGGGCGCAACCGTCGATCGTTGCAGGGCCGGGGCCCGACGCCGAAGGCCGAAGATCGCGTCTACCACAAGGCATACAAGGCGAAGCAGGCCGCGGCGAAGCGCCAGGGCGGCCCGTCGAAGCGTCCGCCGAAGGCGAAGGCCGGCGCTGACTGGGTCGTCGGCCGCAACCCCGTCTTTGAGGCCCTCGTCGCCGGCATGCCCGTGAAGCAGGTGTACCTGGCGGAGGGCGCGGAGCGCGACGACCGCATCCGCGACATCCTCAAGCACGCCGCGGAGCACTCCATACCGCTCCTCCGGGTGCCCCGCGGCGAACTCGACCGCGTTACGGGCGGGCTCGTCCATCAGGGCGTCGCCCTCCAGCTCCCTCACTACGACTACGCCGTACCCGAGGATCTCTTCGCCGACAGCGTGGACACCGCCGCGGTCTTCGTCGCGTGTGACGGCATCACCGACCCCCGCAACTTGGGCGCGATCATCCGCTCCGCTGCAGCGTTCGGTGCGGCCGGCGTTGTGATCCCGGAGCGCCGCTCGGCGTCAATGACCGCGGCTGCTTGGAAAACGTCGGCGGGCGCGGCGGCGAGGATCCCCGTCGCGATGGCAGGCAACCTCAACCGCGCGCTAGAGCAGGCAGCCAAGATGGGCTACACCATCGTCGGGCTCGCGGGCGAGGGCGAGGCGCAGCTGAGTGGCATCCCCGGAGCTGACGGGCCGTTGGTGATCGTCGTCGGATCCGAGGACGAGGGCCTCGCCAGGCTCACACGCGAGCGCTGCGACGCACTCGCGCGCATCCCTATCGCCTCCGACGTAGAGTCGCTCAATGCATCAGTGGCGGCATCGATCGCGCTCTACGAAGCCAGCCTCCAGCGCCCACGCAGCTGAGGGGCAACAGCCAGACCTAACCCGATATCCACACGCGTTTGCCTCAGAGCCCGATTTTGGCCGGATTTGGCAAACGCGTGTGGATATCGGGTTATTTGGGCCTCGGGCCCCACGAACCTAGAAGCGGCTCTCCGCGTCCTTGTATTTCAGATTGAACCGAATAGGGGTGCTGCTGCCGGTGAAATTGCCGGCCACGCCCGATACTTCTTGGAAATCGACGCGAATCTTTCCCGCCGCGCTGAACACCAGGGATGCTTGGTCGTCGCGGCCGGTCACCTGGAACGTCGGCTGCACGTCGGACTGCCCGCGCCGCACCGCGTCGGTGGTGATCGTCTTCGGGGTAACAAGCTTGGCCTTAGAGCCGTCGAGCGCTGTGTATGTGAAGGAGCTGGGCAGGTCGAGCTCGATGTTCGTGCCCGACTCGATGCCCTGAAACTCGACGCGGGCCGCCATCGGGATGGTCAGCCACTGCGCCCCGACGGGCGACCAACCATGCTCCGGCGTCCACGGAGCCATGAACGCATTCGACGGGCGCATACCGATGCGGAACACCCCCGCCACCGGCTCGTAGCCCGGCGCCTGCGCGGAGTACTGGCGCTGATACACGTTGTCAGGCGGATCGAACACGACGGTTGTGCGCGAGCGGAACCCCTCGTTCGCGTTCCATGCCTCGTCGACCGCGGGAATGCCCTGCACGAGGTCGACGCGGATGGTCTTGCCTTCGTCGGTGATTTCCAGCACGGCGGTACCGTCGGCAGGGATACACGCAACGATGAACTCCCACGCCACTTGAAACTTCCCCTGCGCGGCCCCTCCGAACAGGTTCTGCACCGGCATGCCTGTGCCGTCGCGGTTCAGGCTGATGTCGACGGGGTGCTCGGCATCTTCGACGAACACCGGGCGGCCGGCCTGGGCGGTGAAAGCGACGAACTGATGCCCTTCGGGCGCGCGCAGCGGTGCAGTTTGGTCGATTTGTTGCGCGACCTCGTAGGGGATGCGCTCGCTAATGAGCACTTCCCCGATGCGCCCATCCATGTGCGGGGTGCTGAACACAAGCCCCAGCGGGGTGGCGTCGTCGACCAGGACGTGGGTGCCTGCGGTGGAGCGCGCGTAGAAGTCGGGTTCGACGACACGTTCGGGCGGGGTGGTGTCCGTCGGTGTGGGGCTGGCGCGGTGGTTTTCGGGCGTGAAATTAATGGGCCCCGAGCAGCCGGCAAGCAGGGGGACCCCCAGCGAAGCGAGCGCAGCTCGGCGGGAGATTCTCACGCTGCCCAACCCTATTGACCAAAGCGGTCATTTGCCACGTCTGACCACAATGGCAGCGATAGGTTAGTGTTGTTGCCCAGATTTCGAAGGAGCCCCCTTGAGCGATCTCACCGCCGTATCCGACGCATACCGCACCCTACTTGACATGATCGGGCAGGTAGAGCCCCGCATCGCCGACGCTACCCGCCAAGAACTCGCGGATCAGCGCGCATCGCTGAAGCTCATCGCCAGCGAGAACTACGCCAGCCTCCCCGTGCTCGCGACGATGGGCACGTGGCTGAGTGACAAGTACGCGGAAGGCACCGTCGGCCACCGTTTCTACGCCGGTTGTCAGAACGTCGACACCGTCGAGTCCATCGCCGCCGAGCATGCCCGTGAGCTGTTCGGCGCCGAGTACGCCTACGCGCAGCCGCACTCCGGCATCGACGCGAACGTCACCGCGTACTGGGCCATCCTGGCCCATCACATTGAGGCCCCGGCGCTGCAAGAGCTCGGCGCCCGGACTGTCAACGACCTCTCCGAGGCCGACTGGGAAGCCCTGCGCAAGAAGTTCGGCGAGCAGCGCCTGATGGGCATGAGCCTCGACGCAGGCGGCCACCTCACGCACGGCTTCCGCCCGAATGTGTCCGGCAAGATGTTCCACCAGCGCGCCTACGGTACCGACCCCGAAACGCAGCTCCTGGATTACGACGCCGTCGCCAAGCAGGTGCAGGAGTTCAAGCCGCTGGTGCTCGTCGCCGGCTACTCGGCCTACCCGCGTCGGGTGAACTTCGCGAAAATGCGCGAGATTGCGGATTCCGTCGGCGCGGTATTCATGGTGGACATGGCGCACTTCGCGGGCCTCGTCGCAGGCAAGGTGTTCACCGGCGACGAAGATCCGGTACCGCACGCGCACGTCGTTACTACGACGACGCACAAGTCGCTGCGCGGCCCCCGCGGCGGGCTTATCCTCGCCACCAAGGAGTACGCCCCCGACGTGGACCGCGGCTGTCCGCTGGTGCTCGGCGGCCCGCTGTCGCATGTGATGGCGGCGAAGGCAGTGGCCCTCGCCGAGGCCCGCACGCAGGCCTTCCGCGATTACGCTCAGCAGGTGGCCGACAACGCGAAGGCGCTCGCCGAGGGCCTGCTCAAGCGCGACGTGCGGCTGGTCACCGGCGGCACTGACAACCACATCGTGCTCATGGACGTGCGCGACTTCGGCATCACCGGGCGTCAGGCGGAGGCCGCACTGCTCGAGTCGGGCATCGTCACCAACCGCAACTCCGTGCCGGACGATCCGAACGGCGCCTGGTACACCACCGGCGTTCGACTTGGTACTCCCGCGCTGACGTCGCGCGGCTTCACCACCTCCGATATGGACGAGGTTGCCAGCATGATCGCAAGCGTCTTGAAGGCGACGACACCCGCCACCACGAGCAAGGGCACGCCGAGCCAGGCTAAGTATGAGCTCGCCGCCGAGGCGCGCCAGGCTTCCCTCGACGGCGCCTCCAAGCTGCTCGACGCTCGCCCGCTCTACCCTGGCTTCGAGCTGTAAGCAGACTGCAGTTCGCACTGCTGCCTACATACGTCGGTGGCGCCGGCTCCTCCTAGCGGAGGACCGGCG
>JAEZVO010000032.1 GCA_023443125.1 Actinomycetes bacterium
GGGCCTCCCACGTATGTCGGAAAGGCCAGACAGGCCCACCCTGTCCGGCAACCCACGAATTGTTGCGCGGCAAGGCCCCGGCCTGCCAGAGCCCTCACCCCAATCCGGGGCCACCCATACCGTCTAGGCGTAGTGCGTACGGCACGGCCATCTACGAGCAAACGGAAGGATTCCGGCAATACATTGCGACGGCGGAGTCACATCAGCTGAGCTTCGAGGCTGACCGCGACATCTACACCCGCTACCTGCCGTGGGCGGTGCTGTTTGGGCTCACTGATCGGTGGACGAAGTTCTGCAAGCGGCTCGCCCTCCAAGGTGTGATCGACGACCCCGACCTCAGCTTCACCGTCGACGACGGCGCACTGCGTGGCCTTGAAGACACGGTGCGCGGCCTGGACAGGCGCGAAGCCACCAGCAGGTGGGACTACGACGACACGGACAGCACCTACACCGGATCCGACTCGGCAAGCAGCTCGGGCAGCAGCGGCTCGAGCGGGAGCGGTGGCGGAGGCGTGAGCGGCGGAAGTCACTAGTCAGCGGGCACCTGGCCGGTCGACGGCGACAGCGCTTTGTAGGATTACTTCGACTCAACGAAGGAGAACCATGCTGCGTGAGACCATCGACGCCATCCGTCCCACATCCGACGAGCACCTCACGGCCGCGCGTGAGCGGCAAGAGCAGCTCACCAAACCTGCAGGCAGTCTCGGTGTGCTCGAGGACGTGGGCAACCGGCTCGCGGCCATCGCGCGGCAGTGTCCGCCGCCGGTGCCGCGACGCGCCGTCGTCGGTGTCTTCGCCGGTGACCACGGGGTGTGCGCGCAGTCCGTCACGCCCTGGCCGCAGGAAGTGACCGTCCAGATGCTGCTCAACATGGCGTCGGGCGGCGCGGCCATCTCCGTGCTCTCCGACGAACTCGGCGCCTCGACGATGCTCACCGACGTCGGCGTCATGGGCGACTACCCGGAGCATCCGGCCATCCGCAACCGCAACGTCGCGAAGGGCACGGCCGACATGAGCGTCCTGCCCGCGATGACGCGCGAGCAGGCCGAACAGGCCCTCGAGGTGGGCATCCAGACCGCGCTGGAAGCCATCGACGGCGGCGCGGACATCCTGCTCACCGGCGACATGGGCATCGGCAACACCACGGCGTCGAGCGCACTCATCGCCGTGTTCACCGGTAAGCAGGTGGCAGACGTGACAGGGCGTGGCACTGGCATCGACGACGCCATGCTCGCCCACAAGACGGACGTGATCGAGCGCTCCATCGCGCTTCACGGCGCCAGCCGGGACGACGCGCTGGGCGCGCTCGCCGCCGTCGGAGGCCTCGAGCACGCGGCCATCGCCGGGTACATCCTGGGCGCGGCGTCGCGCGGGGTGCCTGTCGTGCTCGACGGTGTGATCGCCTGCTCGGCGGCGCTCGTCGCCGTGGCGCTGCAGCCCAACGCCGGCGGCTACCTCATCGCCGGCCACGCGGGGCTCGAGCCCGGCATCCACGCCGCGCTCACCACGCTCGGTCTTACGCCGCTGGTCGACCTCGGCCTCCGACTCGGGGAAGGCACCGGCGCCGTGCTCGCGCTGCCGCTCGTGCGCTCCGCCGCACGCGTGCTCGGCGACATGGCCACCTTCGCCGACGCCGGTGTGTCGCACTGATGGCCGACTACCGGGTCCATATCGACGACGCCGACGATCTCGCCCGCCAGCTCCTCGACGCACTGGCGGCGAGGGGCACCGTCGAGCCTTTGGGCGGAGCCTCCGGGCGCGTGCTCGTGGTGGGCGGGGCGCGTTCGGGCAAGTCAGCGTGGGCTGAGGCACAGTATGCCGACCGCGAGTGCGACTACGTCGCCACCTCCGCCACCCCCGAGGATGACGCGGAGTGGGCGGAGCGGGTGCGCATCCACCGCGAGCGTCGCCCGAGCACCTGGAACACGGTGGAAACCCTCGACGTGGCCGGCGTCCTCGCAACGCCCGGCCCGCCCGCGCTCGTCGACTGCCTGGCCGTGTGGACCACCCGCCAGCTCGACGAAGCCGGGGCCTGGAGCGACGAACTCGGCTGGCGCGAGAAGCTCGCCGCCGAGCGTGCCCGCCTCATCGACGCGGTGCGCGCCACGCCGCGCGAGGTCATTCTCGTGAGCAACGAGGTGGGCTCTGGCGTGGTGCCCGCCACCTTCTCCGGGCGGGTCTTCCGCGACGAACTCGGACGGGTGAATGCCAACATTGGGGCGGTGTGCGACCAGGTGTGGCTGGTCACCGCAGGTATCCCGAGGCGACTCAAGTGAGACCCATCACCGCGCTCGGTCTGTTCAGCCTCATTCCCGTCCCGCCCAAGCACATCGACCGCAAGGCCGCGTCCGGAGCCATGGCCGCTATGCCGTTGGTGGGGCTGCTGCTCGGCACCCTAGCCGGAGCGGTGGTGTGGGCTGGTGCCGCCGTCGGTACCGTGTGGGTGGGAGCGCTCGGCGGGCTCGCGGTACTCGCCGCACTCACCGGGGGGCTCCACCTCGACGGGGTCGCCGACACCGCCGACGGGCTTGGCTCCCGCAAGCTCGCTGCCGAAGCGCTGGCCATCATGAAGCAGTCCGACATCGGCCCCATGGGAGTCATCACCATGGTGCTCGTGCTGTTGCTGCAAGCAGGCGCCATCACCGACCTGACAACGGCATATGCACCTCTCCACGCCGGTGCGGCGGTGGCGCTGGCGACGGCGGTGGGACGCACCGGATGCCTGTTCGCCTCGCGCGGCCCATCCGCCCGGCCAGGCGGATTCGGTGCGCTTGTCGCAGGCACTCCTAGCCGGTTCGCAGTGGCGGCCAACGCCGTCGGGGTGCTGCTACTTGCAGGGGTCCTCGGCTGGTGGGTGTCCGACGGTGTGGGCGCCGCCGCGCTCGCTGGCGCCGTGGCGTGCGCCTACGCGGTGGGGTACGGCTGGGCGCGGCACGTTATCCGTCGGCTGGGCGGCAGCACCGGCGACGTGTTTGGCTCCGTGATCGAAATCACCCAGACCGCCGCGCTCGTGGGGTTGGCCGTCGCTGGTCACGCGCTGGCGTAGCGGCCGGTGCTGAGGTCGAGGCGCCCCACCACCGTGAGCGGCCCCGCGATGTCATGCGTGTCGTAGCGCAGCAGCTCCAACGCATCCACCTCGAACGGTTCAGGCAGCGGCACCGTCGCCATGCGGGCGAAGGGCTCGTCGAACGGCACCGCAACCGAGTAGAACCCGACGGTGACGTGCGGTCGGTACGGACGCAGAATCCGGTGGGGGAGCCCCTCGCTCAGCGCGTCGTGGGCCTCGTGCACCCACGGCGAACGCAGTTCGAGCATGGGAGAGGGAGGAAACGACGCCCAGCGCCACGGCGTAATGCGCACGCGCCCGCGGCACAACGGGTGCAAGCGGCGGAGGTCGTCGTCGCGCTGCTTCGGCGTGAACTCCGTGCCTTCGAGTCCGCAGTAGGCCATCGTGACGTGCGGGTCGCGTTCGTAGCGGGGGAGGATGAGCCCATCGAGTGCCTCGCGCACGGGTCGGATGTCCGTTGGTGCGCGGAACCCCCAGATATAGGCGTGCGGGATGCCGCGGTGCCACTGATAGAAATCGCGGTCCTCACAAGGCATCGTCATGCGGGCACTGTATCGACGTATGCTCGACTGCGTGCACTCCAGATGGCGGTGTTCGCCCTCTGGGGCCGGTTGTCCGCATCTGGAGTGCGCTCAGTCGACATTCTCAAAGTAGAGGCAGGGCGAGGTGGGAACAGCTGAGGGGCAGCGTGTGGCTGTGGTGGGCGCCGGCCCGAACGGGCTCACCGCCGCGGCGCTGCTCGCCCGTGCCGGATTCCAGGTAGACGTGTTCGAGCAGGCCGACGACGTGGGCGGCGCCTGCGCCTCCGCCGAGCGATTCCCCGGCACGACGGTGGACCTGGGCGCAGCCGCACACCCGTTTGGTGTAGCCAGTCCGGTGTTCCAGGCCTTAGAGCTCGAGCGATTCGGTCTTACCTGGCGGCATCCCAGCATCCCGCTCGCGCACCCGCTCGACGATGCTCCCGCGGCCTTGCTGCACCGGAACTTGGAGGCCACCGCGAGCGGACTCGGCCGCGACGAGCGCGCCTGGCTGCGCATTCACCGTCATCTGGTGGAGCACATCGACGCCCACCTCGCTAATGTGCTCGGCCCGATGCTGCGCGTCCCGCCCCACCCAGTGGCCCTGGCGCGCTTCGGGCTTCCCGCAATGTGGTCGGCGCGAGCGCTGGGCCACGTGGCCTTTCGTGAGGACGCGGCCCGTGCGCTCCTGGCTGGTTCTGCCGCGCACGTGAGCGTGCCGCTGTCGAAGCCGCTCACCGCGTCGTTCGGGCTCATGCTCAATGCACTCGGCATGGCGAGCGGCTGGCCCGTCGCCGAGGGCGGTTCCGGCGCCATCACCCGAGCGCTCGCGGCGGTGGTGGAAGCGCACGGCGGGCGCATCTACCTAGGCCAGCGCATCACGAGCCTGCGCCAGCTTCCCGCCCGCATGGTGGTGCTGAGCCTTACACCGCGCCAAGTGCTGGAGCTCGACGTCGAACTGCCGCAGCACGTTCGACGTCGGCTCGCCCGCTGGCGCTACGGCCCAGGGTCGTACAAGATCGACTACCTGCTCGACGCACCTGTCCCGTGGGCCGACCCTGAGGTGGGCAGCGCGGGCACGGTCCACGTCGGTGGCACGCTCGACGAGATCCACCGCGCGGAGGCGAGCGTCGCTGCCGGAACCATGCCGAAACGTCCGTTCGTGCTGGTGTGCCAGCAGCAGTTGGCGGACCCGTCGCGGGCCACCACGGGACATATCGTGTGGGCCTACACGCACGTCCCTCGCGGGTACGCCGAACCCGAGCCCGGATACGTGGAACACCTCGTCACTGCGCAGATCGAGCGGTTCGCCCCAGGGTTTGCGAGCCGCGTCGTCGATGCGCACCGCACCACTGTGTCGGACCTAGAACGGTGGAACCCCAACCTCGTGGGAGGCGACATCGCGGGCGGCAGCATGGCCGGGCTCCAGGCGCTGCTCCGCCCAGGGCTGAGCCTCGCGCCCTACACACTCAGTACACGCCGCATCTACCTGGCGTCGGCGGCGACGCCGCCTGGCGCCGGGGTGCACGGCATGGCGGGAGCGTGGGCCGCCCGAGCGGTCATCCGAGATGCGTGAACACCTGCCCCGACTTGGGATGCTCCGAGGCGAGGAGGTCGTCGACGGTCACCAGCGTGTAGCCCTCGTCGCGGAGGTATTTCACGATGGCAGGCACAGCGGCCACGGTGGGCTGATGGATGTCGTGCATCAAGACGATGGCACCCGGTTTGGCTTCCTTCTTCACCGATGCGATGGTCTTTGAAGTGCTGCGGGTCTTCCAGTCGAGTGTGTCGACGCTCCACAGAATGATCTCACCGTCGGGGACGCTGGAGAGCGTCTTGCGCACCGACTTGTCAAGGTCGCCGTAGGGCGGGCGGATGCCGTTGGTGCCGTGCCCGGTGATCTTCTTGACTTCCGCCGAGGTGCGCTCCACTTCGCTCAGCACCTTCTTCGAGGACAGGCGCGAGAACTGCGGGTGGTTCCACGAGTGGTTACCGATCTGGTGCCCCTCGTTCGCCATCCGCTTGATGAGCTCGGGCTGCGATGCCACGTTCGGCCCGAGCACGAAGAACGTGGCCTTCGATCCGGTCTTTGCGAGGTCATCGAGCAGCTGCTTGGTGTGCGGGCCGGGGCCATCGTCGAAGGTGAGTGCGATGCAGCGCAGCTTCGTGCAGTCGGGGCGGTCACCCGGCGCGGCTGTGTTGTCGTCGCCGGGTTGCTGGGTCTTCTCAGGCTCCGACGGCTCCTTGGTTTCCGACGCCTCCACCGACGGCGTTGCCGGAGCCTCCGACGACGGTGTCGCCGTCGGCGTGGGGGCTGGGGTGGAAGGCGCGGGGCTGGCGGAGCGCTCCGGGGTTGCTGAAGGCGTCGGCGTCGCGGCGGGCGCGGAGGAGCTCGGGGGCGCAGTAGGGGTCTCCCCGCTCGCTACCATCGTCGGCGCAGGCGCGCAGGCGGAGGCCGCCAGCACGCCGCATACGATGCCGCTCGTTACCACAGATTTCCAACGCATACCTGCATTCCACACCCGCGGGCGAGGTTTTCCAAGTTGTGGGAGCCCCTTCCGGGCATTCCCTGAAAAAACCGGGCACTTGCAACGTCGGGCGCCTAGCATGTGCGCATGATCGTCCGAGCACCGCACGCACCAGACAGGGGAACCGACGCATGACGCGCCAACCAGGAGAGCCACTGCGCCGCAGCGCCGCCCAACTCGTCAAGGAAGCCGACCAGAAGGTCACCGCAATCCCCGCAGGCGATGCCCAAGCGCTGCTCGACCACCCCGACTGGCTCGTCGTCGACATCCGAGACCCCCGCGAGATCGCCAAGTTAGGCACCATCCCTGGGGCGTTTCGGGCGCCGCGGGGGATGCTCGAGTTCTGGGTCGACCCACTCAGCCCCTACTACAAGCCGGCGCTCGATGATGGGCGTCGGCTCCTGCTCTACTGCGGTTCCGGCTGGCGCTCCGCCCTGGCCGCGGCGGCGCTACAGGACATGGGGCGCGATGACGTGGCCCACCTGGCAGGCGGGTTTACCGCCTGGCAGGAGGCCGGGTACGCCGTCGAGCAGTAGCGGCCAGGCTCAGTCCTCGTCGATGCTGGCGAGGAATTCCTTCGCGCGGTCGGTTTGCGGGTTGTCGAGGAACTGCTCGGGCGTGCCTTGCTCGGCGATGCCCTTGTCAGCCACCATGACGATGCGGTCGGCGACGCGTCTGGCGAAGCGCATCTCGTGGGTGACGCACAGCATGGTCATGCCGTCGTTCGCCAGGTCGCGCATGACGGAGAGCACCTCGCCCACCAGCTCCGGGTCGAGCGCAGAGGTGGGCTCGTCGAACAGCATCATGGCCGGGTCCATCGCCAGCGCGCGGGCGATCGCCACGCGCTGCTTTTGGCCGCCGGAGAGGCTGCCCGGGAAGGCATCTTCCTTATGCGACATGCCTACCTGTTCCAGCATTTCTCGCGCCTTCTGGACGGACTCGTCCGACGAGCGCCCGAGCACGTCGCGCTGCGCGACGGTGATGTTGTCCAGCACTTTCATATGCGGGAACAGGTTGAACTGCTGGAACACCATGCCCACCCGCGAGCGAATCTTGTTGAGGTGGCTCTCGTCGTACCGAAGCTCTTCGCCCGCGACGTGGATGGTGCCGCTGGTGATGGTCTCGAGCCCGTTCACGCATCGCAACAGCGTGGACTTACCCGCTCCGGAAGGCCCGACGAGCACGACGACCTCGCTCTTCTCGATGTCAAGATCGATGTCCTGGAAGACGAGCGTTTTGCCGAAGTACTTGGTGACGTTGCGCATTTCGACGACGTTGGCGTCGTCGGCGGAGGTTTCAAAGAAATCCTGATCGGTGGTTTCGGCGCTCATGCCTTCGCCTCCTTCTTATCGGGGTTCATCTTGCGTTCGAGCAGCGTGACCAAGCCCGTCAGTACCAGCACGATGACCAGGTAGTAGACGGATACCACGAGGTACGCACTGAGCGGCGAGTACGACGACGCCGCGATGTTCTGTGCGGTGCGGAACAGCTCGCCCATACCGATGAACGCCACGAGCGACGAGTCCTTCACCGCGATGATGAACTGGCTGCCGAGCACCGGCAGGATCGCGCGGGTCGCGAGCGGAATCTGCACTCGTCGGAGGGCCTGGAACCGGCTCATGCCGAGCGAGCGGGAAGCTTCGACGAGACCACCGGGCACCGACTGGAAACCCGAGCGCACGATCTCCGCAATGTAGGCGGAGTTGTGGATGGCAAGCGCGATGGCGCCGGCCCAGAAGTCGCTGAGTTTGATGAACTGGGTGAGGCCGAAATACAGCAGAAACAGCTGAGCGATCAACGGAGTGCCACGAATCAACCCGATGTAGCCTGCCGCCAGCCAGCGCAGCGGCAGGAAGGGTGACATGTTCATCCAAGCGATCACCGAGCCGAGCACGACGGCGATGAGTAGCGCCACCGCCGTGACCTGCAGCGTGAGCAGTGCGGCCTTCAAGAACGTGTCGGCGTGCTCCACGAAGAGCTCACCGAAGCTCGGCGGGCCGTCAGACGCCTCCGAATTCTCCATGATCTGCTTCACCGGCTCGTTGTCGATGTTGCCGGAGATGTCTTCGCCGAAGTACTTCTTCGAGATTTCGCCGTAGGTGCCGTTGTCGATGATGGTTTCGAGCGCCTTATTTACCTCGCCAAGCAGCGGGTTGCCCTTCGCCACGGCGGGGGCCTGCGTTTCGAGGTAGAGCGGTTCGCCGCACAGCTGAAGGTTTAGTCCGGCCTTCTCGATCTGGAACTGGCCGACCAGACGGTCGGTGAGGGCACCGTCGAGGCGTCCCGTCTCGGCGTCTTGCAGCGCAGTGATGTCGGATTCAAAGGTCTTCACCTGCTTGGTGATGCCTTCGTCGGCCAGGTACTTCTCGTAGCTGGTGCCGCTGGCGACACCCACCTTCGGGTCTGGTTTGTCCGTGATGCTCTCGCACTGCTCGCCCTTGCGCACGAAGTACTGAGCACCCGACGAGTAGTAGCCGTTGGCGAAGTCCACCACCTTTGCGCGTTCTTCCGTCGCGGAGGTGGATGCGACGAGCATGTCGTAGCGGCCCTGCGCGGTGCCCTCCACCAGCGTGGAGAATCCGGCGGTCTTCGTGACGAGTTTGAGTCCCATCTCGTCCGCCAGCGCCTTGGCGATGTCGTAGTCGAATCCGGTGAGTTGCTCGCCCTCCCAGTAGCTGAATGGACGGAACTCACCGCTCATGGCGACGACGATTTCTCCGTCCTTGATGAGCTTGGGTTCGCCGTCTTGTTGGCCCTGGTCTCCAGCCGTGCATGCTGTCAGAATGAGCGTGAGGAGAGCCAGCACTATGGCGCACGGGGCGAATCTCGTCCGTGTCTTCATTATTTGCCCTTCGGTTGGCTTGTCGATACCACCGAACGCGTCAGCCTCGAAACACACCAGTAATCGTTGTCGGCATGCGCCGCGACCACCATCGCTCAGCGGTGGTGTCTTTGTCGACAATACTGGGTCTCGTGCGGCGTTGTTGAGGAATACCACTATGTGGTTAGTCACTGTGCGCTGCTGCGCCCGCGTGGCTAAGCGCTGGTGAACACCATCCGACGCTGCTCGCTCACCGTGCTAGGCTCATGGCCGTGAACGTGAACCGGATGTGGTGGACCGCCTAGGGCGGTTCGTTGGTTTGCGCACAATTCGCAAGATCGCCCCGTACGGAGGCGATCTTTTCGCGTCTTTGGGGCCAATATCGAAGGAGAAACATGGCTGATCAAGCAGTTGAACAGGGCCACTACCGGGCTAATGCTGAGGGGTTCTTCGGCGAGTACGGAGGCGCCCACCTGCCCCCGCACCTTGTGGCCCCCATCGCCGAGGTACGCGACGCGTACGCTGAGGCCAGGCAAGATCCGGAGTTTATGGACGAGTACCAGCGGTTGTTGCGCACCTACGTCGGGCGCCCGTCGCTGCTGTACTTCGCCGAGAACCTCACCCGCGAACTCGGCGGGGCGAAGGTGTACCTGAAGCGGGAAGACCTCAACCACAGCGGCGCACACAAGATCAACCACACGCTCGGCGAGGCGCTGCTCGCTAAGCGGATGGGCAAGAAGACGCTCATCGCCGAGACGGGCGCCGGCCAGCACGGCGTCGCGCTCGCCACGGCCGCTGCGCTCATGGGCCTCGAATGCGAGATCCACATGGGGCGAATCGACATCGAGAAGCAGCACCCCAACGTGCTGCGTATGCAGCTGCTCGGCGCGAAGGTCGTCGCCGTCGATGAGGGTGGCGCGTCGTTGAAGGAGGCCGTCGACTCCGCGTTCGCCACCTATGCCGAACACTACGAAGACATGTTCTTCGGCATCGGCTCCGTCGTCGGACCCGACCCGTACCCGTCGATGGTGCGCGACTTCCAGTCGGTCGTCGGCCGTGAGGCTCGCGCCCAGATCTTGGAGCAGGAGGGCAAACTCCCCGACGCCATCGTCGCGTGCGTGGGCGGCGGCTCCAACGCCATGGGCCTGTTCGACGCGTTCCTCGGCGACGACGACGTCCAGATCTACGGCGTCGAGCCGCAAGGAAAGGGCCTCGAGACCGGGCAGCACGCTGCCACCATGGCGACGGGCTCGCCCGGCATGCTGCACGGCATGCACACGCTCGTGATCCAGGAGGCCGACGGGTCTCCGTCGCCGGTGCACTCCATCGCATCCGGCCTCGATTACCCGGGTGTGGGCCCCCAGCACGTGTACCTGAAGGAAGCAGGCCGCGTGCACTACGTCGGGGTCACCGACGACGAAACTCTCGACGCCTTCCAGCGGCTGTGCCGGCTGGAGGGCATCATCCCGGCGCTGGAGTCGTCGCATGCGGTTGCTGAGGCAGTCAAGCTGGCGCCGACGATGGCGTCGGATCAAATCCTCATCGTCAACCTCTCTGGCCGTGGTGACAAGGACATCGACTACGTCGACGAAGTCCTCTCGACGCGAGCCTGAGGTCCGGAACACACCGAAACGCCGAAGGGGCTGCATCCATCAGCGATGCAGCCCCTTCGGCGTGTGAGTGGGATCAGTTGGTGATCTGCTTGTAGCGGTAGCCCTGCTTGTTCCAGTAGGAGTTACCGAAGTCGCGCACACCAGCCCAAGAGCCGTAGGTGCCGCGCTGCTCGATGCTGTGGAACTGCGTCTGGTTGCTGCCCTCGACCCAGCCGTCGAAGATCACGACGTGGCCCGCAGCGCCCAGGCTGTCCGGGGTGAGGTTGCCGATGACATCGCCAGGTCGTAGCTCCGACTTGGGGATTGGGGTGAAGTACTTCTCGCCGAGGCTCTTCGTGTTGGCGTCCTCCGGAAGGTGGAAGGCCATGGAGACGAAGCCGGAGCAGTCGGTGCGGTAATTGCGACCGAGCGGCCCAGCAGTCCAGGCTTCCATGCTGTAGGGAACGTGCTTGTTGATCCAGAACATGCCGCGTGCCTTGGCGTGCTCGCGACTGATGGGAGCGCCCACCTCATGCGGGGTTGTTGCGCTCACGTCGCCACCGGGAGCGGGAGCAGGATCCGGTGCGGGTGCGTCGCTGCAGGTGGGAACGTCGGTGCCGTACGGGATGGTGACGTAGGCGCGCGAGAGGTAGCCCGTCTGCCCGTTCACGGTGGTCTTCGCCCACCAGTTGGAGTTGTAGGTGCCGGAGACGTTGTCTCCGGTGGTCTGGCACTCAACCTCGACGGACTGCCCGCCGGGCACGGTCAGGAGCACCTGCGACGACGTGGAGGCCGCGCTGCGCAGGTTCACCGCGTTGGTGGTGGTTGCGGATGCGGCCTGTGCGGGGGTGGCCACGGCCACCGCGGCAAGCGCACCGGCAGACGCGACGAGGGCGGCCTTGTGGAGGCGGGAGTGTTGCTTCGACATGTGGGAACCCTTTCCCTGTTCGGTTGCAGATGAATACGACGCTAGGGGTCGTCGTCGTGCATCTGGCTTGGGCATATCTCCGTTCGGCCGGAACCGGACGAAGCAGGTGTGAGGGTTGCGCGCGAAGCGTCTGCGTGGACAATGCGCGCGCGTGCATAGGTGGGAAGCGCGGGTCGGACGTGCATAGCAACGGGGCCACACCCGTCGTGGATGTGGCCCCGAGGAGTAGTGAGGGGATGCTTAGTTGCTGATCTTGTTGTAGCGCCAGCCCTGCTTGTTCCAGTAGCTCGTGCCCCACGGGCGCACCTGCGCGATTGCGCCTACGCTGCCCTGTTGCTCGAGCGAGTAGAACTTGGTCTGGTTGCTGCCGGGCACCCAGCCGTTGAAGACGACGACGTGGCCGTTGGCACCGCCGGTGCCGGGGCCGAGGTTGCCGATGAGGTCACCGGGGCGCAGCGACGACTTCGAGATCGGGTGCAAGTACTGCGTGAGCGTCTCGGTGCTGGGGCTCCACGACAAGTGCAGCGCCATCGAAACCAGGCCGGAGCAGTCGGCGCGGTAGTACTTGCCCTGCGGGTCCTTGTGGCTGATATTCCAGTTGTAGGAGAGGCGCCTGTCGGTCCAGTACTTTGCGCGCGCGATGACGAGTTCGCGGCTAATCGGAGCCCCGACGGTGTGCGGCGTCCAAGCATTTACGCCGCCAGGTGCGGGGGCTGGCGAGCCTGCGCAAGTGGGAACGTTCGTGCCAGCAGCGACGCGGATGTAGGCGCGGGAGGCATACCCGGTTTTGCCGTTATAGGTGAGCTTGGCCCACCAATCGGTGTTGTACACGCCAGCCACACTTGCGCCACGCGTCTGGCACTGGATGGCGACGCGAGCACCCGACGGGATGCTCGTCAGAATGCTGCTACGGGTGTTGGCCTGGGAACGGACGTTGACCCCATCGCCAACGACGGTGCCGTTGCCGGAAGGTGCGGGACGCGTCGTGCCGCACGTGGGCACGGAAGTGCCGTAGGGAACGCGGATGTAGGCGCGCGTCGCATAGCCAGTTTTGCCGTTGTAGGTGACCTTCGCCCACCAATCGGAGTTGTAGGTGCCGGAGATGGTCTGACCCTTCGCCTGGCAGATGACGTTGATGCCGATGCCGCCAGGGATGGTGGTGAGTGCTGCGGTGCTGGTAGAGGTGCCGGAACGGAGTGTGACTGGTGCGGTAGTGGTGGCCGATGCGGCCTCAGCGGGAGCCATGAAGGACGCGGCGCCCACGACGGCGCCCATCGCGCCCATTGCGAGCCGCTTTGTCCATGAAATCTTCTTCATTGACACCTTCTTTCAAGCGAGAGCGAGAAGACGGTTTGAAAGTTATCCCCCGAGGGGGTCGCTGCAGCGGAAAATGCGGCAGGCACTAGGCGTTTTGCATTTGTGCGCACGTATGGCAGACTTGTTGCGTTTTGGGCGACCGCGCGCCGCACTCCCTCTAGAGGAGAGCCTCACGCCGCACGATCGTCGACCGGTTCCCCTCCGCATAGCTTCCACCTTCAGAGGAAACGTCAGCCATGGCAAAGAACCTCACTGTCGGATCACCGCTGCGGCTCATCGTCGTATTCACGTTGCCGCTGCTCATCGGAAACCTGTTTCAGCAGGTGTATGCCATCACTGACACCATCGTCGTCGGCCGGATGATCAGCGTCGAAGCGCTCGCCGCAGTTGGCGCGTCGGGAAGCCTGCAGTTCCTGCTGTTTGGGTTCGCGATGGGCGCGTCGGCTGGTTTGGCTATTCCCGTCTCCCGCGCATATGGGGCAGGGGATACCGCCGGTATGCGCAAGGCCGTCACCACCGGAGCGTGGATCAGCCTCGCCATTGCTGTGGCAATCACCCTCATCGGCGTGTTTGGATCGAGCTTCCTGCTGAGGCTGCTGGGCACACCCGAGGAGCTCATGGCGCAGTCGACGGAGTTCCTCGCCGTGTTCTTTGCAGGGTCGGTGGCCACCGTCGGCTACAACTACCTCACCTCAGTGATCAGGGCGCTGGGCGATAGCCGCACACCGCTAATGTTCCTCATCCTGGCGTGCGTGCTGAACGTCATTCTCGTGATCGTGTTCGTCGGCCCGGCCCACATGGGCGTGGGTGGTGCGGCGCTCGCGACGGTGCTCGCCCAGCTTGTGTCGGCGCTGATGTGTCTGCTGTTGATCTGGCGGCGCATGCCCCTGCTGCACGTCGGGCGCTCTGACTGGCGCATCGATGTCGCCCGCATCAGGGAATCGTCGAACCTGGGGCTGACGCTCGGCTTCCAGATGTCCATCATCGCCATTGGCGCTGCGCTGCTGCAGTACGGTGTGAACAGCCTCGGTACCGACGCCGTTGCTGCTTTCACGGCCGCCTTGCGCGTGGATCAAGTGGCCGTCGTGCCGCTGGCGAGCGTCGGCATGGCGATGACCACCTACGTCGCGCAGAACGCCGGGGCCCGGCAGCCTGAGCGAATCTTGCGGGGCGTGCGCCAGACGACCTTCCTCGCCATCGGGCTCGCGCTGCTGCTGGGCCTTGCCATCTTCTTCGGCGGCACGGCGATGGTGCGGGTGTTTGTCGGCGACGGATCTTCCCTCGTCGTGACGATGGCGCACAACTACCTCGTGTTCAACGCCGCCTTGTACTGGGCGCTCGCGCTGCTGTTCGTGATTCGCAACGTGCTGCAGGGGCTCGGCTCGACATTGGCACCGACGATGTCCGGCGTCGCCGAGCTCATCGCGCGCGCCATCATCGGGCTGCTCGTGATCGAGCATGTGGGATTCCTTGGGGTCATCATCGCCGCGCCAGTGGCGTGGTTCGCGGCGCTCATCTCACTGCTCGGTGCCTGGTTTTTCCAGCGCCGACGCCTCGTCGCGCAGGCCCGCGAGGAGTCAGAGGCTGTCGTCGAGACGGAGGACGCAGGCTGTCTGCAACCCTGCCACGCGGCCTGAGCGGCCGGGCGGGCCGCGCAACGCGTGTCCAGATCCGCAAGCCGCGCCATGATCGTGCTCTCATGGAATCCGGACGCGCGTTGGGAAGCCTTGAGGATCAGCTGGGCGTCCGTGTCGCGATGAGCTTGGGAGCGGAGGGCAGCTCGGCCAGCTCCGTGCCGAAGAACTCCGGGTACATGCGGCCACTCGCCCCGAACTCCGCGATCGGCACCCACTCACAGCGCTCCGGGAGGCCGCTCGTGGTGAGGCTGCCGTCGCGGATCTCCTGGCCGTCGTAGCGCATGAGGAAGTAGAAGGCCACCTCGTGACACTCGCGCCCGGCGAGCTCGGGTGTCGTGGTGTCGGAGAAGTGGTGGTCGTGGATGAACACCAGGCGGTCGATCTCGAGGTCGAGGCCAGTCTCCTCGAAGCACTCCCGCCGGACCGCGTCCTCGACGGTCTCCCCGTGTCGGACGCCTCCGCCGATCGAGTAGTGGTACGGGTCCTGCTCATTGCCCATCATGAGCACCGCGCCGTCGTGGATGAGCACGGCGCAGGCCCGCAGCCGGAACCAGCGGCCGTCCTCGTCGAACGTGCAGTCGCGGGGCTCGTGATGCATGTTGACTCCTTGGAAGTGGCCGGGCGCGCCGTGGCAGACTGTACCAATGACGACGATCGTGACCCTCGGCGGCGGCGGATTCTCAATGTCTGACGACGGCCGCACATTGAGCCCCATCGACGAGTATCTGCTCGAACTCACGGGCAAGCGCCATCCGCGCGTGTGCTTCGTCGGCACAGCCTCGGGAGACTCCGACGACTACCGCGCCAGATTCCTCCACGCCTTCGCGGGACGCGCGGAGTGCTCGGCGCTGACGTTGTTCGGCAAGCCCGAGTACGTCCATCCGGCGATACTGCGCGAACAGGATCTCATCTACGTCGGCGGCGGCTCGACGGTGAACCTCTTGGCGATCTGGAGGCTTCACCAGGTACCCGAACACCTCGCGGCTGCGGCCCATTCCGGTGCGATCCTCGCAGGCATCAGCGCTGGCATGAACTGCTGGTTCGAGGCGAGCTCAACGGACTCATTCGGCGCACCGGCGCCGCTGCACGACGGGCTCGGTTGGCTGCCCGGCACGGCGTGTCCCCACTACCTCGGCGAGCCGCACCGACGCGACACGCTGCACCGTTGGGTGGCTGCTGGAGAGTTGCCCGACGCCTGGGCTGTCGACGACGGCGTCGCGATCTGCTGGCGGGACGGGTCGGTGTCGGAGGTAGTCACGGAGAGTCCAGGCAGGACGGCCTATCGGGTCAGCAGGGAGGACGATGCTGCACACGAAGCGGCCTTGCAGGCGAGAGAGCTGCGCAACGGCCTCTGCGGCTGACTGCCGGTCCGCCGCCAGGCCAGCCGTCCATCGTCGTGCCACTCATGGGCATGGGTGTCGCCATGACCAGCTACGCGGCCCAGAACGCGGGCGCGCACCAGCCCCGGCGAATTCTCGTCGGGGTGCGGGACACCCTGCTGCTCGCCATCGGCTTCTGCGTCGTGCTCGGCGTCGGCATCGTGCTCGCCGGACCCGGCTTGGTGTCGATCTTCGTCGGCGACGGGGCACCGGACGTCGTGCGGATGGCGCACGAGTACCTCGTCATCAACGCGGCGCTCTACAGCGTGCTGGCGCTGCTCGTGGTCGTGCGCAGCGCGATCCAGGGGCTGAGTGTGACGCTCGCGCCCACCGTCTCCGGGGTGTGCCAGCTGGCGGCCCGCGGCTCGATTGGCCTGTGGATGGTGGACAAGGTGGGGTTCATCGGCGTGATCTTGGCAGGGCCGGTCGCGTGGGCGTTGCCTGGTCGCTCATGCTGCCCGACGACGACCGCGGCTACGGCTTCGTCGACGAGTCCACGCCCGAAGTGAGCTTGTGGGTGGACGAGGCCGCGCGCGGGCGGGGCTTGGGCCGCGCATTGCTGCGGGCGGTCGTCGAGGAGGCGAAAGCGCGCGGGCTCGGGCAGGTGAGCCTGTCCGTCGAGGCCGACAACTTCGCCGTGCGCCTGTACGAGGCGGAGGGCTTCGTCGTGGTGCCGGGGCGAGAGGTGGACGGGGTCATGCTGCGCCGGATCCGCTGACCGGCGGCGTCGCACGTCCGACGGGGCAGTGGGCGGCACCGGAACAGCCACCGCGGCTGATCGGACGCCTCGGCTTCACAACTCGTCGCCAGATCCTGTAATCGCGCCATGATCGCGCTCTCATGAAATCTGGATGCGCGTTGTGGAGCGTCGGGGCGCGCAGGCGCAGGCCGGTGGCTGGCGCGAGTTGCGGCACCGCCGGGGCGTCAGTCCTCGCCCGGTCCGCGCTCCGCCCGGATGGGGGAGTCGGGACTGCGCAAGTGATGATCGTCCTCGGCCATTGGGACGATCTCGTTACCATGGAGACATGTCCGTGACACCAGCCTCCGGCTTCGCGCTGTTGCGGGAGCGGCGCGAGGAGATTCGTGATGCCGTGGCGCGCCGTCGCGGCACGGGCGTGGTGCGCGTCTTCGGCTCTGTGGCAAGTGGTGACGACGCCGAGGGCTCCGACATCGACCTCCTCGTCGAGTTCGAGAAGGGGGCGTCGCTGTTCGATCAAGCTGGGTTGGAGATCGATCTGGAGGAGCTTCTGGGGCGCCGCGTCGATGTGATGTCTCTGCATGCGCAGGGGCGGACAGCGGACCGGGCCCGTGAGACCGCCCAGGAGTTCCTGTGACCAGGCCAGAGCGGCAGCTCAACTCATCATCCAGGTGCAGGCTCTCGTGGAAGACCTGCCCGAAGCGACCGTCGAACGGCTCCCATCGATGACGCTGCGCGAAATACGCGGTATGCGAAACACGCTGGCCCACGGCTATGGAGATATTGACGTGGCGATGATGTGGGACACCATCATCCGCGGCGTACCTGAATTCCTCGAGCAGGTGTTGCAGGCGCTGGCGACGCTCTGAAACGTTGGCGTCAGTCCTCGCTCGGCCCGCACTTCACACCCGTGGCGTGCACGGGCAGTAACCGTCGGGGTTCCCCGTCAGGTATGACAGCAGTCATGCGCGAGAGTTCCCCTGAAATGGAGCGCAATGAGGTTGAACGACCGCTCAACTGCGGAGCGTCTACGGTGCGAGCGTGCGCCGTGCATAGGAGCTCCGTTTCCAGCTGATGTTCCCGTCTGCGTCCTCTGCGAGCTCGAGGGTCACGGCGCCCTCGTCATCTCCATACCACCCGATGAGCTGTTCTTGGAGGTGAACCTCCGCAAGTGACTCGTCATCCGGGGCGAGTTGAGCCAGGTATCGTTTGTAGAGTTCGCTATCTGGGATGACCACGGTGATCTCCGGGTCCGTAGACAGGCAAACGCTTCGGACGGCTATTTGTTCATGTGAGAGCACTCGCAGGAGAGTGCGTGCCGCGGCGTCGTTGAACACCTGATGATGCATGGCCGTGCCTACCATTCGCGAAACTTCGATGAAGACTGCGGAGGAGGAGCTCAGGACTCGGGCCCGCACTTCACGCCCGTGGCGTGCACAGGGCAGTAGCCGTCGGGGTTCTTGTGGAGGTACTGCTGGTGCTCCTTCTCGGCGTAGTAGAACCGCTGGCCGGGTGAGATCTCCGTCGTGATCTCGCCGTAGCCGGCTTTCGTCAGCGCAGCCTGGAAGCGTCGCTTCGACGCCTCGGCCGCGGCGTGTTGTTCCTCGTTGACGGGGAAGATCGCGGAGCGGTACTGGGTGCCGATGTCGTTGCCCTGGCGGTTGAGCTGGGTGGGGTCGTGGGCTTCCCAGAAGATGTGCAGCAGGTCGTCGTAGGTGATGCGCGATGGGTCGAAGACCACCTGCACCGTTTCGGTGTGGCCGGTGTCGCCGGTGCACGACTCCTGATACGTGGGGTTGGGAGTGAACCCGCCCATGAACCCGACGGCGGTATTCACCACGCCGTCGGTGTTCCAGAACATGCGCTCCTCGCCCCAGTAACAACCGAGCGCGAAGTACGCCACCTCGAAGCCGGCGGGAACCTCGTCGAGGGGGATGCCGAATACCTCGTGGCGGGGGATGGGGTTCAGCACCGGCTCATCGCGGCCGGGGAGGGCCTCGTCGGGGGAGACCATCGTCGGTTTCCAGTTGCGCTGCAGCCAGCCCATCACATCAATGTCCATGGGGCCAGTGTGGCACCTCGCACAAGCGGGTACCCGTCGCAGAACTGCAAAACTCGCCAACAGAAGCTCACAAGTGCCCGAAAAACGGGGGAGACAACGCACTGTTGGCGAGTTTTGCAGTTTGCTAGGCCGGGATGCGCCAGTCGATCGGCTGCGCGCCCTGCGCTTCGAGCGCCTGGTTCACCCGTGAGAACGGGCGGGAGCCGAAGAATCCGTTGTGGGCAGACAGCGGCGACGGGTGCGGCGACTTGATCACCGGCACGCCGGACAAGAGGCGCTCGGCTTGCTGTGCGTCGCGGCCCCACAGCAGTGCGACGAGCGGCCCGCCGCGGTCGGCTAGCGCCTGGACGGCGCGCGTGGTCACCGCCTCCCAGCCTTTGCCGCGATGCGATGCCGGCGCGCCTGGTCGTACGGTGAGCGAGCGGTTCAGCAGCAGCACCCCCTGCTCGAACCAGTGGGTGAGATCGCCGTGCGGAGCCGGGGGGATACCCAGGTCGTCATGAAGCTCCTTGTAGATGTTGATGAGCGACTTCGGAATGGGGCGCACGTCGGGAGCAACGGAGAAGCACAGCCCGACGGCGTGCCCCGGCGTCGGGTAGGGGTCTTGCCCGATGACCAGCACGCGCACGTCGGCCAGCGGCAGCGTGAAGGCGCGCAGCACGTCGGGGCCGGCGGGCAGGTATCCGCGGCCGGCGGCGAGCTCGTCGCGAAGGAATTGGCCCATCTGGTGGATCTGCGGCTCGACGTCGGCGAGTGCTTCTGCCCAGTCGGGGGCGATGAGGTCAGATAGTGGCGCGGGCATGCTCAACACTCTGCCACGCCGCGCTCGCCCCGTCGAAACCGCCACAACCTTTCAGAATGGAAAGCCCACCTTTACAATATGCAATATGGCGAAGCTGAATTTTGAACCCATCCTGAACGACTTGGCCGAGGGCAAGATCACCGCCGACGAGGCCCGTCGCCGCATCGAAGAGCTCAAGCAGGTAGCGAAAGCTACGGAAGACGTATCGGAACCCGCGTCGGAACAATCGTCGGCAGAGGGCGCGCAGGCCCGGAACGGCGGACTGGAACGCGTGCAGATTCAGGCCACGGGCCGGCGGGTACGCATCGAAGGCGACTCGCAGGTGGCGACGCTCAGCGTCGAGGGCGAGCACGTGCTGCGGCGCACGGGCACCGTGATGGAGATCAACGCGACGGGCGAGCTCGGCCCGAGGTTCGATGGGTTCTCGCTCATCCGTCCTCCGCGCACGCGGGAGCACCTGAGCGACATCGCACTCGGCAAGGAGCTCCTCATCAAGGTGAACCCGAAGCTGCTCGTTGACGTGGAGATCACGACGGGTGGCCTGAAGGTGCGCAATCTGCCGCACCTGGGGCGGGTACGTGTCACGGGTGCCAACTGCGCGATCGAGGACGCGGTCGAAGTGCAAGATCTGCTCGCGCAGGCCGGCGGGGTCACCGTCGAAGGGCCCATCAGCCAAGGGCGCTCGAAGCTCCGGGTGGAATCGGGCGCCATGACCGTGGTGCTGACGCCGGGTGCGAACGTGTCGGTGACGGGGGAGACGAAGCTCGGGCGCATCAACTGGCCGAGTGAGTCGGCGGATGTCGACGAGTACGTCGTCGGCAATGGCGCCGCTCGGCTGAAGATGAGTGTCGTGATGGGCATGGCCACGCTGAAGGTTGAGGAGTGAGCATGGCGAAGACCTACCACGCGCCCTCGGACTGCCCAGTGTGCGGCGACGAACTCATCATCATCAGCAAGGGATGCCGGCAGTGCGGTACCGAGCTGCACGGTGAGTTTTCCGGCACGGAATTCGACGCGCTCGACGAGGCTGAACTCGACCTGCTCCGCGTATTTCTCGCGTCGCGCGGCAACCTGCGTGAGGTGGAGAAGCACCTCGGCGTGTCCTACCCGACGGCGCGCTCTCGCTACGACGGGGTGCTCGCCAAGCTCGGCCTTACCCCGCGCGCCGACGACGAACTCCGCGGCCCCATGCCGCAGCGCGCAGAAGACTGGAGCGAGGACGACGCCGACAGCGAGTACGGCACGCCCGTCGCGGAGCAGGACGACCTCCTTGCGCGTGTCGCCGCCGGCGACGTTTCAGCTGCCCAGGCGGCGAAGCTGCTGGCAGAGGAATGACCTGAGCTTCGTCGGGCACTCGCAGACATGCGAAGGGGCCGCGCCAGGATGATCCTCGGCGCGGCCCCTCGATGCCCTACTTCGTGTGGGTTAGAGGTTCTCCACCTTGAGGATGGTGACGTGGATGGTGTTGCCATTGGGCGCTTTGTAGCTGACTTCGTCGCCCACCTTCGCGCCGGTGACCGCCGCGCCGAGCGGCGCTTGCGGTGAGTACACGGCATAGTCGACGGAGTCGTCCACGCCGAGCACCTCGCGTGAGCCGAGGAGGAACGTGTCGGTGTCGTCCTCGTCGCCGTCGAATGCAATGGTGATGAGCTTGCCGGGAGCGACTTCGTCGGGGTTGCCAGCTGCCTCGCCCACCTGGGCGCGGCGCAGCAGGTCTTCAAGCTGGGCGATGCGGGCCTCCATCTGGCCCTGCTCCTCGCGGGCGGCGTGGTAGCCGCCGTTCTCGCTCAGGTCGCCTTCTTCACGGGCGGCGGCGATGCGCGCGCTCACCTCAGGGCGACCGACGGTCTTCAATTCGTTGAGCTCGGATTCGAGCTTGTCGTAGGCCTCTTGGGTGAGCCACACGACATCGGTGGTTGTTGCCTCAGTGTTTTCGGACATTACGCAAGCCTATCACCTGCGCCGTTACTCGCCGACGATTGTGCACCCACGCTGATCGACCGCCACGGGTTTCTTCACCGTCGCCACCGTGTAGGTGTAGGCCTTGAGCTTGTTGGCGTCGGCGGGGACGTCCACCGTCGTTTCCCCCACCTCTTCGTACGAGTCAGCCTGTGCGACGAGCTTGCACTGCGCCGGCTTGGATGGATCGGAGCGCTGCACCACCACTTCGACGGTGACCTGCGAGGGGGAATCGACGCTGAAACTGCGCACCATCGCTTCGACCGGCGGAGTGGAGTGATGCCACGCGGAGATCACCGTGAGCACCATCGCGACGCCAATACCGACGGCGAGCCCCCCGTAGATCAGGTAGTCGCCCACGGATCGCTTGGGGTAGCGCCGCGCGATCCGTTCCTCGTCGGGGGTCATCGCCGGGCTCCTGCGGCGCGGGTTTGTTGTTGATCTCCGCCGTGCATGAGCCACGCGGAGAGCAGGCCGCCTCCGGCGCCGCCCAGGTGGGCCTGCCAGGAGACGCCCGCCGACGTCGGCAACACGCCCCAGAGCACACCGCCATAGAGAGCGAACACGATGACGGCAATCAGGATCTGTTTCCAGTCCTTCGTGAACAGCCCGCGCACGAGGAGGTAGCTGAGGAAGCCGAACACGATGCCGGACGCACCTGCGGTGTTCGACCACGCCGGAGAAATCAGCCACACGGTGAGCCCGGAGGCGAGGATGGTGACCACCAGCGTGGTGATGTACTGGAACCGGCCGGAGAGGTAAATCAGGATGCCGAGCACCAGGAACGGCACCGAGTTGCTGATGAGGTGCCCCCAGCCGAAGTGCAGCCAGGGAGCGAGGAAGACGTCGCCCAGTTCTGAGACGCGGCGGGGCGTGATGCCGAACTTGTCAAGGCTGTTCGCGGTGATGGTGTCGATGGCTTCGAGCACCCACATCAGCGCGACGAGGCAGCCGTTGACGGCGGAGGCGCGGACGATCGAGTGCTGTTCCTGTGGGCGCGTGGGGCTCATAGCTCCATTGTCCCATGTGCCCCAATCGCGCCTCGCAGCTAGCCTTGGCGGCATGGTCAATCAACTCGCCAACGCAGCCAGCGATTACCTGCGCATGCACGCCACGCAACCCGTCGACTGGTGGGAATGGGGCGACGAAGCCCTGGCCGAGGCGGTACGTCGCGACGTGCCCGTCTTGCTATCCATCGGATACGCGTCGTGCCACTGGTGCCACGTGATGAGCGAAGAGTCGTTCGACGACGTGGAGACCGCGAAGATCATCAACCACCATTTCGTGCCGGTGAAGGTCGATAGGCAGCAGCTCCCCGACGTCGATGCCGTGTTCATGACGGTCACCCAGGCCATGAACGGCGGCGCGGGCGGTTGGCCGATGACGCTGTTCCTCACCCCCGACGGGCTCCCGTTCTTCGCCGGCACCTATTTCCCGGCGGAACCCGCGCCGGGCCAGCCGTCGTTCACGCAGGTGCTGACCGCGATGGTGCAGAGCTGGAAGACGCAGCGCGATCAGCTCACGTCGACGGGCGAGTACGTCGCGAAGCAGCTGGAGCGCATCACCGTCGAGGTGGCCGACGAGGCCCCGGACCTCTGCGAGGCCATCGACGCCGTCGAGGGGGCGTTCGATCACGTCCATGGCGGTTTCGGCGGGGCGCCGAAATTCCCGGCGCCCACGCTCGTCGACGCGTTGCTGGTGAAGGGGGATCGACGATCGCTCGAGCTCGCGCAGCGCACCCTGGAAGCCATGTCGCGCGGCGGCATCCACGACCAGGTGGGCGGCGGCTTCCACCGCTACTCCGTCGACGCCGGTTGGGTGGTGCCGCACTTCGAGAAAATGCTCTACGACAACGCGCTGCTGCTGGGCGCGTACGTGCGCGGCTGGCGCCGCACCGCCGATCACGACGCGGGCCTGCGCGCGCTCCTCGAGCGCACCGCGTACGGCATCGTCGAGTTCCTCGCCCGCGAGATGACCACCGACGACGGTGCCTTCGTCGCAGGGCTCGATGCCGACTCGTCGGACATCCGCAGCTCGGTGCACGAGGGCATCTTCTATCTGTGGAATCCGGAGCTGCTCGTCGACGCGCTCGGCGAGGACGATGGCAACTGGGCCGCCGACGTGTTCCACGTCACCACGCAGGGCACCTTCGAGCACGGGCTGTCGACGCTGCAGCTGCGCGGGCGTCCGCAGTTCGACCGGCTGCAGAAGGTGTGCGACGCGCTGCTCGCCGAGCGCGCACAGCGCTTCAGGCCCGCTACCGACCACCTCATCGTCGCGTCCTGGAATGGCTGGACGATCTCGTCGCTCATCTGGGCGGCGCTGGTATTCAACGAACCCGAGTGGCTGCAGCTGGCGCGCCGCGCCGCCGAGTATCTGGCGCGGGTGCACCTCGTCGACGGTGGGCTCAGAAGGTCGTCGTACGCCGGGGAGGCGTCAGCCTCAGATGGCGGCGCCGAAGACTATGGCGCGGTGGCCGAGGCATTCTCGATGCTCGCCGGAGCGACGGGGGAGCGCGCGTGGTTGGACCACGCGGTGCAGCTGCTGGAGGCCGGGCTGGAGCGATTCTCCGCCGACGACGGCGGCTTCTACGACGCGGTGGACGCTGGGCTGTTTCGTCGCGCCCGGTCGGTGACCGACAACGTCACACCGTCAGGCACGAGCGCGATGATCGCGGCGCTGCGCCACGTCGGGTTGCTCGCGGAGCGCCCTGACTTCGTCGAACGCGCCAATCTCGCCGCCCGAACCACGTGGGGTACCGTCGCCGAGAACCCCGCCTTCGCCGGCGCAGCACTACAGGACCTCCTCATCTCCGACGAGGCCCGCCGCGGTTTGAAGCCTGCCGTGGCCACCGTTGTGAGCGACGATCCGTTCGACGAACTCGCCCGCGCCGCGTGGCGCCTGGCGCCTGCGGGGTCAGCGGTGCTGACAGCTCCGTCGGGTACCCCAGGCTGGGGGAGTCACCTCGAAGAGCGTAGTGAGCGCGGGGTCTGGGTGTGCCGGGGCACGCAGTGCTTCGACCCGGTCGACGACTACCGCGAGCTCAAGACCCCGCTGTGGAGCCGGGTGTGAGCTGCCCAGCAGGCGGAAGGGCTCACTGGTCCCCCCGCGCTGGTAACGACCACAATCTGTGAGATCTGTTGCGGAAAACCGAAACAAATCTCACAGATTGTGACTTCTGAGGGCCCAACGCACGTCGCAGTTCACGAACTGGGGTCAACCACGGGGAATACGTTGAGATCGAAAAATATCTGGCTGGTGTCGTCGCTCGACGAGACACCCGCCTGCAGATCTGCTTGATTACGTTCTGATGACTGGCGTACCTGCGCAACCAGACTGCGAATCGACGCGTAGAACTCCTCTTGTTCTTCTGGGGTTAATCGAAGGACATTCGTAGCCCCCAATAGACGCTCCCCCGGCACATGCTCAGCCTCGACGGCGGCGCGTCGATAGCGGGCAACAACGCTCGAATTCGACTTCGCCTCGTAGAGCGAATCAACCAACGAGGGAAGCTGCGCCTCGCCTTCCGGATGCTCAAAGTCCAGGGCGACGCCTCCGCCGCAGATGCCATACCAAGTTTCGCGCGCATCCCGGTTATCCGGGGTTTCGACCTTTTCCACCATGCCCGCCTTTGCAAGCTCCCTCATGTGGTACGAAATCGAGTTTGGCGCGATCCCAAGCGCATCTGCGACGTCCGTCACCCTTGCTCGGCCATCTCGGAAACCGAGTTCCTGCAGGATCTGCATTCGCACTGGGTTGGCGATTGCCTTCAATACACGTGACGGATCGGTTGCCATGCGAATAGTCTAGCCACATTATTTGCGCAACTTATACTGCGCAAGAAACGTTGCGCAGGTAGTCTTCCGTTGCATGACGAGTTCCAACTCCACTGCCATTTCCGACGACACTGGCGCCGACGACGCCACCATCGTTGCCCTTCGTAAGAATCCTGAGTACCTCAAGTGGTTTGTCTCAGACGTCGCAGCCGATGCCGGCGCTGCGATCAACAGCTTCGCAGCCCCACTCATCGCTCTCGCCGTCACAGGATCACTGAGCATCTCGGGCGGCATCGCTGCCGCGACCGCACTCGCCGCAACTGTCTGCATGCTTCCTGGCGGCGTACTGGCCGACAGATACGACCGCAAACAATTACTCCTGATAGGCCACGGATATGGCACAGTGCTATGGCTCACAGGGATTGTGCTCTTCTTCTCGAATCTGCTCTCCACTGCCGTTTTGGCCGCACTCGGCGTATTGGCGGGAGTACGTGCGGGCATCTTCGGATCAGTCTCTACGCCAGCATTGCGGCGCCTGGTTCAGTCATCGCAGCTCCCCCAGGCACTGGCCGCCAACGAAGCTCGAGACGGCGCCCTGCGACTCATCTCCGGGCCCATTGGCGGATCGCTCGTGGCACTCACACTCTGGGCACCGTACGCAGTTCAGGCCATCGGACATGCCCTGGCTTGGGGATGCGTTCGCGCGATCAAAACCGACCTCAAACCCACCCTCGACGGCAAACCGGATGGGTCACCGCTTGGACAGCTGGGGCAAGGCTACGACTGGCTCATGGAGCGGCGCACGATCACGGTCGTGCTCGTTATCGCGGCGGTGTTGTCACTTGCTGCTGCGGGAAGTCTCCAGACCGTTGTGCTACATCTTGTCGTCTCAAGCGAGAACCAGGCTCGAATTGGCCTAGTTTCTACGGCGTTGGCTATCGGCATGATCCTAGGCTCGGTGCTGGCCGGAACCATTGTGAAGCGATTCCCTACCGGTGTCCTCTGCACCATCGCGATCGGATGTGCTTGTTCGGTTCTGGCGCTGCTCGTCGCAGTGCGCAGCTTCGCTGGCATTCTCATCGTTGTCGCAGGCGCCGCGATCGCACTACCAGTCTTTAATTCCGCCGCTTCGGGATGGGCAATCTCCCAGATCCCCGACGATCAAGTGGGGGCCATCAGCTCAGCTGCCGGACTCCTCAATTCGATGTTCATCCCGTTCACACCACTCATTGCCGGCGTCGGACTCGACACCATGGGCTATGGCTTCACCATCACAGTGTTCGTTGCGGCCATGCTGTGCGGGGCACTCACCCTCGCCCTCACCAGCGACTTTCGCAGCCTCCCTCGTCCCGACCAGTGGCAACATCATGCAAACTCCTAATTGTGTTTGGGATTGGTGATCACAGCCTGAAGTTCGCCGATCTTGAGGGTTTCTTGGGCGGTGACGTGAAGCGGAATGACGCATCCCTGACTGATGCCTTGCCGCTCGTAACCCGACTGTTTCCCGCATACGACCGGGGTCTCTCGGTGCATGGAATTCGGATGGAAGCGCTTCCAATCTTTGCACGTAATGGGCGAGGAGCCATCACCCAAATCCCAAGTGATGGGTTCAAGACGGGCGACGATAGTTACCGCATATCCCGCTTTGGAGGTGGAAGCGGTCCAAGGCCCGGTGGTGTGTGGTCTCGATCATCGAGGCCAGAGCCATAGCGGCATACCAATGGCACCGACCGCCTTAGGTTTTTGTTCCAACATGGTGGGCGTTGACGATCACGGTCAGTATTTTTGTGCCCCCGGGCTGGACAGATCGCTCACGACAGATCGCTCACGCGTCCGCCTTGTCCTCGGGAGGCGGAGGATCGTCGGGGTAGGTGCCGGTCTCGTAGTCGTAGGCGACGGGGTTGCCGTCCTCGTCGGTGCGGGCGTACCAGTCGGTGACCTCTTCCGCGGTGGAGTCGAAACCCGCGCCCACTGCGCGCTCGCTGTCTGCCGGGACGGGCGCGACGGTGATCTCGAAGTTGTCGCCGTGTTCCTCGATCCCGTGGCGGACGGCCTTCTCCACGGCCGCCCGCTCGTAGCCGCGACGGATCACTAGCGGATCCATGCGCATTTCCTTCACGAGCGCGATGGCCATGAGCACCAACACGACGGCGAAAGGCAGTGCGGTGATGGTGATGAGGTTTTGCAGGCCCTGCAGCGCATCGCGACCGCCCATGAGCAGCATCACGATGGCGATCCCGGCCATGCAGAGGGCCCAGAAGGCGGTGACGAGCTTGTTCGGGTGCGGGTTGCCGCCCTGGGAGAGCTGCGAGTTGACCAGCGAGGCTGAATCGGAGGTGGTGATGAAGAACACCGCGAGCATCACCATCACCAGCGGAATGATGATGCTGCCGCCGTCGATCTCGCCCAGCACCTTGAAGAAGACCTCCTCGGGAGCGGGGATGTTGGCGGGGTCGTTGCCGGGGGCGAGGGTGCCGTGAGCGCGCTGCAACCAGATGGTGGTGCCACCGAGGATCGTGAACGCGAGCACGATGATGCTCGAGGGAATCAGCAAGACCCCCAGAATGAACTGCCGTACGGTCCGGCCTCGGGAGATCTTCGCCGTGAAGACGCCGACGAACGGTGCCCAGCTCACCCACCACGCCCAGTAGAAGGTGGTCCAGCTCGAGAGAAACGTGCGCACCTCCTCGCTGTCGGCGGTGGTGGCTGCAAGCATGTCGGGCATCGTGCCGAAGTACTGCACGACCACGCCCGGGATGATGTTCAGCAGGAACACCGTTGGGCCGACCACGAAGAAGAAGATTGCGAGCCCGACGGCCAGGACGAGGTTGATGTTGGACAGCCAGCGGATACCCTTCGCCACGCCGGAGACCGCCGAGATGATCGTGCCGATGGTGAGCAGCACGATGATGCCGAGCGCGAGTGCGTTGCCTGCAGGCGACCAGCCGGTGACGAGCTCGAAACCGCCAGCGATCTGCAGAGCGCCGATACCGAGACTCGCGGCGGTGCCGAACAACGTCGCGATGATCGCCAATCCGTCAATGATCCGCGCCCCCGGCCCCTTGGAATCCCCTCCCCATAAGGGAGTGAGGATGGAGCTCATCAACGGGACACGGCCCTTGCGGTAGGAGACGTAGGCGATGGCAAGCCCGACGATCGCGTAGATCGCCCATGCGTTGAGGCCCCAGTGCAATGCCGCTTGTGCAAGCGCCCCCTTCACGGCCTCGACGGTGGCCGGCTCGTAGAGGCCGGGTAGCGGTGAGAGGTAGTAGGTGAGGGGTTCGAGCGGGCCGAAGAAAATGATGCCGATGCCGATTCCTGCGCCAAAGAGCATCGCCGCCCAAGAAATGGTGGAATATTCGGCCGGCTCGCCGTCGAGGCCGAGCGGGATCCTGCCGAAGCGCGAGAGGGCGATAGCCAGCAGGAAGATCACCATGCCGATCGCGAGGCTGTTGAAGATCCAGCCCAGGTTCGTCATGATCCAACCGAGCCCGGCGGTGGAGGTGGCGAGCACATTCTCCGGGGCGATGACGCCCCACGAGACGAACGCGGCGATCGCGACGCCCACGACGACGAGGATCACCTTGTCAATGCCGTAGCGCACCTTCTGATCCTCGATACTCACCCCCGGCACGAGCGCGGGATGGATCCCGTGCGGGTAACCCATCTCCTTGAACACCTGCCCTGCGCGACGAGCGGTGGCGCGGGCGGCTGCTGCGGCGGTGCGATGTGGAGGCGCGGCTGGTCGGGTGGCGGAGGCCGAGAGACCATCGTCGGCGGAAGGATCATCTGGGTTGGTTGCCATGCGGATCAGGTCCTTGTGTCGTGGACGTTTCGCTGTCACCTTATCGAATGGCTTGTCCGGGCAGCGGCGCGTCCGACATCGACCGTTGTGCGGACCCTCACCCGTCGAGTATGTCGGCGACGAGCCCGGCGATCTCCGAGCGCTCGGAGCGTTGCAGCGCCACGTGAGCGAAGAGAGGATTGCCCTTCAGTTTCTCGATGACGGCGACAATCCCGTCGTAACGGCCGACGCGGAGGTTGTCGCGCTGCGCGACGTCGTGGGTGAGCACGACGCGCGAGTTCTGGCCGATGCGGCTGAGCACCGTGAGCAGCACGTTGCGCTCGAGCGACTGAGCTTCGTCGACGATCACGAAGCAGTCGTGCAGTGAGCGCCCGCGGATGTGGGTGAGCGGCAGCACCTCGATCATCTCTTGCTCGATGATCTCGTCGATGACGTATCGGTTGGTGACCGACGAGAGCGTGTCGAACACGGCCTGGCCCCACGGCAGCATCTTCTCTTCTGCGGAGCCGGGCAGGTAGCCGAGCTCTTGCCCGCCGACGGGGTAGAGGGGCCGGAACACCATCACCTTGTTGTATTTGCGCTGCTCGAGTGTTTGTTCCAGCCCGGCGGCGAGCGCTAGTGCCGACTTGCCGGTGCCGGCGCGCCCGCCGAGAGAGACGATACCGATGGACTCGTCCATGAGGAGATCGAGCGCCACGCGCTGCTCGGCAGACCTTCCCCGAATGCCGAACACCTCGCGGTCTTGTTTGATTTCGCGCACCTTGCCGTCGGCTGTCACGCGGCCGAGCACCTTCGACGACGGCCCGTGCAGCTGCACGCCACAGTGCGCGGGCAGGTCCTTGGCCGCTTCGACATCGGCGGCGAACTCGTCGTAGACGGCGGCGACTTCGTCGTCGGTCACGTCGAGCTGGGCCATGCCGTTGTAGCCGGCCTCGAGGGGGAGCTCGTTGCGGTACTCCTCGGCAGCGAGCCCGACCGCGGCAGCTTTCACCCTGAGCGGGAGGTCTTTAGAGACCAGCACGACGTCGTGGCCCTCATTCGCGTAGTTCAGCGCGACAGCGAGGATGCGGGTGTCGTTGTCGCCCAGGCGGAAGCCGACGGGGAGCGTGGACTCGTCGGTGTGGTTGAGCTCGACGCGGAGGTTACCGCCCTCGTCGTTGATGGGGACGGGCGCGCCGAGGCGACCGTGCTCGATGCGTAGCTCGTCGAGGAGGCGCAGTGCCTGACGAGCGAAGTAGCCGAGCTCCATGTGGTGGCGCTTGGCCTCGAGCTCGGTGATGACGACGATGGGCAGCACCACGTTGTGCTCAGCGAAACGCAGTACGGCCTTCGGGTCGGATAGCAGGACGGAGGTGTCGATCACATAGGTGCGGATGGCCTGGTCTACGGATTCGTGGGCGGTGACGTCGAGCACTGCTTGCTCCCTTCGCGGGGGCGGGCTCGTCCCAGACCCCCGTGGTGGTCAGGGGTTGGGTTTTATCAACCTGGAGGCTGTCTCCATAGTTCGCACAGTAGCCGCTGGCGGTGCCCAGCCGCGGTGACACACCCGCGTCGTTACCCACTGTTCATCTGGGGCCGACAGCGGGGATGGGCGCCGGGGCAGGTGCAACCTGTGCGGCTCAGTTCCGGCACAGGTGTCACCTGCCTTTGCGCGACGAGGCGTCGTCGGGAGGCAGGTGACACCTGATCCGCTCAGTTACCGCACAGGTTGCAGGTGCCTGGCGGCGAGCAGGGTGTCTAGGCGAAGACGGCGAGCCAGATGGCGACGTTGTGGCAGATGGCGGCGAGGATCGTCGCAGAGTGGAACACTTCGTGGAAGCCGAACCATTTGGGGCTGATCTTGGGGCGCTTGGTGCCGTAGGCGACGGCGCCAAGCGAGTAGATCACGCCTCCGACGATGATGAGAATCACGACGGCGGGTCCGCCCGCTGCCCACAGCTGCGGAAGCCATCCGATGGCGGCCCAGCCCATCGCGACGTACAAGATGGTGTAGAGCGCGCGCGGGGCGCTGAGCCAGAGCATGCGGAACGCGACGCCTGCGATCGCGAGCCCCCAGATGAGTGCGAGGAGGATCAGCCGGGCAGTGCCGTTGAGGAGCGCAACCGCGAGTGGCGTGTACGTTCCGGCGATGAAGATGAAGATGTTGGAGTGATCCATCCGACGAAACACCGCCAGTGTTTTCTGTTTCCAGTTGCCGCGGTGGTAGGCAGCGCTGGTGCCGAAGAGCTGCACGGCGGTGAGCGTGTAGAGCGCGCAGCCCAGCCGCACGTCGAGCGCTGGCGCGAGCGCGGTGAGCGTCAGGCCGCAGATGAGAATGAGGGGCGTCATACCGAGATGGAGCCAGCCGCGCATCACGGGCTTCGGCAAGGGCATGTCGGTGGGAGCGTCGAGCTGAGTTGCGTGGGAGTCAGTCATAGTCATATGCGCTACCTACGGGATCGTAACTTACGTATCCGTAGGTTACTCCGGTATCGCCGATCTGCCAAGTGTGTACCGCGGAGCGCAGTATCATCGCCTACATGTCCCGACTTCGTCGCCTTCTCGGACGATGCCGGCCGCCGAAGTGGCTCTACGCCACGTATGAAAATCAGATGCTGGGCCGGCTCGACCGCAGCCGCCTGCCCAAGCACGTCGCCGTGCTTGCTGACGGTAACCGTCGCTGGGCGCGAGCAAACGCACCGGGGGAGCCGCTCGTCGCGGGCTATCGCGCGGGAGCCGAGAAGCTCAAGGAATTCGTCGAATGGTGTGACGAGGCCGGTATCGAGGTGGTCACGCTGTGGGTGCTGAGCACCGACAATCTGCAGCGCTCCAGCGACGAGGAGCTCGGCCCGCTGCTCGACGTGATCCGTCAGCTCGTCGAAGACCTCGCGGCCACGAAGCGCTGGCCCGTGCAGGCCGTCGGCGCACTCGACCTCCTGCCCGAGGACATCGCCGAATCACTCCGTAAAGCCGACGCCGACACCGACGGGATCCGCGGCATGCACGTCAACGTCGCATGCTCGTACGGGGGACGCCACGAACTTCGCGACGCGGTTCGCTCACTGCTGCGAAGTAAGGCGGCCCAGGGAGAGACGCTCGAGACGGTGGCCGACACGCTCGATATCAACGAGATTTCTGGGCACCTCTACACCAAGGGGCAGCCAGACCCCGATCTCATCATTCGCACCTCGGGTGAGCAGCGGCTCTCCGGCTTCCTGCTGTGGCAGTCCGCGCACAGTGAGTTCTATTTCTGTGAAGCGCTGTGGCCGGATTTCCGGCGCACCGACTTCGTGCGCGCCCTGCGCTCCTTCACGCAGCGCGAGCGACGATTCGGCCGCTGACTGCAGACATGGGAAGATGGCGCCCATGGCCCGCCCGAATCCGAAGTCACGCGCGAAAGACATGTTCCTCTCCATGGGCGTGTTGCTCGTTCCGTTGGTGCTTGTCATCGCGTTTTTCACCATGAACCCCGACGAGAATGTGGTGGCCATCGATATCGCGCCCGACTTGCAGCGCGCCGAAGCGGAAGCTCCCTACCCGGTGCTGCGTGCCGAACACTTGCCCGAAGGCTGGAAGCCCGTGCGATCTGCATGGGCGAAGGACGGCGCGAAATGGATTGATAACAAGCCGGCCGACGGTAACACCTGGATGGCAGGCTACATGGGGCCAGATGGGGTGTACTACGGCATTGAGCAGCGCGACCGCGGCGTCGAGAACGTCGTTAGGCGCGTCACCCGAGAGGGGCAAGAGACCGGGCACACCGTCGACGCCGCCGGGATGCAGTGGCAATCCTATGAATCCGCCGACGGGCGCACGACCAGCCTCGTCGCCAAGCGCGACGGCTGGGTAGCCGTCATCGCCGCCGACACGGACCTCGACGCCATCAGCGCGTTCGCGACGACGCTGTCAGCTGGCACGTAACTCCGGTGGTTGAGTAGCGCCGGGCGTCTCTCCCCGGTGGTTGAGTAGCCGCCGTAGGCGGCGTATCGAAACCACTCTCGCCGCGGGGTTTTGACTCGGCCCTTCGGGCCGGCTCAACCGCCGAGGATGCGATCCGTGTCACCGTGCACGACGGCAAGACGGTCAACGTGGTGCTCTCAGAGGAGGTTGCGGCACAGCCGACCGGCCAGATGCTACAAACGCTGACCGAGACCATCAATCGGGCCTTGCACCAGGCTCAGGAAGAGCTGGTTCAGGAACTGCTGCAAGCCAGCGGCGACTCGAACACGTTGTTCTCACGGGTCTCTGAGCTCCAGGCAGACATGCACCAGGCCTTCCTCAACGATCTGGCCAAGGCAGTGTCACCCGCCCAAGAGACGCTACGGAGGTTTGGATGACCGAGGTCAAGTTCACCCCCGAGACGTGGCTGACGGCGGCCAATGAGCTGCTCAAGGAAGCGGAGGGTTTCCAGCAACAGGCCGCCGCCACCTTGTCCAGCGCATCGAGCATTGACCAACTGGGGGCCGCGCAGGGGATGTCCATGGCGGATGTTGCGCTCGCGACTGTGTTGCCGCCGGTCTTTGAACAGCTCGGTGAGCAGATCGTGCAGCTCGCTGATGGGTTGGCTGCGGAATCCGAGGCGATGGAAGACAGCGGTAGGGCCTATCAGGAGATCGAAGAGGCCAACACCGCCTTGGCGCAGGAGGTGCTGTGATGGGCATCATGTTGCCGGGCTGGCTGGCGCAGGCGCTGAACATGGTCGGGTACGAATGGCCGTCGACCGATGAATCTGTCCTGTTGGACTGGTCATCGCGCTGGAGCGCCTTGTCGGGGCAGGTCAATGAGCGGGTGGCCGCGGTCGAGCAAGGAATCGCCCACGTCGCCTGCAACAACCAAGGACCTGCGGTGGCTGCCTTTCAACAGCACATGTCCGTGAACGGCACGCTGCCCAACCTGCGCAACTTCTCCTCGGCGACTGCGGTGATGGGGCAGGCGTGTGCGATCGGGGCAGGAACCATCGTCGTGCTCAAGCTGGCCGTGATGGCCCAGCTTGCCATGCTCGCTGCAGCGATTGCTGCCGCCGCAGCCACGCTCGGTCTCGGGTCTGCGGCTGTGTTGGCTGCCCGCGAGGTTGCCCGCAGGCTGATCAGCGCCGCGATCAATCTCGCGGTGAGCGAGATCATGGGAGGCGCGTGACATGGGTGGACTCCTCAAACTCCTGCTACGCCTCTTGACCAAGGGGACCAAGCCCAAGCCAAAGCCCCTTCCGCCCAAACCGAAACCCAAGCCGAAGCCGAAGCCGAAGCCGCACACGGGCCCGCGTACGGTGAACGCGTCGAAGCGCCAGCTGCAGAAGAAGTACAACAAGCATGCCAAAGACTTCGGGGTGGAAGGAAACTACAACCCAGCGAATGCTGAGAAGTTCGGCCAAGCAATCAAGGACCATGTGGGCGCTCCCGGGACAACCCCACTGCAGGGGACCTACCGCAGCCAGTCGGTCATCCACTATGTTGATCCGAAGACGGGACTGAACGTCATCACCAAGCCCAACGGCGAGTTCATCAGCGGATGGAAGCTCAGTCCTGTACAGCTCGAGAACGTACTCACCCATGGAGGCCTATGATGCATCACAACGTGACCCTGACCGCCGACGAGGCCCTGGTCCTGTCGGACTGGCTGAGTCGGCACGAGGAGCTCGGCGATCTGCCGGTCGATGACGCCGAGCAGCGAGTGTTGTGGGATCTGGGTGCGGCGCTGGAATCTGTGGTGACCGAGGCATTCGATCCCGACTACGCCGAGCTGCTCGCCGCAGCCAAGGGCCGCTTGGTCGCTGAGTGATCGCTCAGCGCTTGTCGACTCGCCCTCTTCCCGGGCTCGCTCAGCGATCAGCGTCCTCGCGGGCCTTGGCGACCTGCTCGCGGGCGCCGTCGAGAAAGCCCTGGCAGAGCTTCGCGAGTTCCTCGCCGCGTTGCCACAGCGCCATGGAATCGGCCAGCGACTCGCCGCCCGACTCGAGTTTCTTCACCACTTCGACGAGCTCCTCGCGGGCCTGCTCGTAGGTGAGCTTGGGCTGGTCAGTCATTGCGGTTCCTCTCGGTGACGTCGTCGATGGTGAGGCCGAGCTCGCCGTCGGCCAGATAGGCATGGATCTGCTCGCCGACGGTGGCGTCAGCGATGGAAGAGATGGCACCGTCGTCGCCGACGAGCACCGCATAGCCGCGCTCGAGGGTGCGCTTCGGCGACGTGGCCCTCACCGTCGCGAGGAGCCTGCCCAACTCGGACGCTTCATCGCGGATCCGGCGATCAATGCTGCCGCGCAGCTGGTGGCGCAACAGGGTGAGGCGCTCGTCGTGAATGGCGAATGCCCTGGTGGGATCTGTGATGACGGGCCGCGAGCGGAGCTCGTCGAGGCGACGTTGCTCGGCGTCGATGCGCCCGGCCACGGCAGCTCGGATGCGGACGCGGGCATCGTCGAGGCCGGCGATCTCCTGCACCACGTCGGGGACGACGCGCTTTGCGGCGTCGGTGGGGGTGGATGCGCGGAGGTCGGCGACGAGGTCGAGGATAGGGGTGTCGCGTTCGTGCCCGATGGCCGAAATCACGGGGGTTCTGGCCTTGGCGACCGCCCGGACGACCCCTTCGTCGGAGAACGGCAGCAGATCCTCCAGCGACCCACCGCCGCGGGCGATGATGATGACGTCGACGGCGGGGTCGTCGTCGAGAGTTGCGAGGGCCTGCATCACGGACGCGGCGGCCTGCGCGCCCTGCACGAGGGCATGTTCGACGCGGAACCGCGCGCCTGGCCAGCGCAGCTCCACGTTGCGCAGCACGTCGCGTTCCGCATCGGAATCTCGGCCCGTGACAAGGCCGATCATCGCAGGCAGGAACGGAATGGGGCGTTTGCGGCTGACGTCGAAGAGCCCCTCGGCCTGGAGTTTGCGTTTGCGCTGCTCCAGTTCGAGGAGCAGCCGTCCTTCGCCCGCGACCTGGATCTCCAGCACGGTGAATGAGAACCGCGACGTGGGTGTGTGCAGGCGGGGCTTCACCCGTGCCACGACGCGCGACCCCTCTGGCAAGGGGCCTGCAGCGTCGAGCACGGCGGCCGTGGCGGTGGCGCTGCAGGAGAAGTCGGCGTCGACGTCGCGCAACGTGAGGAACTGGATTTGTGCCGCCCGCCGGCGCAGCTCGACGATTTGCGCCTCTACCCAGACCTCGCCGAGGCGGCCGACCCAATCGCCGACGGCCTCGACGATGCGCCCCAGCGGCTGCGGGGCTTCGCGGGAACTCGTGAGCGCCATCTACGCCTCGTCCCAGAGCCCCGACGAGCCCGTCAGCGAGAACGTGCCCAGCACGACGTTGCCCGGCTCGACGTCGTAGTTCGCCGGCAGCGCGAACGCCAACCGCAGCTTAGACAGACCTACCCCGTACCAAAATTCCTTGCCAGTGAGCTCATTGGTGCGCTTCCAAGCGCTCTCCACTGTGAACCCGATGAACGCTCGCGGTGACAGCTCGCCGTCGGACAGGATGCCTTCGGCAGCCACCGACGGCGACGCCAGCGAGCGCGACGACCAGACGCGGTCGTCGTCGGGACGGCGCGCTAGGAACTCTTCCTCGTTGGCGTACACGTCGGCTCGCAACCCGATGGCTCCGAGCCGGAAGGCTTGAATGATGGTGAACGAGTTGGAATCTCGGGCATTCCGCTCGGGGTACTGCGTTGGGTCGTCGACGGCGACGATGGCGTCGAGCGTTTCTTCGTCGTCGCGGAAGAACGACACATGCGCGAGTTGGCTTCGTACGCGGTACACCGCGGCCCGATGTGCCTCCGACGAGGCAAGCGCCGGCGTGGCGACGACGTCGTGGCCTTTGTGGCGAATGAGCGACAGCCTGGCGCCCGACGGGTCGGTGAAGGCGCCGACCAGGTCGAAACCTGGCACTTTCTGCAGCCCGCGCACATGCCCCGTCGCGACCGCGTCGGTGAGGAGCTTCGTCGGGTTATTCGTGGCGAATCCGAGCGTGGTGAGTTCCTGCGCTTGCATACCCACCACCCTAGCCCTGGGGTCTGACAAGAATCTGCACCTAGACTGTGCGGCATGGCTAATGAGAAGCGAGTGGTGGTGGCCGCACCGCGTGGATACTGCGCGGGGGTTGACAGGGCCGTGATCACCGTCGAGAAGTCCCTTGACCTGTACGAACAGCCCATCTACGTGCGTAAAGAGATCGTGCACAACAAGCACGTCGTCGAAAACCTCGAGAGTCGCGGGGCGATTTTCGTCGATGAGCTCGACGAAGTGCCCGAGGGTGCCACCGTCGTGTTCTCGGCGCACGGAGTGTCGCCACTGGTGCGCGACGAGGCAGGGAAGCGGCAGTTGAAAACCGTCGACGCCACCTGCCCGCTGGTGACGAAGGTGCACCACGAGGCCAAACGCTTCGCGAAGGACGGCATGACCATTCTCCTCATCGGCCACGACGGCCACGAGGAAGTCGAGGGCACCATGGGGGAAGCGCCCGAGAGCACCATCCTCGTCGAGTCACCTGAAGACGTCGACAAGGTGGAGCTGCCCGAAGGTGCGAATGTCGCGTGGCTCTCGCAGACCACGCTGTCAGTGGACGAAACGATGGAGATCGTGCGGCGACTCCGCGAGAAGTTCCCCCAGCTGCAGGACCCACCGTCGGATGACATTTGCTACGCCACGCAGAACCGTCAGATGGCGGTAAAGCAGATCGCGTCCAAGGGCTGCGACCTGATGATCGTCGTGGGTTCCGACAACTCCTCCAACACGAGACGCCTTGTCGAAGTGGCGTTGGAGGCTGGCGCGAAGGCGTCGTACCGTGTGGACAACCACACGGAGATCAAGGACGAGTGGCTCGACGGGGCCGACGTGGTGGGGGTCACCTCCGGCGCGTCAGTGCCCGAGCGGCTGGTGCAGGGCGTCCTCGAGTTTCTGGAATCGAAGGGGTATCCCCCTGGTGTTGAGGAAACCCTCACAGAAGAGACGCTGCATTTCGCATTGCCGCCTGAGCTCAGGAAAGACCTCCGCAAGAAGGTGCAGCACTGAGTTAGTCGAAGAACCCTGGCGTCGTGACGCCATTGTTCCGGGCGACATCGGCGAGATGGTTGTCGAAGGTGGCGAGAGCTGCACCCTGATGGAGCGCTGCCGCGAGCACGCAGGCGTCTGGCATGCGCAGGCTGGTAGTCGCTCGAATCCGCGCGATGCGGGACGGTTCGTCGGGCGTCACCGGTAGTTGTACGACGCCAAGAGCGTCGAGCGCCTTGTGGATGGTGCGCTCGGCGCCCACCTTCGCAGGGTGGACGAGTATTTCTGCCAGGGTGAGGAAGTGCAGTGCGAGCTCTTCCTCGGTGTCCAGAATCTCCAGCGCACTGCTGGCGTGGGCGTCTCCTGGCGTGAAGTGGGCAATCAGTACGCTCGCGTCGAGAATGATCACTCGGGCCACTCCGCTCGAAGCTCCGCCAGATACGCGGACGGGTACGCGAGGATTCCCTGCGTCGCGATAGCGGCAGAGCGCTGCGCTTCGGCACGCTTGTCCTGTCGATGCTGAATAGCTGCCGCACCCTCGCGGAACAGGCGCGTAACGAGCTCAGGACGTGGGGCATCCGGCCACTCTGCGGCGGCAACGGCCAGTGCGTCGGCGATCTCACTCGTTTGGGTGACCTGGAAACGCGGCAGTGCGGTTGGCATGACCACGAGTGTACCACCTGTGACCTGGGTGCAACACCTGTCCGCGAACTTCAAAATCCGTACGCAGATGGACCAAACCCCCTGATTTTGAGGGGTTAGATGAATCTGCGTACGGATTTTGAGTTTTCCGCCGCAGCCCGGCATCACGGTCGCCTGCTCACCGTTCACGTAACCGTCGCACGCCGTTCACCTGGGTTAGCCAAGCTGGAACTCCCAACGTCGACTCAGGAGTTCCCATGCACATCGCCCGCCGCGCGCTCGTCGGCATCATCTCGCTCGTCCTTGCCGTCAGCACTGTGATGGCGCCATCGGCGCACGCAGACGACGACCAGATCGACGTCCTCGTCGCCACGAATGAGCCGTACGGTTCGTACCACATCAAGCAGATGGTGGACTACGTCAATGAGCAAGGCTGGCGCATCGCACTCGTCTCGCCTGACCTCGAGCATAAAGCCGACGACGGCGTCGAGGTCATCACCTTGGACCAGGCCGACGAATGGGGCGCCGACCTCCTCGTCGTGAACGGTGCGACTGAGTGGCCAGCCACCGTGGTGGAGGCGCTGCCCAACGTCCCGGTCGTCGCCAGCTCGCTCGCCTACCTCAACCCGGAGCGCGCCAAGTTCGCCGACGACATCCGCCCGCGGCTCGTGGGCGCCACCGCGCAGTCCAGCGACGAGGCCAAGGTGTTCGCAACCCACTTCGGGCTGAACGCCGAGGACATCGAGGTTGTTGGCAACATGGGCCTCGACGACGTCGGCGCCTACAACCCGACGAAGGGCACCGTGCTCATCGCCACTTCGGTCACTCGCCCCAACGAGACGGGCGGCGCCGCCCCCGGCACACAGCTCCTCCTCGACACCGCCGCTGCACTCGACGATGAGGGTTACCACATCCGCGTTGGCCTGCACCCGCGTGAGGACCGGAGCCTGTGGGAGCAGTACGAGATCGCCGACGAGGGCACCATCGCTGCGGCGTCGTCGGCGGAAGTAGTGGTGGGTATCCCTGGTTCGGTATTCCCGCCCATCGCGGCCATCGGCGCCCCGCTAGTTGGCATCACCGACCCGGCGCTGACCGTGCCGGACTACCTGCTGAAGCTATCTGCGAAGGTTGGCTCCGTCGACGAGGCCGTGGCTGCGGTGAAGGCCGCGTGGAAGCCGGATCCCAGCGAACTCGAGGCCGTGGTTGGCCCGGTGGGTGGCGCGAAGGAACGTCTCTGGGCGTACTGGCTCTCGGCTGTGCAGCAGGGAGAGACCGACGAGGACGAGACGCCGTCGGAAGATGCCCCTGACGTCGAAGAGTCGGAAATCGACACGGATTCCTCTGAGAGCGACGACAGCGCGCCCGAAACGTCGGATACTGTGCCCGGCCTGCCGTCGACGGGTGTCGGTGACGTCCGCTTGGCCGCCTGACGAGGGGCGCCGCTGTTCGGGTTGGCTTACACGAGGAACCTGAACAACGGAGACCCGTAGGTGATGAGCTCCACTTCCATGCCGACCTCGGCGATGCGCTGCATCAGGAACGGATAATCGCCGGGGTTGCCGAGCTCGATGCCCACCATGGCTGGGCCCGTCTCGCGTGAGCTGCGCTTCACGTACTCGAAGTGGGCGATGTCGTCGTCGGGGCCGAGCACCTCGTCGAGGAAGCGACGCAGCGCGCCCGGCTGCTGCGGGAAGCTCACGAGGAAGTACCGCTTGCGGCCCTCATGGATGAGGGAGCGCTCCACGACTTCGGCGTAGCGCGCGACGTCGTTGTTACCGCCGGAAATGAGGGAGAGGACCTTCGACCCACCCGGAATCTGCACGCGGGTGCCCACTCCGCCGGTAGGCAGCGCCGATGATGCCAGGGCGCCAGCGGGCTCCGCGATGATGCCGTCGATTTGGTACATGTCCAGCATCTCGCTGCAGACCTGCCCCTCGGGCACCCGGACGAGTTCGGGCTGCGCCTCGCGGATGATGTCGAACGTCACATCCCCTACGCGCGAGACGGCAGCGCCGTCGACGAAGGTGTCGATGTCGTTGAGTTCCATGGGCCGGCCGGCCGAGAGCGCGGCGGCCACGCACGGCGCGCCCTCTGGCTCAACCCCGACGATGCGCACTTCCGGATGGTGGGTGCGCAGCCACGCCGCCGCTCCGGACAGGAGCCCGCCGCCGCCCACGGGCAGCATCACCACGTCGGGCATGAAGTCGAGCTGCTCGAACGCCTCCGCGACGGCGGTGGCCTGCCCGGCAATCGTGCGCGGGTCGTCGAATGCCGGCACCAGCACCTTGCCCTCAGCCTTGGCGAACTCCTTCGACGCGGCACTGGCTTGGTCATACGTGGAGCCGGCCATCACCAATTCGACGTGCCCCCCGCCCAGGGCGGTGATGCGCTCGCGCTTCTGCCTCGGAGTGGTGTGGGGGACGAAGATCGTCGCGTCGATGCCGAGCTGGGAGGCGCTGAATGCCACGCCCTGGGCGTGGTTTCCGGCCGACGCGCAGACCACGCCGGCGCGTTGCTCGTCGCTGGAGAGCTGGGCGATGAGGTTGTAGGCGCCGCGCAATTTATAGGAACGCACGGGCTGGAGGTCTTCTCGCTTGAGCCACACCTCGGTGCCGGTGAGCGTCGAGAGCCGCGGGTTGTGCTGCACAGGTGTGCGCGTGGCGACGCCGGTGATGCGCTCCAAAGCGGGAGGGATGAGTTCGGCGAGTTCAGCGACGGAAGTCATAGGTGCCATTCTTGCGTAAATTGAGCGCTCTCCTCATGCGGATTCACTACCCGGGACTGCGTCTGGCAAGGCCGCGCGTTGATCGTCGGCGAGCTCTGGGGCAGACGGCCACGCAGGCGTGGCAGCGACGGGGGAGAGCTCGTCGAGGCCGGCTTTCGTGACGTCGAGGTCTGTGAATTTGCGGGCGGATACCAGCACGCGAGACTCCAGACTGGCGATGGCTTTGTTGTAGTTCACGACGGCCTGGTTGAGCCCGCGGCTGGCGGCGGCGAAGTGCCCACCCATGGTGGCGAGGCGGGCGTGCAGGCTTCGTCCGAGCTCCACGACCTCTTTCGCGGACTCCGCGAGCGACGCCTGCGACCACCCGTGCGCGACGATGTGGAGCATCGGAATGAGGATGCCGGGGGAAGCCAGCATGACGTTGCGTCGGGCCGCGTAGTCGTGGAGATCCGGCATGCGTTCTTGCGCGAGGCGGTAGAACTCGTCGGAACCTAAATACAGCACGACGAACTCCGGCGAGGCGAGGCTCAGATCCCAATACTGCTTGCCCGAGAGGTCGTCGATGTGGGTGCGCACGTGGCGCGCGAAGCGGTCGAGGTGCTGCACCTGGGCGGCCTCGTCGTCGGTGTTGTAGGCCTCGAGCACGGCCGCCAGCGGCACCTTCGAGTCGACGAAGATCTCTTTGCCGCCCGCCAGATGGATGCGCATGTCAGGGCGACGCAGGGAGCCGTCGTCGGCGGTGGCGGAGGTTTGTTCGTCGAAGTCGACGCGCGAGGTGAGGCCGGAGACCTCCACCATGCGTCGCAGGCTCTGCTCGCCCCACGAGCCGCGCACCTGCGGGGTGCGCAGGGCGTTGGCCAGGCCGAGCGTCTCTTTGCGCAGGGCATCGCCGGAGGCCTGCATGGCCGCGATTTGCGTGCGCAGCTCCGCGTGCATGGCTGTGCGTTCTTGCTCTACCGCCTGAATGCGCTGTGTGAGCAGCTTCAGCCCCTCGCTCACGGGTTCCACGAGCTGCTTCGTGGTGTGCTCGCTTTGCCGGGTCAACTGCTCGGAAGTGATGGCTTTGAAGCGTTCTTCGAGCGACGCGCGGTCTGCTGCCACCTCGCGGGCACGGGCGACGGCAGCGTCGCGCTCTGCCTGCAGCCCCGCCACCTTCGCCTCCGCGGCGGCGGCTTTGCCCTGCGCCTGCGCGATGCTGCCCTGCAGCTCGGCCACCGTGGCGTCGCGGTCGGCGACGTCCGCACGCAGGTTCGCGGCAGCGACACTGGCGCGAGAATGCGCGACCCACCAGCCCGCGAGCGCGCCAATGACCACCGCGAGAAGGATCGTCGGAACTACCCAAATATCCATGCCCCTCAGCGTTGCAGACACCTCTGACAATTTCTGTGAATCCACCTCGATCCGCTTCCGACAGCAGTGGCTGGAGCCAGAGCTAACCCGATATCCACATTCGTTTGCTGAAACCGTCCAGAATCGCCCTTTCTGGCAAACGAATGTGGATATCGGGTTAGGTTCTGTCGTTGACGCATCTCGATACGGCGACTTCGTCGCCTACTCGATGATCGGAATGGGGCAGCCGGCGCTTGAGCCGCGGCGTAGCCGCGTGTCGAAACCCGGCGGCACCCGTAGAGTAGACGTATGCAGGAACACATCGCGGATCTCGCCCATTTCGTCAGCTCCTCGCCCACCTCGTACCACGCGGCTGCCAACATTGCTGAGCGCCTTGTCAGCGCCGGGTTTACGCAGCTCGACGAGCGCAAGCCCTGGCAGAGCATCGCCGGCAAGTACTTCATCGTGCGGCACGGTGCCGTCGTCGCGTGGATCGCGCCCGAGGCCCTCTCCGACGATGCCGGCGCGCGCATCGTCGGTACGCACACTGATTCGCCTGCCTTCAAAGTGAAGCCGGGGGAGTTGCTGCAGTCGGCGGGCTGGACGCAGATCGGCGTCGAAATCTACGGTGGCCCGCTGTTCAACTCGTGGCTCGACCGCGACCTCGGCATCGCCGGGCGCCTCGTCACCACCGACGGTGAGCAGCACCTCGTGCAGTCCGGCCCCATCTGCCGCATTCCGCAGCTGGCCGTGCACCTCGACAGGGGAGTCAATGACGCTCTCCACCTCGACAAGCAGACGCATCTGCAGCCCATCCTCGCCACAGTACCGAACGGCGGGCTGCTCGGCCACCTCGCCGAGCTCGCCCGCGTCGAGCGCTCCGACGTCGCATTCCACGATCTCTACACCTTCGACACGCAAGCCCCGCAGGTGATCGGGCTCAACCAGGAGTTCTTCGCGTCCTCGCGCTTGGACAACCTCGCCTGCACGCACGCCGCCCTGGTCGCCATGGAGCGCGCCGAGGCAACCACCGACGTGCAGATCTTCGCCGCCTTCGACCACGAGGAGGTGGGTTCCAGCACCACCTCCGGCGCCGCCGGCCCAATTCTCGACGACGTGCTCACGCGGATCGCCGCTGGCTACGGTCTCGACATCGACGCCACCCGCGCCTTCACCGCGCGCTCCAGCTGTGTGTCCGCCGACACCGGCCACCTCGTCCACCCCAACTACCCGAACCACCACGACCCGGTGGTGCGCCCGCAGCCCAACCAGGGCCCGCTGCTCAAACTCAACGCCCAGCAGCGCTACGCCTCCGACGCCGTCGGCACCGCCATGTGGATGGACGCGTGCAAGCGCGCCGACGTGCCCACCCAGCCGTTCGTGAGCAACAACGCCATGCCTTGTGGGTCCACTATTGGCCCCATCACGGCCACCCGGCTCGGCATCACGACGGTCGACGTCGGCGTCGGCCTGTTGTCGATGCACTCCGCCCGCGAGCTGTGCGGGGTGGAAGATCCGGGCTACCTGTCGCGCGCGCTTGGCGCCTACTGGGCAGGCTGACACTCCCGCAGACGGCAACCCTCAGAAGTACACCGCGACGGGTCCCCGGTGGCTGGGGATCACGTCGACGGGGGTGTCAAAGATGCTGGTCAGCACGTCGGAGCGCATGATTTCCTCCGGCGTGCCGAAGGCCTGCACCTGGCCGTGTTTCATGGCGCAGATGCGGTCGGCGTAGGCGCCGGCGAAGTTGATGTCGTGCAGCACAATAACGACGGTGCGGCCGAGCTCGGTGGCGATGCTGCGCAGGTGGCGCATCATGTGGACGGCGTGCGCCATGTCGAGGTTGTTCAGCGGCTCGTCGAGCAGCACGTAGTCGGTGTCCTGCGCGAGCACCATCGCGACGTATGCGCGCTGTCGCTGCCCGCCGGAGAGCTCGTCGAGGTAGCGCCCCTCCAAGTCGCTCAGGTCGAGGAAGTCGATGGCGTCGTCGATGATCTGCTCATCGCGCTCCGTGAGGCGCCCGCCCGAGTGGAGGAACCGCCCGAATCCGACGAGCTGCCGCACCGTCAGTCGGGTGATGAAGTGGTTCTCCTGTCGCAGAATCGACAGCACTTTCGCGAGGTCCTGAGACTTCGTGGTGGCCACGTCGAGGCCCGCCACCTCGATGCTGCCCTCATCCATGCCGAGCAGGCGCCCGATCATCGTCAGCAGCGTAGATTTCCCCGCACCATTCGGCCCGACGAGGGCCGTCACCCCGCCTGCTGGGATGTCGAGGTCGACGGGGCCGATGCGCACCTCGTCGGTGTAACGCTTGCCAGCGGCGTTGACGGAGATCACAGGCGCCCCTTTCGCAGCACATAGATGAGGAAGAAGGTTCCGCCGACGGCCTCGATAATGATGCCGACGGAGCCCTCAGCGTAGAACAGATGCTTCAGCACGAAATACGCCCCGGCAAGCGTAACAATGCCGGTCAGCCACACCATAGGGAACACGTAGCGGTGGTCGTGCGTGTCGGCCAGCTGGTAGGAGATCATGGCGATCAGGAAGCCCAGGAACGCCATCGGCCCCACCAGCGACGTCGACACCGCCATCAGCACCGCCACCAGCAGTAGCACGACGATAGAGTTGCGCCGGTGGTCCACCCCTAGGTTGGCGGCGGTGGCTCGGCCGAGCGCCAACACGTCGAGCTTTCTGGACATCACCCAGAGGCCGCCACCGGCGAACGCCGCCAGCGGCACGGCCACGGGGAGGTAGGTGGCGTCGGAGTTCGCGATGGAACCGATGAGGCGCGCGGTGAGGATGTCGAAGTCGCTGGGCGTGAGGAGGCGCTGGAGGAACGTCGCGATCGCGCCCATCCCGGTGCCGAGCACGATGCCGATGAGCAGCATGAGGTGCAGGTTCGCGCGTTTGCCGGTGAGCAGCCAGCCGTACAGCAGGGCGGCGAACCCCACCATGAGCGTCACCTGAGACAGGTATTGCCACACGCCTTGCACCATCGCGACACCGGCGGCGCCGAAGGCGAACACGGCGACGGTCTGCACCAGACGGTACAGCGACTCGAAGCCCATGATCGACGGCGTGATGATGCGGTTGTTTGTGATGGTGTGAAATGCGACGGTGGCGAGGCCTTGGCAAAACGCCACCACGACGATCACTGCCATGTTGGTGACTCGCAGTTTCGCGATGAGCCACCAGCCCTCGGTGCCGAGCGGCATGGGGTTCCCCCAAGCCAGGTTGCCAAAGACGAATAGCGCTGCAGCCATCAGCATGCCCGCGAAGATCATCCAATACCGGCGGCGGTGGCTGGCCGTCGGGAATGCACCGGAGCTGGTGCGGGTGCGGCGCTGGCGGGTGGGGGCAGGTGCAGGAGCGGCGTCGACGGCGGGCTCAGGCACGACGTCCCCGCAGCAAGAGCGCGATGAACACGACCGACCCCACCATGGCCAAAATGGTGCCGACGGGCACCTCGAACGGCATGATGATGACCCGCCCGATGATGTCGGCGAGCGTCACCGCCGCGATGCCGAGCAGGCACACCCACGGCAGGTTGGAGCGTAGGTTGTCGCCGCGGTACAGCGACACGATGTTCGGCACGATCAGCCCAAGGAACGGGAGGTTGCCGATCACGACGGTGACGATGCCCGTCGCAGCCGCGATGAGTCCGGTGCCGACGAGCACCACGCGGCGGTAGTTGAGCCCGACGTTGGTGGCGATGTCCTCGCCGAGACCCGCGACGGTGAACCGGTCGGCTGCGATGAACACGGCGATGGCGACGGCGACGATCGCCCACAGCGGTTCGTACTGGCCCTGCACCACCGACGTGAACGAGCCGAGGAACCACACGCCCATACTCTGCAGCATGTTGGTGCTGAGTGCGATATACGACGAGCATGCGCCGACCACCGCGGCCAGCATCAAGCCGATGATGGGCACGATCACCGCCGAGCGGAGGGTGACTCGTCGCAAAATAAAGAAGAACACCATCGTGCCTATGAAGGCCGCCAGCACCGCCACCACCATCTTGACGAGCAGCGATGCGCCCGGCGCGACGATCATCACCAGCAGCAGCCCGAGCCCGGCCCACTCGGTGGTGCCCGTGGTGGTGGGTTCGACGAACCGGTTCTGCGTGAGTTGCTGCATGACGAGGCCAGACATCGCCATCGCGGCCCCCGCCAGCACCAGCGCCAGCGTGCGCGGGATGCGGGTGATCGCAAACATCTGGGCGCCGTCGGTGGAGCCGAACACGTCATAGACGCCGACGAACAACGACGCCACCACCAGCCCGGCAGTGCCAAGAACCGCGACGGCGAACCGCCACGAGAGCTTGTGCGCGGGCCGAGCGGCGGTGGCTCGTTGGGCGCGTGGCAGGGTGGCGGTTCGCGTCGCAGTTCTTGGCTGGGTGATGGTGGTCATCGGTTGTGGATTATGCCTTTTCCATGGCGTCTGCCAAGTCGTTGAAGTACTTGGTGTAGGTCTGGATGCTCTCGTCGAGGTAGGTGTCTTGCGGCATGTAGACGATCTGGTTCTTCTTCACCGCGGTCACGTTCTTCAGCGCCGCCGATTCCTTGAGCAGCTCGTTCGCCGGCGTGTACTTCTCGCCGTTGTTGGCGCTCACAGCTGCGTCGCGGTCCATCACGAGGATCCAGTCGGGGTTCGACTGGGCGATGGCTTCGACGGAGATGTCGTCGCCGGTGTGGTCCGACGAGCCGTCGGTTTCGAGGGCGGGGGTGAGGCCGAGGATCTCGAAGACGGGGCCGAGCGTGCGTCCCTTGCCGGGCGCGGCGTAGTTGATCTCGCCGCCGGAGGTGATGACGGCCATGAACTTGTCCGACGTGTTGACGTCCTTGACTCGCTTGATGGCGGCGTCGAAGTCGGCGATGAGCTGCTTTGCCTCGTCCTGCTTGCCGAAGATATCGCCCAGCAGGGTGGTCTGGCGCTTCAGCTCCTCGTCGAGGGGCTTGTCAGGGGAGATATTGGTGTCGACGAGCGCCGCGTCGGGAGTGAGCTTCTTGATGGCGTCGTAGTGCTGTGCGAAACGCTGGCCGTTCAAGACGAGGTCGGGCTTCGTCGCGACGATCGCTTCCAGGTCGGGCTCGCGGTGGTTGCCGAGGTCGACGATGCTCTCGTCCTTCTTGTACGGGTTGTTGCTCGAGATGAGCTTCTTGGGGGCAGCCACGAGCTTCACGTCCCAGGCCTGCAGGGTTTGGAAGATGCGGTTGTCGGTGGCGACGACATGCTGCGGGCTGGCGGGCACATCGACGGTGCCTCGCGCGTCGGTGACCTGGGTGGTGCTATCGGATGCGCTGGATTCCGTCGAGGGCGTTGCGCCCTCGTTGCTGCTGGGGGAGCAGGCAGCAAGGCCAACGAGCGCCGCGGCGACAAGGGCGGCCAGACGTTGTAGTTTCATCTCGATCCTTCTTCGTGCGATGGGTTTCATATGTCGCGACTTAGGGGAGCCTAACCTACGTAATTTTGATACGCAAACATTTCTTATTAACTTTCCTGCTGGAGAGGGAGAAACATGAGTTACCACATCAGGCAGGCGCGCCCCGACGAAGCCACCGCCGTCGCCGATCTCGCCATCGAGACATTCCCCATGGCCTGCCCGCACTCTCTCAGTGAGCACGACATGCGCGTCTATATCGACGCGCACCTCACCGCCCAGCGATTCGCCGAGCATCTCGCCGATCCGGAGCGCGACGTGCTCGTGGCTGGCGACGACACGCGCCTGCTCGGCTATGTGCTGCTCTTTTTTGATTCCGACGGCGCCCCCGCCCCCGAGTTGGGCGTCACGCTCGCGACGTCGGGGTTGCTCTCGAAGTGCTACGTTCGGCATGAGTGTCATGGGCAGGGTGTGGCCGCCGCGCTGCTCGACGCGGCAGGGCGTCGCGCCGTCGAGCGGGGTGTCGAAGGGCTGTGGCTGAATGTGAATTACGACAACCATCGCGCCCAGCGGTTCTACGCCAAGCACGGGTGGGAGCGCGTCGGGTACGTCGACTTCGTTGTTGGTGACACGGTGTATCGCGACCCGGTGTTGCAGAAGCCGTGTGGCGTGGCTGGGCAGGTGTAACTAGGCGGGTAGGGCTGCGGGTAATAGACTCGGCAGGCGTGGCACTAACGATTGGAATCGTCGGTCTTCCCAATGCCGGCAAGTCAACCCTGTTCAACGCTCTGACCCGCAACGACGTGCTCGCGGCGAACTACCCGTTCGCGACGATCGAGCCTAACGTCGGCGTCGTCGGGGTGCCGGATCCGCGGTTGCCGCGTCTGGCGGAGATCTACAAGTCGGAGAAGATCATCCCCGCGACGGTGAGCTTCGTCGACATCGCGGGCATCGTGAAGGGCGCTAGCGAGGGCGAGGGCATGGGTAACGCTTTCCTCGCGAATATCCGCGAGGCCGATGCGATTTGCCAAGTCACGCGCGTGTTCGAGGATGACGACATCCTCCATGTCGACGGCAAGGTCAACCCCGCCAACGACATCGACACCATCAACACTGAGCTGATCCTGGCGGACCTCCAGACCGTCGAGAAGGCGCTGCCGCGCGTCGACAAGGAGGCGCGCATTAAGAAGGAAGTGCGGCCGAAGTTCGAGGCGTTCGTCGCGGCGAAGGAAGCGCTCGAGGCGGGGGTGCCGGTGCGCAAGGCCGACCTCGACCACGAACTCCTCTACGAGTTGCACCTTCTCACCGCCAAGCCCTACATCTACGTGTTCAACTGCTCGCAGGAGGAGCTCGCCGACGACGACCTCAAGGCCAAGATGCGCGAGATCGTCGCGCCTGCCGAGGCCATCTTCCTCGACGCGAAGTTCGAGGCAGAACTCGTCGAAATGGAGGAGGGTGAGGCGCGCGAATTCCTCGCTGACATGGGCATCGACGAGCCCGGCCTCGACGTGCTGGCCCGCGTCGGCTACGACACGCTCGGGCTGCAGTCGTTCCTCACCGCAGGCCCGAAGGAGGCGCGCGGCTGGACCATCAAGAAGGGCTGGACGGCCCCCGAGGCAGCCGGCGTGATTCACACCGACTTCCAGAAGGGCTTCATCAAGGCTGAAGTGATGAGCTTCGACGATCTCGACGAGCTCGGTTCCGAAGCTGCAGTGAAAGCAGCCGGCAAAATGCGCCTCGAAGGTAAGGACTACGTCATGGCCGACGGCGATGTGGTGGAGTTCCGGTTTAACGTCTAGCGTTAATGACGCGCTGCGTTATATGATGGTCGGGTGATCGTCTCCTTTGCCGACCGCGATGCCGAACGCCTGTTCCTGCGGCAGCGCGTCAAGCGTCTCGACTCTCGTCTGCACAAGAAGGCACTCACAAAGCTGTTGCTACTCGATGCTGCCCACGCGCTTGATGAACTCCGTGTTCCACCGGGGAACCGGCTGGAAGCGCTCAAGGGCGACCGGATCGGTCAGCACAGCATCCGAATCAACGACCAGTGGCGGATCTGCTTCGTCTGGACTGCTGCGGGCCCCTGCGAGGTCGAGATTGTCGACTATCGCTAGGAGGTGAGACATGGATGACAAGATTCCCCCGATCCATCCGGGCGAGATCCTCATGGAGGAGTTCCTCGTTCCAATGGGCGTAACTCAGAACCGGCTGGCAGTATCCATCGGCGTTCCGCCGCGTCGGATCAACGAGATCGTGCACGGCAAGCGTCGGATCACGGCGGATACGGCTCTGCGTCTGGGGCGCTTCTTCAGCATGAGTGCGCAGTTCTGGTTCAACCTGCAGGTGCGCTATGACCTTGAGGTCGAGATGGACGCACTCGGGGACGCGCTGGACAGCATTCAGCCGCTACGGACTGCATGAGCGCCCGGTCACTTCGAGGGCGAGCGGCACTCGTGACGGGGGGTCAGTCGTCGGCAGGGGATTGGGTTCGCGATTGCGTCGAGGCTGGTCCGAAGCGGGGCTGACGTGCTCGTGACGCACCATCGGCCGCATGACCTGGACCAACCGTCGGGTGGGGACGACCTGGAGGCAGTGATGCAGGAGCTCGACGCGAATCGTGCTGACTCCAGCCAGCGCGTCGTCGACCTTGCGGTTGATCTGGCTCAGGATGGTGCTCCCGAGGCTGCCGTGCATAGAGCTGTGACGGAGCTTGACCATCTGGACATCCTCGTCTGCAACCACGCCCGATCGGGCGGCGATGGGGCCCTCGGCGACCTGACCGCCGAGATGCTGGACGCCCACTGGACCGTCAACGCCCGCTCGTCCCTCCTGCTGGTGCAGGCGTTCGCCGCGCAGCACGATGGACGCCCGGGTGGTCGCGTCGTCCTGATGATCTCGGGCCAGGGCCTCGGACCTATGCCGGGCGAGGTGGGCTATGCGGCGTCTAAGGCAGCACTCGCGGGTGTCACGGTGACCTTGGCCGACCAGCTTGCCGACGTCGGCATCACCGTCAACACGGTCAATCCAGGGCCAGTCGACACGGGATACATGACCCCCGAGATCATGGCTCGGGTCGCCCCGATGTTCCCATTCGGGCGGATGGGCGAACCGGTTGATCCCGCTCGCTTGATGGAGTGGCTGGTCAGCGATGACGGCCGTTGGGTGACGGAGCAGGTGCTCAACACCGAAGGTGGGTTCGCGCGCTGGCGTCCTCCTGCTGACGGTCGGCCGCCGGAAGCCTGAGACGTACCTCCGTGCTGCCCCGCAGTGAACCGAAGCGCCTACGTGCTGATTGACTGGTACAGGTGCTGCTCGTTGTCTGATTCGGATGCTGCTGGTGTGATCCCCCTCGCGCTGTTGGCGCCCTGGCGGCCGTTCAAAGACGTGTTTCCTACTCAGAAGGCCCCGACCGACCGGTGTGCACCGATGTGCCGTGATGGTTACAAGTGCCAGGACGTGGTGGAGTTCCGGTTTAACGTCGAGCGTTAATGACGGTCCTCGTTATATCTGGCTCAGTGATTGGATCGTTCGGCAGCAAGGAGACCGAGCGCATCTGGCATGAGCAGTACGTCAAGCGTGTCGACCGGACCGTGCAGCGGGCGGGCATGCGGAAGCTCGAGCTGATTCACGCGGCGACGGACCTCGATGATCTGCGAATTCTGCCCGGGAATCGGCTGCAGCGTCTCGTCGGTGACCTGCGCTACGCGCAATGTGAGGATTTCCAGCACACCGGAGTCAAACTCGTGGACCCGTGGAATGTGGACGCGTGACGCGTTATTCAATCGAGGTCATCGCCCACCAAGAGCGCACTGAATCAGATCTGTATGGGCTTCGACAACGAGTACCTCAAGGAATTCGGAGAGTGGGATCCGCAGCACCCCTACGGCTACGCGTCACATGATGTCCACATCTTGGAGCGGACCGAAGGTCGCGTCATCGGTCACGTGGGATGGGCACGCCGCGATATCGCTGTCGGCACGGAGACCGTCGCGATCGCGGGAGTCGGCGGCGTCTTGATCTCCGCTGACGCACGAGGGATGCGTCTCGGGAGCGAACTCGTGAGCTGGGCAGCGCAGTCGATGCGCGAGGATGGCCGCGTCGCGTTCGGTTACTTGGGGTGTCGAGAGTAGGTCGTCCCGTTCTACGAGTCACGCGGGTGGAAGAGGACCTTTGCGCGCAAGAGGTCGGTTGGGCGCGATGGCGAACCTGTCGTGGACGAGCCTGGCCTACCGATCCTCATCCTGCCGATCGCCCCGCTTGAGATGTGACCCGATAGGGATATCGATCTACGCGGACGGGCAGGCACCCTTGGCTCAGCTCGAGGAGTCAGTCTCTTCGAGGGTCAGCGGTGGGGTGCTTTTCCAGCCGAGCAGCCCAGTAGAGTCCACCTTTTGAGCACGATCTCTCTTGGTCGTAGACCTTCGAGGGTCTATGATGCTGTATATGTGGAGCGTGGACGTCCAGCTGATCGCAGGATGGCTCGCTTCGCTGGATAACGACTCTCGGGAGCAGGTCGTGGCTGCAATCGAGTTACTGGAAGACCGAGGCCCCCAGCTCGGGAGGCCGATCGTCGATACTGTGTCTTCGTCGAGGCACCGAAACATGAAGGAGCTCCGGCCGGGGTCATCTGGTCGGACAGAGCTCCGCATCCTTTTTGCTTTTGACCCAGTGCGTGAGGCGATCATGCTTATTGCTGGCGATAAGTCGGGTAACTGGAAGCGATGGTACGCGCGCAATATTCCGAGGGCCGATGACCTTTTCGATGAACACTTGCGCAGATTGAAAGGAAAATGAGCGAGATGGCCATGTCGTTGAAGGATTTCGTCGCCAATCATCCCGTGGACAGGAAGCGCGTCGATGCGCATAAGGAGCGGATGCTTGCTGAAGTGCGTGCTTACCGACTTCGTGAATTGCGTGAACAGGCTGGCCTCACTCAGGCTCAGTTAGCCGAGCGAATTGGGGTGGGCCAACGCCAGATCTCCAAGATTGAGCACGGCGATATCGAGAATGCGAAAGTTGGCACAATTCGTAGGTACCTTGAGGCGGTTGGTGGGGGGCTCGTCGTCGAGTATGTGCTGGGCGATCAGCGCGTGCAGGTGGCCTGAGTATCAACGCGGTGTGGGCGGTGTCTTGCCTATCGGATTGCTCCCGCTGCTCTTGTGCATCCTTTGTCTGTGTTGAGTCGTCTATGCCGATTCTTCCGTAGGCTGCGCCCATCGCACCACTGGTGAGGGTCTACATGACTGTCACCTGGTGGAGATCCCGCATCATGGCCGACGGGGACGTCGTGGACTTCAAGTTCAACGTCTAGGGCCGTGGCAAGTCGGTAGCACGTTTTTCGATTCGACGCTTTGGGGTTCTACTGGGGTTCCCGGTGGTCTTCTTAGGTTGCGCGGTTCAGTTTTCCTAACCTAAAGCTCGTTTGAGTGTGCTATTCGCTGGTGTGCCTCCGATACTGCTGCTCATAAGGGGCGTGCGCTCCATGAATACAAGGCGTAGGTCGCGCCTGAGGTCAGGCCGAGGCGGATGCCGTGGGTAGTCTGGGTTTCCGCACCCCTGGCCTCTGGGGTACGCGCTAGCCCCGCTCTGGGTAACGCACGAGGAGGTCGTTGCCGATGACGGCACCGTCGTTGAGTGTTGCCTCGTTTACCTTCGCCCCGTCCGCACCCATCCCCATGATGTGTTCAACTTCGTCACCATGGGCGATGAGGTGGTCGGCGATGATGCGCCGGTGGCAGCGCCACCACACTGCCTCGGAGCACATGATTGCGGTAGGGGTTTCGGCAGCACTCGCCCGTAGCTGCGAGAGTGCATCCGAGAACTCCCCACCCAGCGCATGGTCGGCGTAATTGTGGAAGCTGCGGTTACGCCAGTTCCCGTTGGCCTCAAACGGTACGGAGTGGGACACATTGCGCCGCCCGGTCAGGCCCTCGCTTCTGCTGTAAGTGATGCCGCGTGTGGGAAGGTGTTCGGCGAGATAGTCGTCGTTGAACCACGGGTACTTCCTGGACCCGGGTAGCTTGCGCACATCCACGATGGATTCCACACCGACAGCCCTAATCATCTCGGCGAAGTCCTCGAACTCGAAGTTGGAGTGGCCCACGGTGAAGATACGCATGTCGACAACCCTACGTGCGAGACCGTCACACCCGCATCGGCGTCCAAGTGTCTTTCGTCGGCACGTGGTTGAGCGGGTAGAACGCGGGATCGCGGCCAGTATGCTTGGCACATCTGTCGCTGTCCTTCACGGCATACATCCTGCTAATCGTCGAGTGCTTCGCAGGAGCCGATTAGTCAAGTCTCAACGGGATGCTGGGGAGCAGTCGGAAGCCTAACCTGCCCGAGTGTGGGGCGAACTCCCTGCATTCCTGATTAAAGGATACTGCTGTAAGAACAGTGGTGGCTGAGATGCCGAATAACTTCGGCGAACCGTAGAACCTGATCCGTGTAATTCCGACGCTAGGAAGGTTAGGAACTTCGATGATATCTCATCCGAGGGATCTGAGCCCGCCTGGTGCGCACCATATGTTTGCAGTGCACAGGGGGAACCGTTGGTTTCTCGTTGCGGTTTACGAATGAGAGAGTAACTTTTCAACGACAATGGTCGGTCTTATATGATGCAGTGCGCATAAACGTTAGTGAGTTCAAAGCTTGTGCGTCTAAACGTTAGTGAGTGCAACGGGGTTCTTTAGGGCGTGTAAGTTCGGGTTTTTATTGCTTATTTGAACATGATTAAAGCTCGTCACCTTTTCTTGGTGGCGAGCTTCTTTTGTTGCTGGCGGGGTTTTGTTTTCAGTTTATTTTTTGCTTAACCTGTCGACGGGGATGGTTTCTCCGTTTTTGAAAGCGAAGTCGATGTGTGTTTCGTAGGCGATGGCTTTGTCGATGAGACCTGTCCAGTAGGTTTTGCGAAACTCGGTGAGTTTGCCTTCGGTTTTATCCAGGGTGGTGATTGTGTTGAGCATGGCTGTTTTCTTACCTTGGATGGTTTTGATCTTTTCTTTGAGTGAGCGGATCTGTTTGTCGGCTTCTTGCCATTGGCGCTCGATATTGTCGTAGTTTTTTTTGGTAGTTGTCTTCTTCTTGCTCGCAGGCTTTGTTTTTGTTGATGAGGTCGTGGAGTTTTTTGTCGTTTCGTTCGAGTTTGCATTGTTCTTTGTCCAGCTGTGTTTCGAGTTTTTCGGTGTTGAATACTTGGGTGGTCAGGGGGAACGATAAATTTGAGACGCTTAGCCAAGCCCTACGTGACTAGCAGTAAGGTCTCGATGAGGCGGGTGCCATATGTGTGGTGTTGGTGTTTACGTGTGGGTGTTGGGTGTGCGGTGTGATGTCGGTGCTACGTGTGTCGTGTGGCGCTAGGTGCTATGTGTGTCGTGCGGTGTGGGTGTCGTCCTTACTCGTGAGGCTGTGTGCCATTTTCATCTGTAGGGCAGGTGGCAGTGTGCGTCGAGGGGGGGGTAGTGCGTTAGATAGGCAGAGTGCGAGCCGAGGGGTAGTGCGTGTCAGATGGTATAGTGCGGTTCGGGTGGGGTCGCTAGATAGCTTACGTGTGGAGTATCCAGCGGATCCCGTAGTGAACACAGTGATATTAGTCAGATGATACAAAGATTCTACTAATCAATTTC
>JAEZVO010000003.1 GCA_023443125.1 Actinomycetes bacterium
CCCCCTCGAAAACTCAAGCGATCTACTTGTGGGCAATCAACGCCACGTACCCGCCCGCCTGGTAGCCGTCCACCACGTCCTCGACCGAATCATTGGTGTAAACCGGGTTGTTCACCAGCGTCTGGAACGCAGAAAAATCGCGTAACACCACCTTGTCTCGGTTTGCAGGCCGGGTGCTGATCCGCTTTGGCGCAACGGAGCGGGCGCGGGAGCTTTTTGAGCGCAAGGCCGCGACCTGTGAACCGCCATTGCCGGGCTGGGAGGTCGAAGCGATTTGGAGATCAGCGCTCAGGTTTGCCCATTTAGACGCACAAGCCTTGAACTCACTAACGTTTATGCGCACTGCATCATATAAGACCGACCGTTGTCCGGGTACAACATCGTGACGTTCTTCATCAGATGCTCTGGGTTGCCACCCACCGTCATCTGTTGGATGATTTGGCTCTCGTAGCCGGCGTAGAGAGGTGCGGAGTACTCACCGCCTTGGGTGAGCCACTGGCGAAAGCCGTTGTCCGACGACGTGGCTTGGAGCCCCTGCACGTCGTAGATCTGACGCATCGTCGGCAAAGCCGATCGCGCTTCGGCGATCGAGGGTGACTGGTACGGATCTGCCGAGGCGAGCATCGTGAGCTCCAGCTGCGCCAACGTGAAGCCGGAGTTGGACTTCACCGGGTCCGTCGAGGACACATTGATCGGACCACGAAGCTTGCCGGCCTTGAGCTCCTGCCACTGCTTCTTAGGCACGATGTGGTCGTTCAGTAGCGCCTTGAAATCGAGAACATGGTGTTTGTCTTGCTGGGTGACAAGTCCCGCTTTCGTCAGTGCCTCGGTGCCCTGTGGGCCGGCGTAGATGACCTCAGGCGACTGCAGCACAGTCTCTGCTCGGTAGTCGGAGAACTCGCCACGATGCGTGGCCTCGAAGACGTTTCGTGCTGATGCGCTTGATGGCCACAGGCAGTTGAACCCGCAAGATGCGATGTCGTCCTTGCTGAGTAGCACCTGATCGTAGGATCCCATCGAGGTCCACTTGACCGTGATGTTGTACTTCTTGTCGAGGATCTTGCCGACCTCGGGATCTCGCATCAGAGCAGTTTTTTCCGATCCGCCCACGCAGCTGATCGTTACCGGCTGAGGGCCGGAGTTCTGGCTGATGACCAGCCAGGTGCCTCCTGCTAGCACAGCGATGACAACGATCAGTCCGATGATGAAGCGACCCTTCATCTACCCCTCCAGTTTGGGAATCGCGGGTGGTGCGACGGTGTCCAGATTGGCCTGGTACTCCGCCATGTCGCCCTGGGGCAACAATTGCATGGTCTCGATGGTGAACTCGTCGAACCGCAGAATCGCCTGTTTGCCCTGTTCGAGCAGGATCGAGGAGTTCTTGTAGTAATCGGGATGTCGCTTGATATCGAGGTACGACTCGACAATCCCTTGCAGACTCGCCACGTGCCCGTCGAACTTGGAAGCCGACGAATAGAGCGAGTTGGGCTGGTCCTCCTCGACGCGGGAGAGTATCTCAGGGACGGTATGGCTGGCGCGTCTGAGTGCCGATTGGATCTCAGCGTCGGTGATGTCACCAGCCATCAAGGCCGTCTCCGCCATATCGTGCTTGACTTTCGACGCGAGTGCCTTGGCATCGTCGCGATAGTTGTCGTCCTCAATCTGTGCCGGGTCTCGAGAGAGCATGAATTTCACCCCGATCGCACCATCGCCGCCAACGCGGCGGGAGCAGCGATGCGCAGGAGTACGTCGGAATTGCCCAACAGCAGGAAGAGCGTGAAGTAAATGACGATGGCACTCGCCAGCGCGATGGGGGTTGCGTAGCGGCGGATCACTTGTATCCAGCAGCCTCACGCAGAGCCTTGACCAGATCGTCGGAATCGACGTAGGCGCCACCCGTGGAAGTGGCGAGGGCTTGGAGCTGAGGCTCGTCGGCATCGCCAAACGCGATTGCGACGATGGGGATCCCCGCCTTATTTGCAGCGGTGAGCGTGGCCTGATTCTCTCCCGCGGATACGCCGTCGCTCATCACGACGATCAACTTCTTGCGGGAGTCGCTCTTGAGATCATTCACCGCCATATCGACGCACTGGTAGAGGTTGGTGCCCCCGCCCGGAGGCGTGTTGCGGACGTCCTGCTCGAGCTTTTTCAGCGCCGACGGGTCGTTACCGTCGACGGTGAATGGGCCGGCCTTGATTCCCTGGTTGAAGACTGTTACCGACGTTCGATCGTCGGGGCCAGTCTGCAGCAGGTTAATCCGAGCACGCTCGACGTCGAAGATTTCGTGCGCCGCACTCTGGATGCCCTCCCAAGGCTCGCCGCTCATAGAGCCGGAACCGTCGAGGCAGTAGTAGGTGTTTACGGGCTGGCGGTAGCGCGTGTGGTAGCGATCCAGAGCGGCTTCGATGACCGATGACGCCGGGTAGGAGATGCCCTGCTCCTGGATGTCGGTTTGGACGCCCAGTCGGGATTGAACACAGACGTGTCCGGGTTGTCCAGCGTCAGCCCGAACGAGTCTGCTGGCGGCGGCCAAGGTCACGGATTTTCTGCGTCGCCTTCTCGTCTGTGAGGAGGTACTGCTGCAGTTCGCTGAAGATCGTGCGCTTCTCCTCTTTCTTGTCACCGCGACGGGAAGGAACCCGAGCGGCGCATCGCTGACGGCCAGCGAACCCTTCGGGTACACCGCATGGAACTGCTCGTCGCCGGAACGCTGTTGGTTCTGCTCGATGACGAGTGCTTCGTAGGTGAATAGCGTCTCGCACTCAGTAGAACTCACGCACTCGTTCATCATGGTGCCCGTCGAGGGCGGCGTGCGGTCCATTGCCTGCACAAATCGCTTGATGCCTTCGTCGACCGGCTTCGAATCGAGTTGCTCCATCGTGAGGGGGTTGGCCGGGCCCATTGCCAGCGAAATGATTGAGGAAAGCAAACATTGTTGTCGCACCGGAGTTGGACTGTGTCGGGTTGGTGGTCCACACCTTCATTTTCTTGCCTTCGACGGCTTCGAGGATCTCTTCGATGTCGACGTCGGTGCGGCCCACGAAACCCAGCTTCTCCACCGCGGGCTTCTTGCCCGCAAACACGATCGGGTGATGAACATGGGCTCCAAGTCGACCAGCTTGCCGTCGCTGTTGCCGAGCTGCGCGAACACGCTCGAGGCAAACCAGTAGGCGTCGTAGTCCTCAGAACCCGATTGCAGCAGCCGAGCCTGATCCACGGAACCCAGCAATGTCCACTCGCAGTGGTAACCCTTGCTCTTGCACCAGGGGGCGACCACTTGCTCGAGCACAGACTTCTGCTCGGACCCGGCAACGATACGGAGGGTCTTGGCCTCGTCCTTCAACGCGGAGCAGCCACGGCTGAGGAGCAGAACAAGTACCAGGCCGACAACCGAGAAGGCGCGAAGCGTGCATCGATACAGTGCACCCACACTGTTTTGATATCGGATGCTGGGGTCATGATCGTGACGAGAAAGTAAATGGCAGATGAACGAGGGCCGCCGGAGACGCCTCGCTCATCTGTCGTGCTAGCTAGCGTTCAAGCCCGGCGTTAGCGCGTTCGAGTAGTTCGGTGAGGCCGGCTCGGTCGAGATCAAAGATGTTGAAATCGACGAAGGTGATCGCAGGAATGTCGGGAGCTTGGGCCTGGAATTGCGCGGGCTGTGCTTCGATTACCTTGCGGATCTCATCGCCGATGACCGGGTTCGCCATCAGCTCTCCGATGGTGGACATCGGCGTCAGCGGCTGGCGGATTTCGTCGCCGGTGAGTGTCACCGTCGCGCTTGCCACGATGTCGCGCGAGCTCGTTCCCACATGGAGTTGGATCTCTCCGCCTTCGACCACCCAGCGCTGCAGCGGCGAATGCCAACATGCGAAGTCGCGACCGCGAAGCGGCAGCTCGACGATCCGTTCTTCGCCCGGATCGAGCTCCACCTTCGCGAACGCACGTAGTTGCTTGGGCGGACAAGCCACCGTCGTAGACACCTCGCCCACGTATAGCTGCACCACCTCGGCACCGCGCATGGCACCGGTGTTGGTGACGCGTACCTGCACCTGCCCTTCGGTGGCGCTGCCAACGCCGTCGACGTGCACGTCCACCAGCTCCACAGCGAAGCTGGTGTAGCTGAGCCCGAACCCGAACGGGTACGCCACCGCGTTGTCGCGATAATCGTGGCCGCGATAGCCGACGAAGACGCCCTCGGCATAGCGGGAATGCCCGAGCTCGCCGGGGAACGACAAGTAGGAGGGGGAATCCTGGAGGCGCTCCGGAATCGTCTCCGTGAGTTTGCCCGACGGGCACACGTCGCCGAACAGCACGTCGACGACGCCTTCCGCCATGGCTTGCCCGCCGAGCCAGGCTTCAAGGATGCTGGGAGCCAGCGCGCGCCAGGTGTTGACCGTCACGACGCTGCCGTTGGCGAGCACTACCACTACCCGGGGGTTCACTGCGGCGACGGCCTCGAGCAGCGCGAGTTGATCGGCGGGTAGATCGAGTGTGTCCCGGTCGTAGCCCTCCGACTCGGCCGTCGGCGTCAGACCGAGGAACAGCACGACCACGTCGGCGCCTTCCGCAGTGGCGACGGCCTCCGCGAGGAGGGTTTCGTCGGGCTGTTGATCGATGCGATAACCCGATGCGAACATCGCGGGAATGCGTCGAGCCTCGAGGGTATCGAGGACGTTCGATACCGTTCGTGGTGTCACCTGGGCTGCTCCGGCACCTTGATAGCGCGGGGTGCGGGCAAACTCTCCGATGATGGCGAGATTCTGCCCTGCTCGCAGTGGAAGCAAGGGGGAACCGTCGTGCATAGGCTCGTTGCGCAGCAGTACGCAGCCAGCTGCGGCGGCACGTCGACCCAGCTGGTGGTGGGCTTCGAAGTCCACGGGATCCGTTGCATCGGCATCTCTGACAGCCGCGATGAGTTCCAGCATGCGTCGGGCTGACTCGTCGATTACCGACGGGTCCAGCTCGCCTCGTTCAACAGCCTCGAGCACCGCCTGCTCGGTGTGACCACCGCTGTACGGCATCTCCAAGTCGAGCCCGGCGCGCAGCGTGGCAACGCGGTCAAATACCGCGCCCCAGTCGGAGACCACGACACCGTCGAATCCCCACTCGTTACGCAGCACATCGGTGAGCAGCATGCGGCTCTCGCCCGCGTAAATGCCGTTGACGCGGTTGTAGGAGCTCATGACGCAGCGCGGATTGCCGCCTGCGATGGCTTCCTCGAAGGACGCGAGATAGATCTCCCGAAGCGCACGATCATCCACGTCGGCGCTGATGCGCAGCCGGTCCGTTTCCTGGTTGTTGGCGGCGAAGTGCTTGAGGCAGGCGGCAACGCCACGTGACTGGATGCCTCGAATCATCGCAGCAGCGATGCGCCCCGAGAGCAGCGGGTCTTCGGAGTAATACTCGAAGTTGCGTCCACACCGAGGGTCACGCTTGATGTTTGCTCCCGGGCCCAGCACCACTCTCACCTCCTCATGCGCAGCTTCAGCACCCAGCGCCATTCCCACTTCCTCGACGAGCGCCTCGTCCCACGTCGATGCGAGCGATGCGGGGGTGGGGAAGCACGTGGCGGGGCGTGCGGCATTGAGCCCGAGATGGTCTGCGGCGTCGGCCTGTTTGCGCAAGCCGTGCGGACCGTCGGTGAGCATGATGGCGTCGACGCCGGCGTCGGGGAAGGCCTTGGTGTGCCAGTAATCCGCTCCGGTGAGGAGGGCGACCTTCTCTGAGAGGGTGAGCCTCGCGAGGATCTCGTCGATGGGCATGTGGTCAACCCTTCACTGCGCCGGCGGCGAGCCCTGCCTGCCAGTAGCGCTGCAACGTCAGGAACAAGATGATGAGTGGAACGACGCCGAGCAGCGCGCCCAGCATCACCGCACCCTTGTCGGGTGCGAAGTAGCTCATCATGCCGTAGAGACCGAGCGTGACGGGTTTCAGCTCGGGCTTGGAGATCATCATCAACGGCAGCATGAAGTTGTTCCACGTATTCACGAAGATGAACAAGAAGATCGTCACCATGGCAGGTGCCAGGAGACGCAGGACGATCGTGAAGAAGATGCGGAATTCGCTCAATCCGTCGAGGCGGGCGGCTTCGAGGAGCTCGTCGGGGACGGAGGCTTCCGCGTACACCATGCCGAGAAACACGCCGAAGGGGAGCACCGAGCAGGGGATGATGATCGCCCACACGGTGTCGGTAAGGCCCAAGCCGTGGAAGACGGTGTACATCGGGATCGTGAGGATCGAAATGGGGATGAGCAGCCCGGCGGAGATGGTGCCCATCATGATGCGGCGGCCGGGGTAGCGGAACTTCGTCACCGAGTAGCCCGCCATGACGGAGATGAGGCAGCCCAGCGTGGCCGCTGACAGGGAATAGAAGATGGAGTTTCCAACCCACCGCCAGAACATGCCGCCGGTCCATGACAGAAGGCTCTCGTAGTTGCGGGCCAGATTGAAGTCGGCGAACCAGAAACCAAACGACGTCGCTAGGTCGTTGTTGGTTTTCGTTGCGGCCATGACGAGCCAGACCACGGGCAGCAGGAAGTACAGGGCCGCGAACACGAGGATGATCCAGGTGATCGTCTTCGCGCTCGGCGTCGGGCGCAGTGCGGGAGGAATGTCGTGGCGCTTCGAGGGGCGCTTGGCGGTTGCGGTAGTCACTTCGTCACCTTCCGTTGCACGCTCCAGTAGACGAAGGCCATCACGCCCGCTACCACTGCCATCATTACCGAGATTGCTGAGGCATGGCCGTTACCCGACGGGGAAATGCCGCCCGTCATGGTGTTGTATGCCATCATCATGGGGGTGTAGGCCTTGCCCATCCACGGGTTGACTGTCTCCATAACCACGGGTTCGTTGAACAGCTGGACCGTGCCGATAATCGACATGAGCACCGAGAGCAGAATGGCGTTGCCCATGATCGGAATCTTGATGCGCGTCGCGATCTGCCACTCCTTCGCACCGTCGATGCGAGCCGCCTCGTAGAGCTCCTGCGGAATGGCCTGCAGAGCGGCTAAGAAGATCAGCATGTTGTAGCCCGTGTACGTCCACGTCGTCATGTTGGCCATCGAAGCCAAGATGACGTCGGGGGCCATGAAATTCACCCACGACGGGAGGTAGCGCATGATCGGGGAGAGCTCCGGCGTGTAGAGGTAGAGCCAGAGCATCGCCGCCACGATGCCCGGAATCGCGAAGGGCAGGAAGTACGAGATGCGGAAAAACCCCGGGCGGCGGATCACAATCGAGTCAAGCAAGAGCGCAAGCAGCATCGCGCCGAGGGTCATCACCGGAATTTGGAAGAGCGCGTAGGCGCCCACCCGAGCGATGCCCGTCCAAAATGCTCCATTCGTCGCCGCCCATTGCAGGTTGGCCAAGCCGACGAACGTTTCGGTCAGCTCGCCGCCGCCGAAGAGCCCGCCACCGGTGGATTCCATGCGATACAGCGACGAGCGAATCGCCGTGATCATAGGAACGAGCAGTACGAACGCGAACAAGATTGCGAACGGGGCCATGAAACCCCAGCCGGCAATGATTTCGGATCGGCGGATTCTGCTCATGCGACGACGTTGGCGCCGTGGCTGCATAACGGTATCGGAGCTCATAATGATGTCCTCGAAGCGAAGTTGGGCGCAAGACGAGTGTGCCTCGCGCCCAACCAAAGGGAATTAGCCTTCCTTGACCGGCAGGCCAAGGTTCTTCAAGGTGTCCACGCCCGTCTTCTGGGCGGTGTCGAAGATGTCAGTCATCTTCTTCTTACCAGCGCCCACCTCGTCGGCGACCTGGTTCATGGTGGACAGTGTGGAGAAGCCGGGGGCGTAACCGAAGTCGATCGCGAGGTTCTCGGAAGCCGTCTTCATCTCAGCCAGCACATCCTGGCCGCCGAACTGCTTCTTCATCTTTTCGGGGGTCTCCACGGTATTGGTGGTCGCGGTCACAATGCCCTGGGTGGCCAGATCGTCGGTCTGGGTGTTGAACCAGTCGATGAATTCCATGGCCTCGGCCGGGTACTTGCAGTCTTTCATGACGCTGAGCCCAGAGCCGCCGTCGGGGCCGGTGACCTTGCCTGCGCCGAAGTCCATCAGCTGTGCGACGCGCCACTTGCCTTCGTCCTTGGTGCCGTCGAGGGGGTCAAGGATGAAGCCAGCCTCCCACGCTGCACCGATATGGCCGATGAGCTGGCCCTCGACGAGGGCCTTAGTGAAGCCGTCGCCCCAGCGCTGCGTGACCAGTGTGGTCTTGTCGTCGAGCATCTTCTGCCAGAAATCTGCAACAGTCTTGGAACCATCCCCGTTTGCAGAGACGACCCACTCGTCGTTTTCTGCAGAGAACCAGGCGTCGCCAGCTGCAGCGGACTGTGAGGAGAGCCAGTAGTGTGCCTCGTCGGGGGTGAAGGCGGAGATGTACTTGCCCTTCTCCTTCGCCTTGGCAGCGGTTTCTTGGAAACCAGCGAGGTCAGTGGGAACGTCGATGCCGAGTTCCTTGAACGCGTCCTCGTTGTAGAAGTACACCAGCGGTCCGACGTCCTGCGGCAGGCCAGTGATGGTGCCACCCACGCTCATGAGGTTGTATGCACCCTCGGTGTAGTTGCCTTTGTACTTCTCCGCTTCTTGAGTGACATCGGCCAGCAAGCCCTTCACATACAACTCCGGTACTTCGGCGTAACCGGTGAAGGCGATGCAGGGGGCGTTGCCAGCCTTGAAGTCGGACTCGAGGCGAACGATCAGATCGGCAGCCTTGCCGTCGAACTTGGTGGCTTTCACCTGGATGTCGGGGTGTTCCTTGTTCCACTTCTCGACGATCTCCGCCACCGTGGTCATGCCCTCGCCGTCGGGGAGGCGGTGCACAAAGTCGAGTTCGATTTTCTCACCCGGCTTCTTGGGCTGCGCGGCCGATGCGCCGCCGTTCTCACCAGGCTTGGTGCCTTCGCTGCCTCCGTCACCGCCACATGCGGTGAGGCTCAACGCCAGTGCAGTGGCCACCGTGCAGCCAACCACCCATGGGCTTCGATGTTTCATGCTCATGAAGGGATCTCCTCTTTGAGAGTGCGGTTGCTCTTGATTGAAAGCGATAAGTACTGTACCTGAACATTTTGACCTGCTGGGAGGCAGGCCCACCTTGTTCCCGAAACGTTATTGAAGAGCGAGGGGTGGCGTCGCTCGGTTGGTTGAGTAGCGGCGCTTCTCCGGTGGTTGAGTAGCGGCCGTAGGCGGCGTATCGAAACCTCGGCACCGCATCTCGATACGCGCCTTCGGCGCTACTCGATGGTCGGGGGAGCGGTGGTCGGGTCTGCCTCGTCGCCGGTGGTTGAGTAGCGGCGCTTCTCCGGTGGTTGAGTAGCCGCCGTAGGCGGCGTATCGAAACCGTCCCTGCGTCTCGATACGGCGCTTCGCGCCTACTCGACGGTCGGTGTTGTGGTGGCTCGACGGTCGGTGGGGCGCCGTCTATCGGTGGTTGAGTAGCGGCCGTAGGCCGCGTATCGAAACCCAGCGAGTACTACAAGAGCTGTTCGAGGAGGCCGTTGTCGACGTCGTACATGAATCCGCCCACCTCGACGCGGTCTTTGAGCAACGGATGGTTGCGCAGCGCTGCCACGTCGGCGTTCAGGCGCGTGAGCTGGTTGGGGCTGGCGCCGAAGCTGACCCACGTGGTGTCGAGGCCGCTGCGCTGCGTGATGAGCTCGCGAATGTCGGCGTCGGTGCCCGATGCCATGGCGCACTTGGTATGCGGCATGACGAGGATGCGCTCGACGCCCAGCAGATGCACGCCCAGAATGCAGCCCTGCAGCATGGTCTCACTCAGAATCCCGCCAGGGGAGCGCAGGATCTTGGCATCGCCATGCTGCAGCCCAATCACGTCGAGCGGGTCGATACGCGAATCCATGCAGGTGAGCATGAGCACACCCGCCCGTGCCCTGCCGTCGAACCCGGCGTGTGGGAACGACTCGGCATAGCAGCGGTTGGCTTCCATCAGGTCATGAAAACTCACCTGATGGAGGCTACTCCTTTTCGGTCTGGGTAGACAGGCGTCCCGCAATTTCGACAACGGGCTGGGCGAGCGGCGTTCCTGAACCGTCGCGTCGGGCATGGCCTTCCGGCAACTCGACGGGGCTGCCCGACGCAGCGGTTGCCATCATGGGGGCGGCGCCGATGCCAGCTGCGATCAGCGTGTCCTCGCCCTTCAAGAAGCGGTGACAGCGCACGCCGCCGGTACCGCGACCCTTCGTCGGGTATTCGGCGAGTGGCGTGATTTTCGCGGAGCCCGCCTCAGTACCCGGCAGCGAGCCCGACGAGCCCGAGACGGTCACCACTTCGTCAACGTCTGGATCGGCCAACCCAAACCAGATCACCGACGCTCCCTTGCCCAGCCTGATTCCCGCGACGCCGCCGCCGGTGCGTCCCTGTGGGCGAACCAGGTCGGCCTTGAAATGGAGGAGCTGGGCATCGGAGGTGATGAAAGCCAGGTTGCAGTCCTCGTCGACGAGTTCCTGCGCGCCGATCACCTCGTCGCCATCAGCGAGTCGGATCACTTCCCACGAATCCCTCGCGAGATAGTCGGGACGTACTCGCTTCACCACGCCGTCGCGAGTGCCGAGTGCAATACCGGGCGAGTCGGCTGCCAGCGACATTACGCCCAGGATGCGTTCGCCCTTCTCGAGCTGCCACAGTTCGCCGACGGGGGAGCCGCCCTGCAGGTTGGGGGCCTGCGTCGAGACGGGCACGGTAGGCAGTTCGATCGCCTCCGCGCGGATGCAACGCCCGGTGTTCGTGATCACGCCGAACTGGCCCTTGGCGGTGGTGACACACGACGAGACGATCACGTCGTGCGCCGCGCGCCCCGTCGCGCTCGGCAAATCGACGGCATCAACGCGGGCAATGAGCCCAGAACCGCTCAGCAGGATGCGGCAGGGCACGTCCTCGATCTCGAGCGGGATGGCAGCCTTCGACGACGAGCCTGCTCCGGCCAACAGCACTGTGCGGCGGGGAGTGCCGTACTCTTTGGCGATCTCGTCGAGCTCTCCCAGGAGCACCCGGTCGCGCTCCTTTGGGTCGTCCAGGATGGCCTGGAGCTGCGTGATCTTGGCCCGCAGATCCTTCGCTTCTTTCTCGAGTTCGAGGGTTGAGAACTTGGTGAGGCGGCGCAGCTGCATCTCGAGGATGTAATTCGCCTGCGGCTCGGTCAGCTCGAAGGCTCCCATGAGACGCTCTCGGGCCTCGGCGACATCGTCGGAACTGCGGATGATGGCGATCACGTCGTCGATGTCGAGGATGGCGATCATCAGCCCCTCGACCAGGTGCAGGCGGTCTTCCGCCTTGCCGAGCCGGTATGCCGTACGGCGATCGATCACCTGTCGGCGGTGCTCAAGGTATACCTCAAGCATCTCTTTCAACGTCATCGTGCGGGGCTGGCCATCCACGAGCGCGACGCTGTTGATGGCGAAGGTGTCTTGCAGCTTCGTCTGCTTGTAGAGCTGCTCGAGCAGGCCCTCTGGGTTGATGCCGTTCTTGACCTCGATCACGAGGCGCGTGCCGCGTTCCAAGTCGCTCAGGTCTTTCACGTCGTGAATGCCGGTGAGTTTCTTGGTGCTCACCGCCTTCTTAATCTGCTCGATGATGCGCTCAGGGCCCACCATGTACGGCAGCTCGGTGACGACGATGCCTTGGCGGCGCGGGCCCACTTTCTCAATGCGGGTGGTGGCGCGCACTCTCACGCTGCCGCGACCGGTGGCGTAGGCATCGCGAACGCCGTCGAGACCGACGATCTTGCCGCCGGCGGGAAAGTCCGGGCCGGGGATGTGCTGCATGAGCTCGTCGAGGGACACCTCCGGGTCGCGCACGAGCTGGCGGATCGCGCCGACCACCTCGACGAGGTTGTGGGGTGCGATGTTCGTCGCCATGCCGACGGCAATGCCCGACGCGCCATTGACCAACAGGTTTGGGATGGCCGACGGTAGCACCTCCGGCTCCGACTCTTTGCCGTCGTAGTTGGGGCGAAAATCGACGGTGGACTCGTCGATGCTCTGCGTCATCGCGAGCGCCGGTGGGTCCATGCGGCATTCGGTGTAGCGCATGGCGGCGGGGCCGGCATCGAGCGACCCGAAGTTACCGTGACCGTCGACGAGCGGAAGCCGCATCGTCCACGGCTGCGCCAGGCGAACGAGCGCATCGTAGATGGCGCCATCACCATGCGGGTGCAGCGAGCCCATCACCTGCCCGACGACACGGGCGCACTTCACGTGCCCCTTATCGGGGGTGATGCCCATCTCGCCCATGGAGAACAGAATGCGGCGTTGCACCGGCTTCAACCCGTCGCGGGCGTCGGGCAGAGCGCGGGAGTAAATCACCGAATACGCGTACTCCAGGAAGCTCGCTTCCATCTCGGCGGTGACGTCGATATCGACGATTTGCTCCTCGTCGATGATGTCGTCGTCAGCCTTCGCCACGGTGGCCTCCTAGAAGTCGATGATGTCCAACTGCCTCAGCTTATCCGCGAGACCGTCGCCGTCGGGGGCACGAAACTCCGGGGCGGTGTGTTGATTCCAGCGCGTTTCGGGGCCTTCAATGCGGATACCGTGCGCCAACACGGCCTCGCCCGGCGCGAGTTCTCGGATTGCGCGAGCCAGCACATGGGCCGGTTGGAGTTCGGCGAATTCGCCGTACAAGTCTGGATCATGCTGGCCGTCGTCGCCTACGAGCAGCCAACGAACATTGGGCAGATCACGGGCAAGCTCTCGCAGGGCAGAGCGCTTGTGGTCCGTGCCGCTGCGGAACCATCCGGTGTTCGTTGGCCCCCAGTCGGTGAGCAGCATCGGGCCGGTCGGAATACCGTGGCGTTGTTGAAAGCGGCGAATCATGGGGAACGTGTTGAACGCGCCCGTCGACACATAAATGATGGGCGAGCCCGGATGCGCGGCGAGCAGCTGCTGGTACCAGCGAGCCATGCCGGGCACCGCCTGCCTGGCCTGTTCCGTCAACACGAAGGAGTTCCATGCTGCGAGCATGAGGCGGGGGAGCCACGTCGAGATGATCGTGTCGTCGATGTCGGAGACGATTCCGAACGTCACGTCATCGCCCACGATGTGTACCTGCGTGAGCGCGGAGGCGCCGTCGGAGCCCTCGATGGTGACGGTATGCCAGCCAGGCTCCAATCCGGGATTGTCGATGCGCACGTCAATGTAGCCACCGCGATCGGCGCGTACGGGGATAGCCATGTCGCCGACGTGGATCGTGGCGCGAGCGTCCACCTTGCTCAGCGCGACGAAGTTGCGCCAGCCGCGGCGGTACAGCACAGCGTTCGCGGCTTGGACGATGCCGAGATCCTTCGGGGGTACCAGCACGATGCGCGCCAACACCCGGATCATGCTGCTTGAGCCGTATCCCAAATAGGGGCGGATCGCCTCCTGCCAACCGCGCCTTCGCATGACGGAGTTGAGCATCTTGTTGAGGCGGTCTTCCAACCGAGCGCCGATGAAGGGGCGGTTACGCATGCATCCAACCTACTGCCTGGCACACGCTGGCGTCGAAGGTGCCTATGATGGGGCGGTGAGTTTCAGCCCCGATCCCATCGCAACACTGCCGCACCGTCTCCTCGTGGAGGTGGCAGATTGCGGCTTCTACCCAACTATCATTTCCCGGGCTGTCGCTGGGGCTGTGGGTGATCGTCGGGTGATCGCGCATCTGGTGCACCACGAGGCGACGTTCGCGGGTAGCGAGGCCCACCGCCACCTCACGGTTTTGGCGCTCGTCGACGCAGCGTTCATCATCTGCCACGCCGACGAAGGCGAGTTTGGGCGAGCCATCGTCTCGACCGAAGTGGTGAAACTCTCTGCCATCGACTCCGTCATCTGCACCCAATCCGTCGCAGACCCGGCCTCCCCGCGCCCCGACCTGGCTGAGGCGTGGCTCACCGTCATTTGGGGAGCAACCAGGCGCATCGACGTCGGTCCTGCCGCCTGCGATAACCCGACGTGCGACGCCGACCACGGATACACCGGTGTCACCGCAGCCGACGACTACGTGGTGCGCATGAGCCGTGACGCAGACGGGATTGCGAGTATGCAGAAACTCGTCGAGTTTGGAAGTCTATTGCAGGCGGCAGTGCGGTGACCGACGAGTTTGTGCTGCCCCGCTACGACGCTGGCGCGCTGTGCAACGTGCTGCCGAGCGTCGCCGCTCGCATCAAGGGCGAACCTCCGATCATCGACGTGCCACGCGCGAGCAAGTACGTCATCGTGATGGTCGATGGGCTCGGTTTGGACGTCATGCACCAATGGGGCGACCACGCGGAGCGCTTGCTGTCACTCAATGAACAGCAACTCACATGCTCCGTGCCGTCGACGACCGCCTGTTCGCTCACGAGCCTCGGCACCGGGCGCCCTCCCGGCAGGCACGGCGTCGTCGGATACACCTTCTACGACCCGCAGGTCGACGCGGTGGTGAACGCACTCACCTGGGAACACGGACAACCAGATGTGGAGCTCTTCCGCCAGGAACCCACGATCTTTCAACAGCTCGCCGAGAGAGGCGCAGCCAGCGCGGCGGTGACGCTCGGGCGTTTCGACGGCAGCGCCCTCACACATCTGGCCTTCGGTGGCACGGCGCTGCACCCCAGGCCGGAGGACGAAACCGACGTGGACGGCACTGTCGCGCTGGTGGAACAGGCGCTGGCTAGCCACGATGTCGTGTACTGCTATCAGCGGCTGCTAGACCACGCTGGGCACGCCTCGGGGCCAGGATCATGGCAATGGCTGCAGGAACTCGAGACCGTCGACGATCTCGTCGCGGGCGTCGTGTCTCTGTCCAGCGACGACGTGTGCGTGCTGGTGACCGGCGACCACGGCATGATCACCGTCCCGCCGCACCGCAGAGTCGTCGCCGAGCAGGAACCTTGCCTGGAAGGTTTTCATACGATCGCCGGCGAAGGGCGCTTCCGCCAGCTCTACACCGACGATCCCCAACGCCTGGCGGACGCGTGGCAGGAGTTCCTGGGGGAGCGGGCGCACGTGGTGCTGCGTGAGGAAGCCATCGCTGCCGGATGGTTCGGCCCTGAGGTCACTCCCACCACCTGCGAGCGCATCGGCGACGTGCTCGTCGCCATGCGAGACGATTGGGCCGTGATGAGCACGCGATTCCCCGACGAGTTCAGCTTGGTCGGTATGCATGGCTCACTCACGCACGCTGAAATGGTGGTGCCGCTGTTGTCACGAGGAGGAGCGCGATGAAGCCCTTGCGAATTGCCCTGCTCCTTGACGACTTCTTCCCAGCGTCCGGTGGCATCGCACGTTCGATGCAAACCCAGATCGAGGCCCTCACCGAACTGGGGCATGAGGTCACCTTGTTGGCCCCCGCCAAGTACCTGAGCGCTCCTGAACAATGCCGCACGATCGCGTGCAAGTCGCACCATATCGACGGGCTTCCCGCGCACCTCAACGTCCTGCACTCGTCGCGCTGGGCGGCGCGCAAGATTCGTGAGCGGTTCGACGTCGTGCACTCCCAAACCGAACGCGGAGCCGTGGTGCTTGGCGCCCGGATTGCCCGCAACCAGGGCGTGCCCCACGTGCACACCTTCCACGCCAACATCGCCGGCACGCATGCGACCCTGCCGTTCTCCGCGATGTGGGGATCGCTGAGCTACGAATACCTGGTGACCCGAGTCTTGGCCGTGGCGTCAGGGCGCTCGCCGAGGTTCTACCCGACGTTGCCGCCGGCCACCCCGGAACCCGACAACAATAACTACTTCTCGCGACTTGACTGGCGTTCGCTCGGCTGGATCGCGGCTCACGTCGACGAGGTGACCAGCCCGGCCGCCTACATGATCACCAACATCGAGAACGCCGTCGGGCAGCCCATCGGCGGCGTGCAGATCCCGAATGCCTGCCGCAGGGCCAAGATCGAGCCCGTTCCCGCCGCCCAGACGGATCGCGGCGACGTGAGCGTTCGCTTCTTGAGCGTCGGACGACTATCTCGAGAGAAACGCCTCGACGTGCTGGTGAAGGCGTTCAACCACGCGCGCATCCCCGGAGCGGAGCTCGTGTTTGTCGGCGACGGAGACCAGCGCGATCGGCTGGAGCGTATGGCCGGGCCGGGCGTCATCTTCCGTGGCCAGCTGAGCAGTCGGGCCGACATCGCCAAGGAGTATGCCGAGGCCGACGCGCTCGTGCTCGCGTCGTACCGTTTCGACGTGCAGCCCATGGTATTGCTCGAAGCAGGGCTCGCAGGCCTGCCTGTGCTGTACTGCGACGACCGGTTGACCACCGGCGTGAGCCCGGAGTCGAGCCTGCTGGTGCGCCCCGACGCGGTCTCGCTCGCTGAAGGGATGCGCCGCTTGGCAGAACCGGAAACTCGCTCGGTGCTTCGCGCCAATGTTGCCCGGGTGGTGGAGGGTCTCACACCGGAGTCGATGGCGGAACGCTACGTCGAGGTATATCGCACGGCAATCGAGCGAGGGAGGCGCCGTGTCTGAGCTCGTGTTCCACACCGGTCCGATGGACTGCGGCAAATCGACGCTCGCGCTGCAGATGGATTTCACGCAGTCGCAACACGGCCGCCAGGGTCGGCTTTTCACCCGGCAAGACCGCTCCGGTAGGCCCGCAGTAACATCGAGGCTTGGACTGTCGTCGGAGGCACTCGAGGTGGACGACGAGTTCAACTTTTGGACCTTCGTGATCCGGGAGCTCACGCACGCCAAGCGCGTTGATTATCTGATCTGCGACGAGGCGCAGTTCTATACAGCCGAGCAGGTTGATGAGCTCGCGCGCATCGTCGACGAATTGCAGATTGATGTCTACGCGTTCGGCATCCTGGCGGATTTCCGCACTCGGCTATTTCCCGGATCACAGCGCCTGGTGGAGCTCGCTGACCGTATGGAGACGCTGCCACTGGGGCCCCTGTGCTGGTGCGGGAACAAGGGCACCCACAATGCCCGTACCGTCGACGGAAAGATGGTGACGGAAGGGTCGCAGGTCGAGGTCGGTGATACCGCGGACGGGGGAGAGCAGGCAATTCGATACGAGGTGCTGTGCAGGCTGCACCACCGTCGAAAGGTGACGAAAGCGATGGCGCAGGCCACGCTGTCTCCCGACCCGCTGCCGTTCGACAACGACGCCTGGACGTAATGGCCCGGCGGCGCTAGCTCCTCGGGCCGCCAAACATGATTTCGTCCCAGCTGGGCACATGGGCGCGCCCACGGCGCTTGCGAGGCTTCTTCTCCTTGGGCTTCGGAGCCTCGCCTTCCGGATCGTCTACCAGCGAATCTTGCACCGGCTCCGAGACCTTCGGCTGCGGATCAGCAGGCTCCTCGTTCGACGGCGCCTCCGAGGAGATGGCACCTTCCTCCTCGACAGGTGGCGCCTCCTCGACGGAGCCCTCGTCGTCGGCGGGAAGTTGTTCCTCGGCGACGGCTTCGAACTGCTCCTCGGTGGTGTCGGGCTCGCTCAATCCGGTGTAGATGCGCACCGAATCTTCGGAGATGCCGCTCAGCATGTCATAGAGCTCATCGAGTGAGGACGTGTCTTCGTGACCATCGTGCATCGCATCAGCAACTGGGACGTCATCGCCAGGGGCTGCGGGTGCTTGCTGCGTTTCCTCGCGGGTGGCGCGCAGCAGGGCCAACTCATCGTTGAAATCGACGGTGTTTTCGTCTTGTCCGGCTGCGTCGGGGAGCTGTTCACCGATCATCCAACGCGCGTCAGCATTATCTGCGACGCTGAACCGACGTTTGTGGTCGAAGAGGAACTCCGCGGTGCGGGTGCCAGCGTCGTCGCCGAGAATTCCGACGACCCGCCAGCGCAGATCTTCCTGGCGCCATGCATCCCACACGATGGCGTCAGCATCGAGCCCTCGCTGCTGGAGACGTTCACCCACCAGTTCGCCCAGGCGGCGATGGGACTGCTCTCCACGGCGGCGAATGGTGGATTTCAAGGCGTTGGTGACCATGAACTCGCGTTCGGCGAGAACGGGGCCCGCAAATCCCTCGATATCGGAGACATCCACCCCGGCATCGCGCGCGACGTCGCCGACGGATTCTCCACCGCGAATGCGGGCCTGGATCTCGCGGGGGGACAGTGCACTGTTCATCGTTGGATTCCTCGGGGCTCGAACCTTTCCGGGCCAATCTACCAGCGAATGCGCAGATCACCGGGACCGTCTTCGTACGCCTTGGCGAGGTGTGGTATCAATATGCGCGAACTATTTCAACGGTAAGGACTGCAATGGCAACGGATTACGATGCTCCTCGCAAGACCGATGAGGAGATGCAGGAAGACTCCCTCGAGGAGTTGAAGTCTCGTCGCAACGACCAGAACTCCGGCAAAGTCGACGAAGACGAGGTCGAGGCGGCCGAGTCGTTCGAGCTGCCCGGCGCGGACCTATCGCACGAGGAGCTCACGGTTCGGGTGCTGCCTCGTCAGCAGGACGAATTCACCTGCGCGTCCTGCTATCTCGTGAAATCGCGCAGCCAGCTGGCAGAAACCCAGGGCGAAGAACAGTTCTGCGTCGACTGTGTCTGAGTGAAATCAGCCACAGCCGACGCAGATCGGCACCCAGGGCGTTGAGGCCCTTACTTCTTCTTGTTCTTCCTCTTCGCCGCAGCGTCGAGCAGGTTGCGTCGATCGCCAGGGGCGCCGTGGCCAGTGTTTGACCACCAGCGACGCTGTACGAAGCGGTTCATCATGATCTGCGTCACGCCGACGCCGATGCCGCTCGCTGTAGCCCAGACAATTGCCTGAAACCCGGGAGTCTCGGGGTCGTTCGGGTCCGGCGGCTCTTCGCCTGTGGATGCCTGCCACGCCATCGTGATGAGTTTCTGCGCAATGAATGTGGCGAGCGCGCCAAGAATGCCCGAGTAGACATTCCAAATTACCTTTTCGGTCAGCTTCATGGTGGTCCTCCTGCGCTCCATTATTACCGACTCAGGGTAGATTTGCCGACGTGACCTACCAAGAACATCTCCGTGCCCCCTGGCTGTGGTGGCTCCTCGGCGTGGGCCTCGTCGCATCCGTCATCCTGGCGGTGTTCGTCTTTGTTGACCTCTGGCTGGTTATCACGCTCGCAGTGCTGTCGACGCTTGTGGTGGTCCTTGGGATTCTCGGTTTTTCGCTGGACATCAGGGTCGACGAGGGCGGGCTCGCTGTTGGACGGTATCGCCTTGAGGCGCCGTACATCGCTGGAGCTGAGATCGTCGACGGGGATGTGCGCGCTGCCACCGACGAGCGTAGCTTCATGTTGACTAGGCCGTATGTGCAGCAGAAAGTGCGAGTGCTGATCGACGACCCGGCAGATCCGCATCCAGCATGGCTCGTCTCCACCCGACGCCCTGCCAAGCTCGTCGCTGCGATCGAAGCCGTGAAGGAGCTCTAATGGACATTCCTGTTGTCGGCCCAGCCCCCACCTACGCCCACCCCGGAGACGCGGGCGCGGACCTCCGCGCCTGCGAAGATCTACGCCTGGCTCCAGGCGAACGGCAGTTGGTTGGCACCGGTGTACGAATCGCGCTGCCGGAAGGCACCGTTGGCATGGTGACGCCCCGCTCGGGCTTGGCCGCGAAGGTGGGGCTCAGCATCGTGAACGCTCCAGGCATCATTGACGCGGGATACCGGGGGGAGATTAAGGTATGCCTGGTGAACTTGGATCGTCACGACGACATTCAGATCAGACGGGGTGAGCGCATCGCGCAACTGGTGATTGTCCCGTTTGTGACGGCAAATTTCGTCGAAGTGCACGAACTGGATGCCACTGAGCGCGGTGCCGGTGGCTATGGTTCTAGTGGTGGAAGCCAACTGTTGAGTGGAGCGTAAGTGATTTTTGGACGCAAGAAGCGCCAGAGTGCCCAAAAGGCCGAAGAACGCGTCGACGAAGTGAAGGAGGAAGAACTTCCTGCCGACGACGACGCGCACACCGAGCCTGAAGCCACAGATGATGAGGCTCAGGCCCGGCAGGCCATGGAGAAACACGAAGCGCAGTGGCTCGCATGGGATGAGGAATTCGACCGCGAGGACGGCCCCTTTGACATCGACGAGGTCGACCTCCAGGCGGATGACGTCAAGCGCCTCGACCTGGGCTGCATCGTTGTGACTCCATTTCCCGGGATGCGAATGCAGATTTCGGTCAACAACCAGCAGGTTCCGCAAGCCATCATCGTGCAGGATGAGCATTCCGCCATTGAGGTTGCGCTGTTTGGTGCACCGCTGCGCAGCGCCTACGTGCCAGAGATTCGTCGGGAGCTCATCGCGGCAACCAGCCAACAGCAGGGCACCCGCATCTCCATGTCGAAAGGCCCGTTCGGCACTGAAATCAGGCGCGCCGTGCCTGTCCAGACGCAAGACGGCCGCCAAGGGGTGCAGATCACGCGCACCTGGCTTGCGGAGGGACCGTCGTGGGTGCTCCGAGGCGTCGTCTTTGGCCAGGCGGCCACCGAGCCGGACAACGAAGACGCCACCATCACCTTGGAGGAATTCTTCGCCAACCTCGTTGTACGACGCGGGGAACAACCCATCGCTCCTGGCACGGTGATCCCGTTCACCTTGCCGGAGCTTGGCGACGCAGACGAAGCTCAGGCCAAGGAGTAGCCGTGCCGAACTCGCTTGGGACCCGGCTGAAACGCTGGTTCTTGGCGGAACCTGAACGCACCCCTCGTCGCGATGAAGTGGAGTGCACCCGCATTGCTGATTGTCGTCCACGTGAGCGCGTGGAGATCGGCGGCACCATCACCCAGCACGGCGTCAATCTCGAGTACGGCTGGTTTGAAGCCGAGCTCACGGATTCGACGGGCAGCGCCCTGCTGATTTGGATGGGGCGACAGCGTGTTGACTGCCTGCACGATGGGGCAGTGGTGACGGCGCGTGGGCGCCTGGCGAAGCTCGACGACCAGTTGGTGCTCTACAACCCCGAATTCTCGGTGCTGCCAGACAAGGTCTGAACATCGAGCGTGACGCTCGGCTCCTCGGCGGCAAACTGCTCCTCGAGATCGGTCTCTGCGTGCTCGGGGGTGAGGAAGAAGAGCTTGTCGCCCAGCTGTAGGCGCTCGTCGATCTTCGGCGGCTGCGCCTTGGATTTGCGCACCAGCGCGACGACAGCAACGTCGTCGGGGATCGCCAGCTCCCCAATCGCGCGTCCGACGAGGCCGGATTCTTCTGTGATGGTGACCTCGGAGAGGTGCGTGTCGTCGTCTTTGAAGCTGAAGATGCGCACGAGGTTGCCGGCGCCGACGGCCTCTTCCACGAGCGCGGCCATGAGCCGCGGGGTAGACACGGCGGCGTCGACGCCCCAGTGCTCGTCGAAGAGCCACTCATTGCCCGGGTGATTCACCCTCGCGACGGTGCGCGGCACGCTGAACTCGGTTTTCGCCAGCAGCGCGTGGACGAGGTTGACCTTGTCGTCCCCAGTGGCGGCGATGGCGACGTCGAAAGTGTCGAGTTCGGCCTCTTCGAGGCTTTCCATCTCGCACGCGTCGGCGTGAAGCCACTTGGCACCCAGCACCGTGTCCTGCTTGAGCGCCTTGCCGTCGCGTTCGAGGAGCGTGACCTGGTGGCCGTTGGCGAGCAGTTCACGGGCAATGGAGCGGCCCACCTGGCCCGCGCCAGCGATCGATACCTTCATCGGGTGGCTCCCTTCGGAGGATTGCCGAGCACCATTTCCATTGTCGACGTTTGCTCCACTTCGCAGCACGCGAACACCAAGTCGCCGTCTTGGAAGACCGTCTGCGCGGTCGGCACAATGCCAGTGCCCAGCCGCGTGATCACCGGAATGATGCAGCCAGCTGCGTCAGCTAGATCGGAGATGCGACGGTTCACCCAGCCTGGGTGCACATGCACCTGCAGCATGCGCACCTGTCCCGACGGGTCACGCCACACGGGTTCGGAGCCTTCCGGCAGGAGACGCCGCATCACCATGCCCGTGCTCCACCGGACGGGGGCAACCGTCGGGATACCAAGGCGCTCGTACACCTGAGCCCGACCCTGGTCGTAGATGCGTGCCACCACGTTTTCGACGTGGTAGATCTCTTTCACCACTCGGGCAGCGAGAATGTTGGAGTTGTCGCCGCTGGAGACCGCTGCGAAGCCACCGGCGTTACGAATGCCGGCAGTCTCGAGCACCTGGCGGTCGAAGCCGACACCTTTCACCGTCTGCCCTTTGAACTGGGGACCGAGACGCCCGAAGGCCTCTTCTTCGACGTCAATGACGGCGAGTGAGTGACCTCGCTTTTCGAGGCCCCGGGCAAGCATGGCGCCTGTGCGCCCGCAGCCCATGATCACGATGTGCATGGATACTCCTAGAATCCATTGCACGCTATCAAATCCTGGAGGTACATCGTGACCGAGACCCGAGCCGACGTGGTGCTGGGTGACGTGGCGCACGGAGGTTGGTGCGTGGCCAGGATTGACGGGAAAGTAACGTTCGTCTCCGGTGGGCTGCCAGGAGAGCGCGTAGATGTGGAAATCACCGAACGCGGCAAACGCTTCGACAGAGGGCGTGTCGCACGGGTGCTCGATGCTCACGACGAGCGCGTGCCCGCGCCGTGCCCCGTCGCGGGGGTCTGCGGCGGGTGTGATTGGCAGCATGCGAGCCCGGCGTTGCAGCTGGAACTCAAACGACGTGTGGTTGCGGAGCAACTGCAGCGCCTGGCTGGGCTCGAGTGGAATGGGCAGGTACAAGCTGTCGCGCCGCTGATGGGCTGGCGTACCCGGATGCAGTATTCCGGCACCGGTGATGGCCTCGGGCTGCGTGCCCGACGCAGCCATGACGTCGTTGCACTTCCCGACGGTGGGTGCCGCATCGCTGCTTCCCAGGCGCCGGCGGTGCTGGGCGAGCGTGTCGAGGTCATCGACGCTGCGTCTGGCCGGGTGGTGCTCGTCGATGGGCAGGTCGTGGAAGGCGCACCGTCGGTGCAGGAGCGCGCGGCGGGTCGAGACTACACAGTCGATGCTGATGGGTTCTGGCAAATTCACCCCCGGGCGGCGAACACGCTCGTCAAGGCGGTACTGAACGGGCTGGAGCCACATGCGGGGGAGTGCGCCGTCGATCTGTATTGCGGTGTTGGGCTGTTCGCGGGTGCCCTTGCCGGAGCAGGCTGTGACATGTTGGGAGTGGAGATCAACAGGCGCGCAGTGATGCACGCACGCCGCAACGTGCCGGAAGCCCGCTTCAAGGCGGCCGCCGTCGACCGCTTCCTACAACGCCTCCCCAAGCGCGCCGACCTCGTCGTGATGGACCCGCCGCGCAAGGGCGCAGGAAAGCGAACCGTGCAGAAGGTGGCGTCGATGCAGCCGCGACGGGTAGCCTACGTGGCCTGCGACCCGTCGGCCCTGGCGCGGGACCTGAGCTATTTCGCCGACGAAGGCTACGCGCCCCAGCGTATCGACGCCTTCGACCTCTTCCCCCAAACCCATCACGTGGAATGCGTTGCGGTGCTCGTGCCCACGTGATCCGTACCCTCAATCTCTGGCGTTCCACCCCACCAAGCACAGGTAACCTGTGCGGCTCAGTTGCGGAACAATGTTCATGTGCCTCGGATAAGTCGACGGAGGGGAGCAGCGGCGTCGACCCTATCCGGCACCGCTGCGCGCTCGGGCAGCGCGAACGATAGTTTGGCAGTAGACTCGGAGGCGGATTCACAAGCCGCCATAAGGAGAACGATGAGCGTCAACTCGTTCGGGGCCAAGGCGAGCCTCGATGTGCAAGGGACTTCGTACGAAATCTTCCGGCTCGATGCTGTGCCGGGTTCGGAGAAGCTGCCATACAGCCTCAAGATCTTGCTGGAGAACCTGCTGCGCACTGAGGACGGTGCGAACATCACCCGTGAGGACATCGAGTTCCTCGGAAACTGGGATCCGAATGCGCAGCCTGACCACGAGATCCAGTTCACGCCGGCGCGCGTGATCATGCAGGACTTCACGGGCGTGCCCTGCGTCGTCGACCTCGCCACGATGCGCGAAGCCGTCGCGGAGCTGGGCGGCGACCCGTCGAAGATCAACCCGCTGTCGCCCGCCGAGATGGTCATCGACCACTCCGTCATCGCCGAGGTCTTCGGCATCCAGGGGGCGTTCGAGGCCAACACCGACATTGAGTACCAGCGCAACCGCGAGCGCTACCAGTTCCTGCGCTGGGGCCAGACCGCATTCGACGACTTCAAGGTGGTGCCGCCCGGCACCGGCATCGTCCACCAGGTCAACATCGAGCACCTCGCCCGCGTGGTCTTCCCGCGCACCGTCGACGGCGTGCTCCAGGCCTACCCCGACACCTGCGTCGGCACCGACTCCCACACCACCATGGTCAACGGCCTCGGCGTCGTTGGCTGGGGCGTTGGTGGCATCGAAGCTGAGGCGGCCATGCTCGGCCAGCCCGTGTCGATGCTCATCCCGCGCGTCGTGGGTTTCAAGCTGAAGGGCAAGCTCAACGAAGGCACCACGGCCACCGACCTGGTGCTCACCATCACCGAGATGCTGCGCGAGCACAAGGTCGTCGGTAAGTTCGTCGAGTTCTACGGCGACGGTGTGGCCGAGGTTCCGCTCGCCAACCGCGCCACCATCGGCAACATGAGCCCCGAGTACGGTTCCACCATCGCGGTGTTCCCCGTCGACGAGAAGACCACCGAGTACCTCCGCCTCACCGGCCGCGACGAGCAGCAGATCGCCCTCGTCGAGGCCTACGCGAAGGAGCAGGGTCTGTGGCATGACCCGTCGCGCGAAGCCAACTACTCCGAGTACCTCGAACTCGATCTCTCGACGGTGGTGCCCTCCATCGCCGGCCCGAAGCGCCCGCAGGACCGCATCTTGCTCAGCCAAGCGAAGAACTCCTTCGAGGGCTTCCTGCCCAGCTACACCTCCAACCCCGACGCGGCAGTGCCTGTCAAGCTGCAGGCCGGCGACGAGTTCGACCTGCGCAACGGCGCGGTCACCGTCGCATCCATCACGTCGTGCACCAACACCTCGAACCCGAGCGTCATGATCGGCGCTGGGCTGG
>JAEZVO010000079.1 GCA_023443125.1 Actinomycetes bacterium
TTCCACTACGGGGGGGGGTCCTTATTTGTCGGCGCCGCCTTCGCATTGCCAGACCCCAATCTCAAGGAATCAAGTTCACCAGCTCGCCTTCACTACGCCTGGCAGCTCGCCAGCATGCGCCAACTGACGAACGCGCACGCGCGAAACACCAAAGCGACGGAGGTGGCCGCGCGGACGACCGTCGACGACATCGCGATTGCGCAACCTCACCGGCGAGGCATCCCGCGGCAGCTTCTGCAGTGCTCGGACAGCGGCCTCAACCTCCTGTGGAGTTCCCCGTCGGATGACCTCTTTCAACCCAGCGCGTCGCTCGGCATAGCGCGCGACGATCACCTCGCGTCGTCGCTGCGCCGCAATCTTCGACTTCTTCGCCATCAACGAATCTCCTTGAACTCCACGTGCTGACGGACGATCGGATCGTACTTGCGCACGATCAAACGCTCCGGGGTATTGCGACGGTTCTTGCGCGTCACGTAGCGGTAGCCGGTGCCGGCCGTCGATTGCAGCGTGACCTTGGGCCGCAGATCGGTCTTCTTCGCCATCAAAGCCTCACTCCCTTCCCGCGGAGCTCCCGCACCACAGCTTCAATGCCTCGCTGGTCAATCGTCTTGATCCCGCGAGCGGACAGGTCGAGCGTGATCGCGCGCCCGAGCGAGGGCACGTAGTACTTCTTGCGCTGCATATTGACGTCGAAGCGACGCCGCGTGCGGCGATGGCTATGGCTGACGTTGTTGCCGAAACCCGGCGTGCGCTCGGTGACCGCGCATTTGCGTGACATCAATACCTCCGTAATACTTGAGAATGATTCTCATTACTAGCACACGGATCAAGAGGAGAGCAATGCAACGTGACATTCATCCCCACTACCAGCACGTCGTGTTCCGCGACCGTTCTACCGGTTACATGTTCCTGACCCGCTCCACGGCCACATCCCCAGAGAGCGTCGAGTTTGCAGGTACGACGTACCCCGTCATCAACACCGACATCACGTCGTACAGCCACCCGTTCTGGACAGGTACGGCCCGCGAGATCGACACCGAAGGTCGCGTGCAGCGCTTTCGTCGCCGCTACGGGAAGTGATGTTGGTGGAACGAGTACCTGCTTTCCTCGTGACAGGGTTCGACCGTCCCCCGATGGAGGCTGCAGTCCTCGGGCTGGCCTGGGACCTCCCCTCCCCCGTCACCGTCACGCACACCGTCAACACAAAGGAACAGTTGCTGACACGCGTCGTGAGCGACATCACCGGCGTCATCGAGCAGGAGATCATCCACCTCGACCACGCCTGCGTGCACTGCGCGATCCGCGAGGACATCGTCCCGACGCTCGCCCGCCTCGCCCGCAGTGGCAGGTGGGAGTCGATCGTCGCGTGCCTACCTGCTGCAGCCGACGCGCGTCAGGTCTGCCGCCTGATCGGGCGTGACCCACAGCGCGCTCCACTGCTGCGCATCGCCGGCGTCATTGCTGCGTTCGATGGCGACGACCTCGAGTTCGACCTCACCGGTGACGACCTCCTCGCCGACCGCGAACTCGGCGTCTTTGAACACGATTCGCGGGGCATCGCGGAGGTGAGTTCGCAGCTTATCGAGTACGCCGACCTGGTAATGGTGCGCAACCCGGAAGACACCGACGACACGTCCCGCGAATCGCTGGCTGAGGGGCTCGCGATGGCCCGCTCGCTCGCCCGTCCCGGCGCGATGGTGGTTACCGATTGGCCGGGCTTCAACGGCTCGCAGCTCATGGAGGGCATCCACGATCATGCCTGCGCCGAAGACTGGGTGGCCGACGTTCCAGCCCACCACCCCGCACCCGACGACGCCGTCTGGCGTCTCGAGCTGCGCTCCAAACGCCCACTTCACCCAGAGCGCATGGTGGAACGCATCGAGGACCTCGGTTCCGGCACGTTCCGCAGCCGCGGCTGCTTCTGGGTACCCACCCGACCCAACTGGCTCTGCGCCTGGGACGGCGCCGGCGGCCAGCTCTCGATCGGGCTCGGCTCACGCTGGAATCCCGACGACTCCCCGGTGACGCACATCGTCGTCACCGGGCTCAAAGCCCACGGCGATCCCCGCCAGCGCATCCGCGACGCCTTCGAAGCCTGCTTGCTCACCGACGACGAGATCACCGAACGCGGGCATGCCTGGGAGGTCTGGGACGACGGACTTGAGCCCTGGTTGGGCGAGATCCATCAGGCCGCTTGAGCCCCTTTTCCGTTCGGTTCATGAGCAAACCCCGGAGCCCCTCAGCGCTTCGCCGTCGAGTTCCAAAGCTCGAGGAAGTCCTTGCCCCACCCGTATGGCTCTCGCTGCTTGGCCCCGCTGAGCGCGTTGTACGCACGCTCGGCCTTGCCGTCGGCAGCGCTCCAGAAGGTGAGATACTCATCGTAAGCCAACTGGATCTGGGCCCGACCTTCCCACTGATGCGCCCGGAGCACATCGACGATCCGCCGATAGCCCTCCTCAGACTTGAGGTCCGGGCCGTCAGACGGCGCCTGGAACTCGATGTCGAAGGTGCGCTTCGCCGTGCCGCCCTTAGGGCCGTAGGCGCGCGTCTCAGTCATGCCGGCCTTGTGTGCGTCGACGACGATGGGTCCGGCGACGCGCCACAACTCCGGCCGCATCCCGAACTCATTTCCCGCATACCCAGGGGCGACCCGCACATTGAGCTCTGGGCGGCCCTTCCACTGCTCAGACGAAACCAACGCCACGACCTTGGCGAACGACTCGATATCCGGCACGTCGAGGGCGTAGGAACCGCGGAAGGCCGTGGACCTCAGGCGTGCACCCGTCGTCGCCACCTGCTCGGCCACCGCCGGCTCGTGAGGAAGCCCCTCACGAAGCTCAGACTCCTTGCCCTGCACCTGCCGCCCATCGGGGAACACGAGGCGCACCTCGTAGCCCTTGAGCGCAGTGGACTCCTTGCCGATCGCTTCGACGACGCTCATCGCCTGCGTGGAATCGCGCACCGTCACCGTCATCCTTCGCTGCGACACCGTGAACTCGCCAGTCTTCGACGACGCATGCGCAAGCACCCGTTCATAGGCGGCGAACTGCTCCGCCTGGTCCGGGTTTCCGGGGGCGAGCTCGATCGTCGAGCTCTCGCCCTCGATCCTCAAGGTCGGGCGCTCACCGTCGACGACATCCCTTTCGATGAGATCGTGCATCACGGCGATGGCGAACGCCTCGTCGGAGAGCGTGACCCGTGCTGTGAAATTGGTGATCGAGCCCAGCGCGACGGGGGCGTCCTCCAGCCAGCGGATCCACCGTAGGTCAGGCGGCCCGGGCTGCGGGCCATGATGGTCGTGCTCGTACTCCATCGGTACCTTCCACGGCCTGCTCACGATCATCGCCTCCGGCTCGGTGTCGCGACCGGCATCATTCACAAGTGAGAACAGCGTCTTGCCAAGCCCCTCGAGGTCGTCACACTGCGAATCAATCCTGATGGTCCACGGTTCGGTGTCGTGCTCAAACTGCTCGACGCATTCCGTTTCCCCGATCCGCTTGAGCGCCTCGGCTGGATCGAGCGACGAGTCCCCCGGCAGGCACCCTGCAAGTAGTAGTACCGATCCGATCGCCCACACTCGTCGCATGCGCAGAAGTATAAAGGCCAGTAGGCTCAGCCTCAGACGAGCACCGCGGTACCCGGACCCTCACCATCGGTGATTTCACCCAGCACCCAGGAGCTGATGCCACGCCGTTCAAGCAGCGCGAGTGCACCGTCGACGGACTCCGCGGGCAGGATGGCGGCCATGCCCACACCCATGTTCAAGGTGGCGTCGACGTCGGCCTGCGTGAGCCCGCCCACCTGCTGCACGAGCTGGAAGATAGGCGCGGGTGTCCACGACGAGCGCTGCAGCCGCGCGCTCAGCCCGTCGGGGATCACGCGCGCGAGGTTGGCTTCGAGCCCGCCGCCGGTGATGTGCGAGAACGCGTGCGTCTCCACCTCGTCGATGAGCGCCAGCACGTCGAGGGCGTACACCTTCGTCGGCTCCAGCAGCTCCTCACCCAGCGTGCGCCCGAGCTCGTCGACGTGGCGGTCGAGCCGCCAGCCCGCCTCCTGCAGCAGCACGTGCCGCACGAGCGAGTAGCCGTTGGAATGCAGGCCCGACGAGGCCATCGCGACGACGACGTCGCCCGCCTGCACCCGCTCGGGGCCGAGAATCTTGGCACGCTCCACCACGCCCGTCGTTGCGCCGGCGACGTCGTACTCGTCGGGGCCCAGCAAGCCAGGGTGCTCCGCAGTTTCACCACCGACGAGCGAGCACCCGGCTGCGACGCAGGCGTCGGCAATGCCACCGACGATGGCTGCGATGCGCTCGGGAACCACCTTGCCGCACGCGATGTAGTCGGTGACGAACAGCGGCTCGGCGCCGGTGACGACGAGGTCGTCGACGAGCATGCCGATGAGGTCAAAACCGATCGTGTCGTGCTTGTCGAGAGCCTGCGCGATGGCCACCTTGGTGCCCACACCGTCGGTGGAGCTCACCAGCACGGGTTGTTCCATGGCCTTCAGTGCGCTGGCGTCGAAGAACCCGGCGAATCCGCCCAGCCCGCCCAGCACCTCGGGGCGGCGGCTGCGTGCCACCGATGCTTTCATCAGCTCGACGGCGCGGTCACCCGCCTCAATGTCGACGCCCGCCCGCGCATACGCGTTGCTCACAGCTCCTCCTCGTTCGTGATGCCGAGCAGCTTGCCCTGCTCTGTAGGAATACTGATGGGATAGTGGCCGTCGAAACAGGCCCGGCACAACTGTGACGCCGGCACCGTCGTGGCCTCGGTCATAGCGTCCAACGAAACATACCCGAGCGAGTCGGCCCCAATGGAACGGCAGATGTCATCGACGGTGAGCCCGGGCGCGATGAGCTCAGCGCGCGTGGCGAAGTCGATGCCGTAGAAACACGGCCACAACACCGGCGGCGACGAGATGCGCACGTGCACCTCGCTAGCACCGGCCTCGCGCAACATCCGAACGAGGGCGCGTTGCGTGTTGCCGCGCACGATGGAGTCGTCCACTACCACGAGCCGCTTGCCCTCGATCACCGAGCGCAACGGGTTCAGTTTCAAGCGGATGCCGAGCTGCCGGATGGTGTCGGACGGTTGGATGAAGGTGCGTCCGACGTACGCGTTCTTCACCAGGCCGTGCCCGAACTCGATGCCCGACTCCAACGCGTAGCCGATGGCCGACGGCGTGCCGGAATCAGGCGTGGGGATTACCAGGTCGGCATCGACGGGGTGCTCGCGCGCGAGCCGCCTGCCGATCTCGACGCGCGTGTCGTACACGCCGCGCCCAGAAATCGTCGTATCCGGGCGCGCCAGGTACACGTACTCGAAAATGCAGCCCTTCGGCTGTGGCTCGGCGAACCGCTGGGTACGCAGCCCGGCAGCGTCAATCGCGACGAACTCCCCCGGCTCGATTTCCCGGATGAACGACGCGCCGACGATGTCCAGTGCCGCCGTCTCGCTCGCTACCACCCAGCCGGTGCGTAACCGGCCGAGCACGAGCGGGCGCACACCTTGCGGGTCGCGCGCGGCGTACAGCGTCGTCGGGGTCATGAACACCAGCGAGAATGCGCCCTTGAGGCGCGGCAGCACTTCGAGGGTGATGTCTTCGAGAGGCCGATCCCCCATCGACACCATGAGCGCCGAGATGAGGGCCGTATCCGACGTCGAATCCATCGCGGCGTGCTTCGAGGCGACCTTCGCATCCGGCGCGAGCTCACGCAGCCACGCCTCCAGCTCGTCGGTGTTGGTGAGATTGCCGTTGTGCGCGAGCGCCAGCCCGGTGCCATCGGGACGCGAGCGGAACGTGGGCTGGGCGTTGTTCCACGTCGACGAACCGCCCGTCGAGTACCGGGTATGCCCGACGGCGATGCCGCCCGGCAGCGACTTCAGCGTCGATTCGTCAAAGACCTGCGCCACCAGCCCCATGTCTTTGAACACCATGATGCGCTCACCCGACGACACCGCCATGCCGGCGGATTCCTGGCCGCGGTGCTGCAGGGCGAACAGGCCGAAATAGGTGAGCTGGGCGACGTCCTCGTCGGGCGCCCAGACGCCGAACACACCGCACTCGTCGCGAGGTGGGGTGTCGGTGGGGTCGGGCTCATGGGTGAGTTTGCCGTCGGGTTGGAGCACCCCCTCATCGTATCCGTCTGCCGCAGACCGTGCATGACACGGCGCGGTGTACCTCCCGCAGAGCACAAAAGGAGGCCGGGCCCATGCGGATTACGCACCTTAGCCCGGCCTCCCGTCCCTAGCCCATCACTAGCTTGGGAAACTCATCATCCCTTCACACCGCCGGCGGTGAGCCCGCTCACGATGTACTTCTGCAGGAACATAAACAGCAGGATCACGGGGATGGCAGCGAGCACAGCGCCTGCCGCGAACAGCGACCACGGCGCGTTGCGCTCGTCGGAGGCCCACACGTACAGGCCGACGGCGAGCGTGTACTGCTCAGGACGTTGCAGCACCACGCGCGCAAGGATGAACTCGCCGTAGGTGCCGACGAAGCTCAGCAGGCCGACCACCGCGAGGATGGGCGATACCAGCCGCATGATGATGCCCCAGAAAATCTGGGCGTGCGTGGCGCCGTCGATCTTCGCTGCCTCGTCGAGCTCCTTCGGGATGGTGTTGAAGAAGCCGTACATGAGGAAGGTGTTCGCCCCCAGCGCGCCGCCTAGATAGACGGCGATCAGCCCGAGATGCTGCCCGAGCCCTAGCGGTGGGTAGATCTCCTGGATGGTGAGCAGCAGCAGGAAGATGGCGACGAAGGCCAGCATCTGCGGGAACATCTGGATGATCAGCAGGAACGTGAGCCCGCCGTGGCGTCCCTTGAAGCGGAACCGACTGAACGCGTAGGCCGCGCACGCCGCCATGAGGACGGTAGCGATAGCTGTGACGCTCGACACGAACAGTGAGTGCAGCGCCCACTTCGGGAAGTCCGTCTCCAACAATCGCTGGTAGTGCTCCCCGGTAAACGCCCGGAACAGGTTGTTCGAGCCAGTGAGCGTGCCCCTCGGGTTCACCGATGCAGACACGACGTACAGCAGCGGCAGGACGCAGTAGACGATGAACACGATGGCGAACAGGTGCTTCCAGCCCACTGACTTGCACCAACGCCACCACGCGCCCTTGACCTTGCGCTTCTTCGGTGCGGGCTGCGCGCCGGACGTTGGCTTAGAGGTTATCGATTGCGTACTCATCACATGATCTCCTCAAGCTTGCGGGTTTGACGGAAGCCGAGCCAGGCGATGATGCCCACCACCACGAAGATGATGATCGACAGCGCGCTGGCCACGCCGTATTGCTTCTCGCCCTCGAATGAGATGGCGTACACCATCGAGATCAAGATGTCCGTTTCACCGACGTTGAACGGCGCCCCCGGATAGTTGGGGCCACCGCCGGTGAGCATGTAGATCAGCGAGAAGTTGTTGAAGTTAAACGCGAAGCTCGAAATCAACAACGGCGCCACGGAGACCATCAGCATCGGCAGCGTCACATTGAAGAACCGCTTGACCGGGCCCGCGCCGTCCATGATGCCCGCCTCGGTGAGCTCGCCTGGAATCGACTGGAGCGCACCGGTGCAGATCAGGAACATGTAGGGGAAGCCCAGCCACAGGTTCACCATGAGAATCGACAACTTCGCGAGGTTCCCGTCGCCGAGCCAATCGACGGACGCACCACCCAGGAGCGTCTGGTTGATAAACCCAAACTGCCTATTCAACATGCCCTTCCACACCAGCGCGGCAAGGAAGCCGGGGAAGGCGTAGGGCAGGATGAACAGCGAACGGTAGATGACCCGCCCCTTCACCCGGGGATCGTTGAAGATCACAGCGATGAGCAAGCCCAGCGCGAACGTGGTGAACACCGAGAGGAACGCGAACGCGAACGTCCAGCCAAGCGACCCGAGGAAGAACTTCGACACCTCGGGGTTGGTGAACAGGAACGTGAAGTTCTTCAACCCGACGTTCACCCGCCACCCCGGTTCGAGTTTCTGTCCCGTGTCAGAGACGTAGTTGCCCTTGGACGCGTCGGCCGTAAACACCTTGCCGTCGGTGTTGGTGAACGTGTCCTTGGCTTCGTCGTAGTGCAGCGACGGGGTGGCCTGCGTCGCCGTCGAGCCGTTACGGGTGCGCAGCGACCCTTCGTTGGCGTCGTCGCTGATGGGAACGCGCAGGCCCAGCACCTCGTCCTGGCGCTCGATGATGTCTTGCGTCGACAGCGCGGTGGCGCCGTCGGCTTCCGTCACGCGGTCGCCTTCGACGGTGGCTCCCTCGAGCGGCTCCAGTGCCTGCTCTGCGGTGCCGAACATCGCGGCGCCGTCACGCACGATGGCAAACCCCAGCTCGCCATCACGCTCCATGACAGTGACGGGCAACTGCACGTCGCCCTCCACCTCGGAGGTGGCGAGGATTTGCTCGATGGCGTGTTGCTTGGTGTCGGAGTGCCCGTCGCCATAGTTCGTGAACGCAACGTAGCCCGTCATGCCCATGACGTAGACCTGGTAGATGATCAGAAAGATCAGGCCAGGGAACAGATACTTTGCGGGAATGGCCCGCTTGGAGAAGTAGATGACATCGGCAATCGCCAGCGAGGCGATGAGGAACATGAGGATGCCCCAGCGCTGCTGACCGTAGCAGGCGAGAATCCCGTAGATGCCGAATGCGTTGACGAGCCCCATCAGCAGGAGCTTGACGTAGAAGCCCGGGCGCGAGAGATCCCGAGCATGTGAGAGGGGTGGGCGCTCCACCTTCGTTGCTGTGCTCAACTTGCTGCCCTTCGATACTCAGTAGGGGCGGGCTTGGCATTACCGTAGCCCGCCCCTATCCGATAGCGAGGAAAAATCAGAACCTCGACTTGATGTTCTTCACCATGGTCTGCCACGCGGCCTTGGCGTCGGGCGACTTCTGATCGATGATCTGGATCTGAGTGTTGCCCCAGAACTCCCACACGACGTTCATCTCAGGAATCGTCGGCATGGGCTGGCCGTCCTTGGCGGCGTCGTTGAAGCCAGACATCAGCTCGTCGTCGACAACCTCCGCGGATTCCGTGAGTGCAGGGACGCGGCCGCCGAGCTCGTAGAGCTTGTCCTGGGCTTCCTTGGAACCAAGGAAATCGATGAACTGGTTCGCCATGAGCGCGTTCTTGCTCTTCGAGGACACGTAGACCACCTGCACACCGACGAACGGGGCCGACGGCTTGCCACCAGCCGAAGGCACGGGAAGCACGGAAATGTCCATACCAGCCTTCGTGAACTCCGCGGTGTTCCACGGACCAGTGATCATGTACGGGCTCTTGCCGTCGAGGAAGAGCTGCTTGGCCTGGTCGCCACCGATGTCGCCGGAGAGAATGCCTTCCTTGCCGAGCTTCTGGATGTACTCGGCGAAGGCCTCGCCTTCGGGGCCGGCCATACCAAGCTCGGTGGTGTACTCGTCGCCCTCCATCTGGAATACGGGGGCACCGAACGAGGTCTGAATGGGGTACATGTGGTACGGATCGCCCTGCTCACCCTGCTGCACCAGCAGCGGGTACTTCGAGCCACTGCTCTTGCCCTGCTCGATGAGCTTGTCGAGCGTGTCCGGGGTATCCTTCGCCAACTCGTTGTTGCGCACCAGCGCGATGTTCTCCAGCGCGTAGGGCATGCCCCAGACCTTGCCATTCTGGGTGACTGCCTGCACTGCGACAGGGCTGAACGCGTCCGCCTTCGAAGCGAAGTCGATGGGCGAGATCACGCCGTTTTGCACGAAGTCACCGAGACGGTCGTGCGCGGTGACGACGAGGTCTGGGCCTTGACCCGACGATGCCTGCGCGATGAGGTCGTTGGCAATATCAGCCGTCGGCTTCTGGACGACGTCGAGCGTCACACCAGAGCTTTCCTTGAACTGGGCGCCCAGTTCCTTGAACGCGTCGATGCGAGTTTCATCGGCCCAGATCGTGAGAGAACCGGCCTGCTTGGGCTGCTCGCTCTTCGAGCCTTCCGATGGTCTGGTTTCGCCACCACCGTCGCCTCCACACGCCGTCAAGGCGAGAGCAGCAGCCGCTGCGATAGCGATCAAGCGCTTGTGCATGAGATCAATCTCCTTTGATTCCGACATTTCCGAGAACTGCACCCGCTGCAATCCCCAGCTGAGGGCCATTCAAGCACTTCCGAGGGTCATTTGCAAGCTTTCTTGAAATCTTTGCGTAACCCTTTCATCCCATTGCAAAGATGTTGCGCGAGCGGTAACGTTACGTGCACTAATGGTCCCGGAGGTACAACGATGATCACGACGACCCTGGCCGACATCGCCGCGGCCGCTGGAGTGTCCACCGCGACAGTGTCGCGAGTAATGAACCAAAAGCCTGGTGTGAAAGACACCACTCGCGACGCCGTACTGCGTGCGCTCGAAGCTGCTGGTTATGAGGCCCCCACCAAGCTCGCCACGCGCGTCGTCGCCATCCTCGTACCCGAGCTCTCCAACCCCGTGTTTCCGCAGTACGCCCAAGAGCTCAGCCTCGTCCTCTACGACGCTGGCTACTCGGCCATCGTGTGCCCCGTGAGTCAGGGCGGGTACAGCGAGATGCAATACCTCGACACGCTGCGCTCATCCGAGATCTCAGGCATCATCTCCGTCTCCGGCGCATCGGCCGACTCACTCGCGTCGAAAACGCCCTACCAGACGCTGACCGACGACCAGATCCCCGCCGTCTACATCAACGGCTCAAGCGACGACATCACCGCACCCTTCTTCTGCGCCGACGATCATGCCGGCATCGAGCTCGCCGTCGAGCACCTGCGTGGGCTTGGTCACGAGCGCATCGGGCTCGCCGTCGGACAGCCGCGCTACATGCCCACCACACGCAAGGCGAAGGCATTCTTAGCGCTCGGATTCGACGAAGCCGACATCGAGTACACCGAATACACCGCCGACGGTGGTGGCCGCGCGGGCAGACGCCTGCTGGCCAGCAATCACACGGCCATCATCTGCGGCTCCGACGTGATGGCCCTCGGCCTCATGCAGGAGGCATCCCGCCAGGGCCTCCGCGCCCCCGCTGACTTCAGCGTCATCGGCTACGACGATTCACCCGTCATGCACCTCACCAACCTGACCACCGTTCGCCAGCCCGTGAACACCATCAGCGAGGCGGCCGTCGGTGCTCTGCTTGCGATGCTGCGCGGCGAAGACGTGGCTGCCAATGAACAGTTGTTCGCACCGGATCTGACCATTCGAGACACGACAGGAGCACCATGACAACCACCCCGTGGTGGCGCGACGCCGTCATCTACCAGATCTACCCCCGCTCATTCGCCGACGCGAACGGTGACGGGTACGGCGATCTCGCCGGGATCATCTCGCGACTCGACCACGTCCGCGACCTCGGCGTCGACGCCATCTGGTGCTCGCCGTTCTATCGCTCCCCCATGAAAGACGCCGGCTACGACGTCGCCGACTACCTGACCATCGACCCGATGTTCGGCGATCTCGACGACGCCCGCCAGCTGATCGACGAGTGCCACCAGCGTGGGCTGCGGTTGATCGTCGACCTCGTTCCTAACCACACCAGCGCCGACCACGAGTGGTTCCAGGCGGCGCTCGCCTCCGCCCCCGGCTCGCCCGAGCGGGCGATGTACCACTTCGCCGACGGTCGCGGTGAGCACGGGGAGCTGCCGCCGAACAACTGGACCTCCATCTTCGGCGGCAACGCCTGGACGCGCCTCCACGACGCCGACGGCAACCCCGAACAGTGGTACCTCCACCTCTTCGACACCACGCAGCCCGACCTCAACTGGGACGACGAGCGCGTGCGCGAAGGGTTCGATCAGATCCTGCGGTTCTGGCTCGACCTCGGCGTCGACGGGTTCCGCGTCGACGTGGCGCACTCCCTCGTGAAGGCCCCCGGACTGCCCGACGACGACGCCGACTACCGGATGATCTCTGGCGGGCAGGGCCCTATGTGGGATCAAGACGGCGTTCACGAGGTGTACCGACGGTGGCGAGCCATCCTCGACTCGTACGAGGGCGAGCGCATCCTCGTCGCGGAGGCCTGGGTGGACGACGCCGACCGGCTGGCATTGTATCTGCGCGCCGACGAGATGCACACCGCGTTCAACTTCGGGTTCCTCACCTGCGAGTGGGACGCCGAGCACTATCGCGAGCAGATCGAAACGTCGCTGGCGGCAGATGCGAAGGTGGGCGCCCCCACGACGTGGGTGCTGTCGAACCATGACACCATGCGCCATACCTCCAGGCTCGGACGCGAGGACGAACCGGGCGTCCACAAGGAGTTTCTCGGCCCCGGCAATCCGCAACCCGACGAGGAACTCGGCCTGCGCCGCGCCCGCGCCGCGACGATGCTCGAGCTGGCGCTGCCCGGTTCGGCCTACATCTACCAGGGCGAAGAATTGGGCCTGCCCGACCACACGACCCTCCCCCACGAATACCGCCAAGACCCGGCTTGGTTCCAGTCCAACCACGAGGAGCTGGGCCGCGACGGGTGCCGCATCCCCCTGCCCTGGGACGCCGAGGCGCCGGGGATGGGTTTCTCCCCCACCGGCAAGACGTGGCTGCCCCAGCCGGAGGGTTACGCGAGCTACGCGGCGACCCAGCAGCGCGGCGTCGAGGGCTCCACGCTGGAGTTGTACCGTCGGCTCCTGCGCCTGCGTAAGGAACTGGGGCTCGGCGCCGGTACGCTGACGTGGCTCGACGCGCCCGAGGGCGTACTCATGTTCGACAACGCCGGCGTGCAGGTGATCGTCAATGTCTCGGGTAACCCCCTACCTGTGCCCGCTGGGCGGGAGGTGCTCGTCGCGAGCCACCCCGTCGAGGGCGAGATCCCGGCCAACACCACAGTGTGGCTGCGCTGACTCGTCGTCTTTGACCGTTATCCTCCACGCCTGCCAGATTCTCCCGAAAACAGGGGGGTCAAACGCTTCTCAGGAGGATAACGGTCATCTTTTCTGGTTAAGCGCCTGCCGGATTTGCGGCACGAGATCGTCAATCGTCTCCCACGTGAACCGCAACACCTGCCATCCAGCGAGGGTGAGCAGGTTCTGCTTCATGCGGTCGCGTACGAACGTGGCGCGATCCTTGTGGAACTCGTAGCCGTCGAGCTCCGCGACGAGCTTGCTGCCGCCGAACAGCAGGTCGGCGGGAAAGGCCATGCCACCCACCTGCACGGTGGCGTTCGCTTTCCAACCCGTGATGCGGGCGCGGCGCAGCATGGTGTGAGCGAGCCGCTCGAACTCCGACCACGGCACGTCCCTCGACTCCCACAAGATGCGCCTGGCAAGGCGATTGCCCGTGTGCCCAGGCACATGACTAAGGGCCAGGTGCATGTCAGCGACGGTGGCCACGCCGCGTCGCAGTGCCTCGTCCACGGCATGTCCGCCCAGATCCTTCACGAGCTGCACTGCTGATAGCGCAGGCGCCGCGACCTTGTAGTCCTCGTGCCAGATCATGACGTCCGCGCCGAGTGACGCGCGCCGCACCGTGAGCCACGGCACCGGAGATTCCTTGCGGGCTCCCCACAGCTCGATGTCGTCGTTGGGCAGGTCGTCCCACCACGTCATACGGGCGGCAGCGGCACCGACGAGGGCGTGGTCGGGCGCCCATGCCATGGCGGCAAGGACGCGGGTCTCCCACGTGTCGGGCACGTTGGGATGGGCGTAGACGCCCGGTAGCGGCGACCACGCTTTGCCTCTGCGGCGCATGGAACGCAGGGCATTGGCGAGGTGCGGGTGGTCTCTGACAGCGATGATGGGCTGGTTCGCAAAAATGTCCATACAACAGGATTGGTAACCAGCACCCCTCCACGCCCGTTTTCCACAGGGGAAATTTTGGGGGAAGGGCAAAAAGTTGACCGTTATCCTCCACGAGAAGCATTTGACCCCCTCGTTTCGGGGATTTTCTGCAGGTGTGGAGGATAACGGTCAACTGCGCTAGCGGTGATCAGCGCGGACGGATCGAGAAGGCGTAGTCCGCCGTCGACTCCGACGTGATCATCGGCGGGTGCAGGTCGCGCATGCGGAATCGCTGCCTGCGCCGGATGAGCAGCACCGACGCGGTCACCGCAAGCGCCAGCACCCCGGCCAGCACCCCGATGCACATCCAGTACGTGGCCATCGACCCTCCGGAAATCGTCACCCTAAAGGCCGTCACGGAATACCACATGGGCGAGACCGGCGCCAGGTACTGGAACAGCGGCGGCAGCATCTGCACCGGGAAAGTGCCACCGCTGGACGGAATCTGGATGACGAGCCACACCAGGAACAGCGCCGTCTGCGGCGACCCCAGGATCACCCGGAACATATACGCCAGCGACAGGAACGACAGCGACGAAACGCTCAGCAGCAGGAAGAACAGCACCGGGTGTACGGGGTTCAGGCCGACGAAGAACCACAGGCCGAATCCCATGAGCCAGGAGGCCACGAGGCCGATGGCGGCGATCGGCCCGAGCCCCGTTGCCGCGAGCCGCAGCGGGTTGCCTCGGCCGGTGAGCGCGCGGCCGGAGATCGTGCGCACGACGAGGAACCCGGAGATACACAGGATCCACAGGCCGATCGAGGCAAACAGGGGCGCCAATCCGCGTCCGTAGTTCTCGGCATCATGGTCGACGACTTGCTCGAGATCCACCGGAGAACTCATCACGACGGCCAGGTTTTCTTGTTCCGAATCGCTTAGCTGCGGCAGGCGTCGAGCGCCGTCGTCGAGCCCAGTGCGCAGCTTGTGGGCGCCGTCGGAGAGCTGCGGGACCGCGGTGTTGAGCTGGCCCACACCGTCGGTGAGCCGCACCACGCCGTCGACGACTTCAGGGATCGAGTCGATCACCGAACGCGCCTGCGCGCCGACGCTGCGCAGGGCATCGCGGCCATCTTGGAGGCCCTGATCGACGGTGCCCGCGCCGGCACGCATGGCCGCGACCCCGTCGTCAATACCGCCCGCCTGCTTCCGCGCGTTGTCGAGCGACGACTGCGCGTTGCGGGCCGCCTTCTCCAGGCCGCTCGTGTCGAGCTGCAGGTTGATGCCGGCCGTGAGCGTGGCGGCCTGGTCGAGCTTCGACGTGAGCGTCACGTGCGAGTTCCGCGCCCCGTCCAGCTCGCGTGTGAGCGCGATGAAGTCCTTGTCGTTGGCGAGTTCGGGGTATTTCGCGCTGAGGCTGCTGGAGTGCGTGCGCGCCCGGTCGACGTGGCGGTTCAGGTCGACGACGAGCCCGCCGCCGTCACTGTTGATCTCGCCCTGCACCTTGACCAGCTCGCCGGCCTGCTCACGAATCTTCGGCAGTTGCCCCAGTGCGTGGTTGATGAGCGGGTCGACCTGCGCGGCAGCCGCCTGAATGCTCCCAGCAACGGCCGCCCCGGAATCTGCGACGGTACTCGCCCCGGAGCGCATCTGCGCGGCGCCCTTCGACACCTCGTCCACCGACGCGCTCACACCGTCGAGCCCCTTCTCAACGGCATTGGCGGTGTCGACGAGGCCCTCGGTTTTGCTGGATGCTTCGAGGAGCTTCTCGTGTATTTCCGCGACGCCGTCTTTCACTTGGGCGAGCCCGTCGTCGAGCTGCCCTGCCCCGTCGGCGGCGTCCAGCATTCCCTGCCGGATCTCCTCCAGCGATCCGAACAGCGCCCGGAAATAGGCGTCGGAAACGGTGGAATCGAGGGTCTTCGCCAGCGTGTCCTCGGCTTTACCCGTGAGCGAGCCGATGATGAACCCGTTGGCGTCGTCGCGATGCATGGTGATCACGGCACGTTTCGGATCATAGTTTCCGGCGCTCACGAGGTTCGACGAGAAATTCTCGGGCACCGTGATGACCATGTAGTACTCGCCTTCGGCGAGCCCTTCTCGCGCCTCCTCCTCGGAGTCTAAGAACTGCCAGTCGAATACAGGACGGTCGCGCAGCGCCTCGACGAATTGGGCACCGCCGTCGACCTCCATACCCTCGAACTCCGTGGGTTTGTCCTTGTTGACTACGGCAACCTTGATCTCGTCGATGTTGTCGTAGAGGTTCCAGTTCGCCCCCAGATAGATGACGCCGTACAGCAGCGGCAGCAACAGCACGAAGATGAGCGCGAGGCGGGGAACGCCCTTGAAGCGTCGGAACTCGTATGGCACGAAGTGGGTGATCAACCTCATGCCTCAGCCTCCTCATCATGGCCGTCGTTGTCTTGCGTGGGTGCGTCATCCTCTTCCGGCACCGAATCTTCGATAGGCCCCGCGTTGCGAATGCTGGCCACCACCACGTCGGGATCAATCTCGAACGGTTCCGCCTTCGCCATGCCGACGATGGCGAGCCCTTCGTCGATAGGCCTCGACGATTTCTTCTTCTGCGACGGCAGCGTCACCTCGACGGCACCCGCGGGCGCCGTGCCGTGGTCGAGGGTGGCGGCGATCAGCACCGCGTCGTCGAGGGACAGCATCCTCGAAATGAGCTCGAACATCAATGGCTGCTGTTCGTGCGGCACCAGCACGTCGGCGTCGTCAAGCACCACGACCTTCGACGGCCGAAGCATAACGAGCCCCACCGACGCGATGGTGCGCTCGAGCGGGGTGAAATCGGCCATCTCGGTGGTGCGGTCGAGTCGGAACCCAACGAGCCGCTCCAACTGATCTGCGCGGGCGACCCCGTCGTGGACGGAAATGCCTTCGAGAAAGCAGCGCTCGAACAGGGATTCGCGCAGAGTCAGCCGGTCTTCTGGCGCGACGTAGTCGCCCAGCCGTGCAACGCCGGTGAGCGCCATGGCACGACGAGGGTTGGCGATGGCGTCGATCCCGTCGATGGTGAGGCTGCCGGTGGCGGCGCGCAGCCGGGCCGCCAGCGCCAGTAGCAGCGACGATTTCCCGCTGCCCTGATCACCGTGCACCACGCAGATCTGGCGAGCGTCGAGGGTGAGGTCGAGTGGGCCGAAGATGCGCCCGCGAGGGCCTTCGGCTTCCAGGTTCTTTGCTTCGAGCACGACGTTCATGCGAGCAGCCCTTTCAGGCATCGGGCCAACGCTTCGCGCGCCAGAGAAAACGATACGACGGCGGGCGCCGCCACACATTCCATCGTCAAGGAAGTGAGCATGGTCAGGGCGCCGAAGGCGATATTTCGACGCCGCTCCTGACTGTACCCGCTCGTCAACGGATGCCCTGCGAGCACATCTTCCACCATGTCCATACGCCGCTCCAGCAGCGTGGTGTAGCCGTCGCGCACCTCGTCGGCATGGACGGCGAGCATGCGGAATTCGGCGAGCGTGCGCTGGTGGGTCACCGCGTCGGGTATCTGCTCCACAAGCACTTCGGCGAGGCGCTCCGCGACGAGCTCCAACTCGTCGACGCCCTCGATGGCAGCGCTGAGGCGGGGTTGCAGGTTCAGCACCGACGCCATAATCCACCGCTCACAGGTGGCGACGTACAGTTCAGGTTTGGAATTGAAGTTTGAGTACACCGCGCCCTTGGTGAAGCCGGCACGTTCCGCAATCTGGTTGAGGCTCGCCCGCTGGTAGCCCTGTTCGGAAAAGACTGCTTCTGCGGCGCGCAGCAGCTCATGCTGCACCTCGCTACGTGTAGGCCTGGTGACCATGAACACTCCAATACCATCGGTTTTGCATACCTAGGGTATTGAGTTTGTGTCCGGCATCCAAACTAGGTATTGCACCTTGGTGCACCCCGATTACCCACGCGCGTCACTTTGGGGAATAATTGGAGGACGGCAAGGCCGCCGCACACTGCCATTTGTACCGGTGGTGTACAGATAGGCTTAACGCTCGTTCACGCAGCGCGGCACAGAACGACGCACAATTCACACCAGAAGGGAGAAGGCAATGACTGAGATGACCATCACGGTCGGATCAACCATTGGGCTGCACGCACGTCCAGCTCGCATCATTGCCCAGGCTGCCCAGACATTCGACGCTTCAGTCATCTTGATCCACAACGGCCAATCCGTCGTGGCGACTTCCCCGCTCATGATCATGTCGCTCGGCGCAGAGCACGGTGCAGCGGTGACGGTCGTAAGCGAGGACGAGTCTGCGGCGAGGGCAATCGCTGACCTCGTCGAGCAAGACTTGGACGCGTGGGAACGCCCGCTCGCGTCCAAGTCCCCGCTCACTCAGTAGTGTTCGAGGCGATCTGCGGAGTCGAGATCGCTCTCAATTGCGGCGATGAGCTCAGGCGTGAGCGTGGGCATCGTCTGAGTTTCCGGCCCTTGATTCGACAGCTGGGCCGGGTTCATCATGGCGTCCACCTGCGCTTCGTCGAGTAGACCACGCTGCACGACGAGCTCCCGCACGGTCCCCTCGCCTCGCAGCGCGGCCTTCGCGACGTCGGCGGCGGCCTGGTAGCCGATGGCAGGCGACAGCGCCGTCACTACACCCACGGAGTTGTTGACCATCTCCGCCAGGCGTTCCTTGTTGGCCGTGATGCCGTCGACGCAATTGATGCGCAGCGTTCGGATGGCCCGACGTAGCCACGTCGTGTTCTGCAGAATGATGTGCGCCATCACGGGTTCGAAGGCGTTGAGCTGCAGCTGCCCCGCCTCGGACGCCATCGCCACCGTCACATCTGAGCCGGCGATGACATACGCCACCTGCGATACCGCCTCCGGGATCACCGGGTTGACCTTGCCTGGCATGATCGAGGAGCCAGCCTGTCGGGCGGGCAGGTTGATCTCACCCAGACCGGCCTGCGGGCCTGAGGAGAGCAGTCGGAGGTCATTGCAGATCTTGCTGATCTTCATGGCGGCGCGTTTCACCACCGCCGACGTGGACATGAACACGCCGGTGTCGCTCGTCGCCTCGATGAGGTCGCGCGCGGTGGATAGCCCCGCCTCGCCAGTGATGGCGCGCAGATGTTGCATCACCGCCGGGGCGTAATCGGCGTGGGCGGTAATGCCGGTGCCAATCGCCGTCGCACCGAGGTTGAGGCTGAACAGCAGCGGGAGGAGGCCTTGCAGGCGCTCGATGTCCTGGGCGAGCGTGGTGGAAAACCCGTGGAACTCCTGCCCGAGCGTCATGGGCACGGCGTCTTGCAGCTGGGTGCGCCCCACCTTCAGGACGTCGCGGAATTCGCGGCTCTTCAGATGGAACGAATACTGCAGCAGCTGCACTTCGGCGATCAGCTTCTTGATGGCCGCTGCGATGGCGAGCTTCACCGCCGACGGGTATGAGTCGTTGGTGGACTGCGCTCGGTTCACGTGATCGATGGGATGGATGAACGCGTAGTCACCCTTGGGGTGGCCCGCGATCTCCAGCGCCCGGTTCGCGATCACCTCGTTCACGTTCATGTTGGTGCTCGTGCCAGCGCCACCCTGGATCACTCCGACAACGAACTGGTCTTGCAGACGTCCGTCGATGATCTCTTGACAGGCCTGGTCGATGTAATCGGCGCGTTCGTCGTCGAGTTCACCGAGGTCAGCGTTGGCGCGCGCCGCGGCCTGTTTCACCTGCGCGAATGCGCGGATGAGGTCTGGGTACACGCCGACCGGGCGCTTGCTGATGGGGAAATTCTCGACGGCGCGAGCGGTGTGCACGCCCCAGTAGACGTCGGAGGGAATCTCCAACTCGCCGAGCGAGTCGCGTTCGATGCGGCTCATGCCTGGACCTCCGCGAGGTTAGCCAGGAGCTGCGCCTCGGCGTGGCAGGCCTTGCCGAAGTCGTCGAGGCCGAGCGACTCGTCGATGCCGTGCATCCGCGAGTACGGGTCGACGACGGCGGTGACGAGCACGAGTGCGTCGGGGTTGCGGCTGGAGAAGCCGGCGACGATCGGGATGGATCCGCCGCAGCCCATCTCGACGGGTTCCTTGCCGAACGCTTCCTTGAACGCCGCGACGGCAGCCTGGGCGCGATCGTCGGTGAGTTCGAGGAAGCTGCCGGACCCGCCACGCCCCGTTTCAACTTCCACCTGCGCACCCCATGGCGCATGCTCGAGGAGGTGTTTCTTCAGCGCTTCGCTGGCGCGCTCCGGGTCGTCGGTGGGAGCGATGCGCACGCTCACGACGGCACGCGCGCTGGGCACGAGCACGTTCGAGACGTCTTTGACGGGGGTAGCGTCGATGGCGAGCACGGATGCCGTCGGTTTGGTCCACAGGCGCGCGGCGGCAGGCCCGTCGCCGATGAGTTCGACGCCATCGAGCAGGCCAGTCTCCTCGCGCAAGCGCTCGTCGGAGTAGTCGACGGCCACGTCGTCGGAGCTCACCAGGCCCTCAATCGCGACGTTGCCTCGCTCGTCGTGGAGCGTTGCCATGAGGCGGCACAGCGCGGTGAGCGCGTCGGGAACCACGCCTCCGTAGGCGCCGGAGTGCATGGGCGTCTCGAGTGTCTTCACCGTGACCGTGGCGTCGACGAGGCCGCGCAGCATGGTGGTGAGCGACGGCGTGCCCACCTCCCAGTTGGTGGCGTCGGCGATCACGAACACGTCGGCACTGGTTTCCTCGGGGTACTTGTCGAGGAGGGCGGACATCGTCGGGGATCCCTGCTCCTCCTCCCCTTCGATGAGCAGCTTGACGCCCACCGGCGGTTTACCGTCGAAGACGCGTAGCGCTGCGAGGTGTACGGCCACGCCGCCTTTGTCGTCAGCGGCGCCTCGGCCGAAGAGCCGCCCGTCGCGCTCGGTGGCCTCGAATGGGCTCGAGCTCCACTGCGCGACGTCGCCGGTGGGCTGCACGTCGTAGTGCGAGTAGAGCAGCACGGTGGGCTGGCCTTCGGGGGCCGGGAAGTGCGCGTAGACGGCGGGCTTGCCCCCCGCCTCCAGGAAGCGAATCTCAGCGGCGCCGGCCTCGCGGATGAGGCGAGCCACTTCTTCGCTGGCGGCGACCACGTCGTCGTGATGCTCGGGCAGAGAAGAGATCGACGGGATGGCGACGAGACGCTTGAGGTCGTCGAGAACGCCGGGAAGGACACGTGCAGATGCTTCGGAGATGTTCACCCCTCGCAGCCTAGTACCCTCGGCAGAGCAACGGGGCTGCGACGTGCAATCTGCGCGCAGAACTGCCCTCCGCGAGGGTAATGAGATTGATTCACAACAAGCCCAAGCCAGGTGAACAACAGACGTACAAATCGCTACTAGACGCCCGTTTAGGCTTGCCAGCCTTTTGTTCCCAAATACCCGATTGTTCACCAAATGGTCATCTGTTGTGTGGGCATTGGTTGATTTCGGGCGATGGGATGGAGGGGATCCCACCACGAAGTTGGTGCCTCACATCCGAGCTGCAAGAAAGGCGGCCCATGTCCAATCGTTCATCCAAGCGTCGTACGGCCTCGCTGGCCGCACTCACGCTAGCCGGCATGATCGGTTCGCTGGCGATGACTGCGTCCCCCGGCGACGCGGCCAGTGCGCCCACGACCCGCTCCTACAACGGTCCTGAAAAGTGTGTCACCATCGACGCCGACGGCAACGTCACCGCTCCTGGGCCTGGTGACTGCGCCCAGTTCGGCAAGGCCGGCCAGGGCCGCACCGACGCCACCGCTCGCAACGTGATCCTCATCATCGGCGACGGCATGGGCCAGCAGGAAATCACCGCGGCCCGCAACTACCTCAAGGGCGCCGCGGGCCGCTTCGAGGGCATCGACGAGCTCACCTCGGAGGGTATGTATACCCACCACTCCATCGACAAGTCTGGCCAGTTCAACTACGTGACGGACTCCGCTGCCTCCGCCACGGCGTGGTCGACCGGCACCAAGACGTACAACGGTGCGCTGGGCATCAAGATCGACGGCAAGCCAGTGCCAAACATGATCGAGCTCGCGAAGCTGGCCGGTATGCGCACCGGCAACGTCTCGACTTCCGAGATCCAGGACGCCACCCCAGCTGGTATGGGCGCTCATGCCGTCGGCCGCAAGTGCTACGGCCCTGAGAACACCAAGGAAGCCAACAAGGGTTGCTTCGGCGACATCTACAACCAGCAGTACCGCGAGAACGGCGGCCTCGGCTCCATCTCCGAGCAGCTCGTCGAGACCCGCGCCGACGTTACCCTCGGTGGCGGCGCCAAGGCCTTCAACCAGATCGTCCAGGAGGGCGGCGAGGGGCGCAACCCGTACCTCTCCGGCAAGGACGGCATCAAGCAGACGACGTGGACCAAGGGCTCGTCCGTCCTCGACAACGCCAAGGACAACGGCTTCCAGGTGGTCACCACCGCCGAGGAGCTGAAGGCCGTCACGAAGGCCGACCAGGACACCCCGCTGCTGGGTCTGTTCCACGACGGCAACATGACCACCCGTTTCGCGCCGTATCAGGCGGAAGTGGGCGGTGCGAAGAAGGCCCCGCACACCTGTGAGAAGCAGGACATCGGCACGCAGCCCGAGCTGCCGCTCATGGCGAACAAGGCCATCGAGCTCCTCGACGACCCGAAGGCTGAGAAGGGCTTCTTCCTCCAGATTGAGTCGGCCTCCATCGATAAGCGCGCCCACGGCTCCGACATCTGTGGCCAGATCGGCGAGACCGAGCGTCTCGACGAGGTGACCAAGGCTGCGCTCGACTTCGCGAAGAAGGACGGCAACACGCTCGTCGTCGTGACCGCAGACCACTCGCACACCACGCAGATCGTCTACGACGAAGCCGATAACGTCTCGGCTACCGCACGCATTCTCACTGCGGATGGCGCTCCGATGACCGTCTCCTACGGCACCATTCCCACCGAGAAAATTGCCAACGGTTCCACCCAGCACACTGGTGCCCAGCTCCGCGTGGCCGCCTTCGGCCCGGGCGAAGAGAACGTCATCGGCCAGACCGACCAGACCGACCTCTTCTACACCATGCTGAGCGCGCTGGATCTCAACCCCGACAAGGCGAAGACGGCGACTGACGCGGCGCTGAAGAAGCCCGTCGCGGCTTCAAACCCGAACGAGACCTGCTTCAAGGTGGACGCGAACGGCAACGTCGTCGCTCCCGACGCGGGCGAGTGTGGCCAGTACGGCACCAAGGGTCAGCAGCGCTCCAATGAGCAGGCCAAGAACGTTATCCTGTTCATCGGCGACGGCATGGGTGACTCGGAGATCACCTCGGCCCGTAACTACCTCTACGGCGCCAACGGCCGGCTCCCCGGCGTCGACGCCCTCGACTACACCGGTTCCTACACGCACTGGGCGCTGGATCCGAAGACCGGCAAGCCCTCGTATGTGACGGATTCCGCCGCGTCGGGCACCGGCTGGGCCACCGGCACCAAGACCTACAACGGTGGCGTGAGCGTCGGCCTCGACGGCACCCCGAAGGCCAACCTGCTGGAGATGGCGAAGGCCAAGGGCATGAAGACCGGCAACGTGACCACCTCCGAGATCCAGGACGCCACTCCGGCTGTCATGGGCTCGCACGCGCTGAACCGCAAGTGCTACGGCCCAGAGAAGGAGAAGAACTCCAGCTCCTGCCAGACAGGCGCAACCGAGGGCCAGTACCGCGAGAACGGCGGTCTCGGCTCCATCTCCGAGCAGCTCGTAGACACCCGCGCCGACGTCACCCTCGGTGGCGGCGCCAAGGCGTTCGACCAGACCGTGCAGGTGAGCGGCAAGGCCGGATCCACCGAGTGGATGGCTGGCAAGAGCGTCGTCGAGAACGCCAAGGCCAACGGCTACAAGGTGGTCACCACCAAGGCTGAGCTCGACGCCGTCACCGCTGCCGACCAGAGCACCCCGGTGCTCGGCCTCTTCTCGTCGGGCAACATGCCGCGCAACTTCCTGCGCAGCGTGCCGACGGCAGACGGCGCGAACAAGAACGCCGAGGAGTGCAAGCTCAACCCCGAGCGCTCCGACGATGTCCCCACTATGGCTGACATGACCGGCAAGGCACTCGACCTGCTGAAGAACGATAAGGGCTTCTTCCTGCAGGTGGAGGGCGCGTCGATCGACAAGGCGGATCACGATTCCGACATCTGCGGCCAGATCGGTGAGCTCGACGACCTCGACCAGGCCGTGCAGGTGGCCCGCAAGTGGGTGGCTGAGAACAAGGAGCCCACGCTCATCGTCGTGACTGCGGACCACGCGCACACCTCGCAGATCGTGCAGAACAGCGTGCTCACCTCCGGCCTCGTGACGAAGCTCCGCACGGCTGACGGCCACGACATGAGCGTGAACTACGCTTCCGCTCCCACCAATGAGGCTGCGGTGAAGGACTCGGCTTCGACGCACACCGGCGCTCAGCTGCGTATCGCGGCTCAGGGCCCGTCGGCGGAGAACGTCCTCGGTTTCACCGACCAGACCGACCTGCACTACACGATCGTCAACGCTCTGAGCCTCGACACCAACGTGCCGGCAGGTATCCAGTTCGTGCCGAGCGGTGACCAGAAGGCCCCGACGCCTGACGACCAGGACGACCAAGGTGATCAGGACGACGACCAGGATGACCAGGGCAACGACCAGAGCAAGGACAAGCCCAAGCCTGGCATGCCGAAGACCGGCGCGGATGCTTCCACCGGCGCGATCTTCATACTCGCGCTGATGGCAGGTGCCGTGCTGATCGGCCGTCGTAACAAGTAACCCGCCCCCGCGTGGCCCGGTTCCGGCAAGCTTCATCGCGCCGGGGCCGGGCCACGTGCCACCATTGGAAACGCCATGTCTTCACCCTCTGCTCTTGCTGCGACGCGGAAGTCCGCGACGGCACAATCCCTCGGCGCAACATGCGTGTTAGCCCTCGCCACCGTCGTGTTCGGGATGCTCACATCCGGCAGCTACACCAACTATCTCCAGCCGTGGTTCAAGCCCTATCTCCTCGCAGCCGTGATCGCGATGATCGCACTCGGCATCTGGACGCTGCTGAGCGCCAGCGACGCCATCGCCGACGCCGAGGACGCCGCGAACGCAGAAGCCGACGAACAGGCCGACCTCGCTGAGCCCCACCACCACGGCACCCCGCGGGTGGCCGCATTCTTGCTCGTGCCCGCGCTGGTGTTCGCGCTCGCCGCACCTGCCGCGCTCGGCACCGACGCCGCCGCCAAGCGCCCCGCGCTCGAGAGCGCCCAGGTGGCCGAGCACAAGGCCATCGACTTTGAGCCACTGCCAGCGCAAGGGCTCACTGACCTCACCGTCCAGGACTACTCCGACCGATTCGTCTGGGGGCGCCCCGAAGACCTCGTCGACAAGCGCGTGCGGATGCTGGGCTTCGTCTCCAAGCCCAGCGAGCTCGAGGGAGATCAGTGGACGGTTAACCGCTTCCGCATCTACTGCTGCGCCGCCGACGCCAACCTGTACAGCGTGGCGGTTACAGGCGCAGACATGCCCGAGGGTGAAAACGTCTGGGTTGAAGTTGAGGGATTCCTCGATGAGCAGGCAAGCAAGGATTACCCCGTGCTGAGCGCCGTGGACGTCAAGATCGTCGACGAGCCCGCGGAGCCATACCTATGAGCAACTTCCTACGCATTTGGCTGGCCCCCTTCGTCGCTGTCCTGGCGTTCCTGGCAATTCTTCGCACGCTCGACGCCAACGGCCCGATGGTCGAACTGACTGGAGCTGCCTCGACCTTCGGCACCCTGCTGCTGGCCATCGTCGTGCAGGCCGTACCGTTCCTCGTGTTGGGTGTCCTCGTCTCCGGCGCCATCGCTGCGTGGATGCCGAAGGACGTGCTCGCGAAGGTGACGCCGCGCTCACCGTGGCTCGCCGTCCCCACCGCCGGCGCCGCCGGCATGGTGCTGCCGGGGTGCGAATGCGCGTCGGTGCCGGTGTCGCAGTCGCTGATGCGTCGCGGACTCTCGCAGGCGGCTGCGCTGGCCTTCCTGCTCGCCGCTCCGGCGGTCAACCCCATCGTGCTGGTTGCCACCGCAGTGGCGTTCCAGGGCAACCAGATGATGGTCTGGGCGCGACTCGCTGCGTCGCTGCTCGCCGTCGTGGTGATCGGTTGGGTGTGGATCGCCGTCGGTAAGCAGGATTGGATGAAGTTGCAATCCGGGCACGAGCACGAGGGACAGTCCAAGGCAGAAATCTTCCGCGAAACGGCGATGCACGACCTGCTGCAGGCCGGCGGCTTTCTCGTCGTGGGTGCTGCCGCCGCGGCCGCGCTCAAGGTGTTCGTGCCCGCCGGCGTACTCGCGACGCTGACGGAGAACCCGTGGCTCGCCATCCTCGTGATGGCGGCGTTGGCCGTCGCGCTCTCGTTGTGTTCCGAGGCCGACGCGTTCGTCGTTTCGTCGCTCACGACGGTCTCCCCCACCGCGCAGCTGGCGTTCCTCGTCGTGGGCCCGATGGTGGACATCAAGCTGTTCGCGATGCAAAGCGGCGCGTTCGGCACGAAGTTCGCGACGCGTTTCATGCCGCTCACGCTGGTGGTGTGCATCCTCAGCGCTGCCCTGGTGGGCAGGCTGATGTTCGGGACGTTCTGAACAGCGCGCGTTAGCCGAAGGTTGCGGGCAGCGGCGCCTCCCACGCCGCGCGGGCTTCGTCGAGGGGAATGGAGAACTTGCCGACGAATTCGAGCTGGTTGTCGCCGGTGACCTCGCCGATGCGCGCGACGGGCACCCCGTGGGCGGCGCACAGTTCCTCGAAGCGGGGCAGGTCGGCGCCGGAGAGCGAGACGAGCGCGCGTGCTGCGGATTCGCTGAACAGCTCGACGGTGGCGTCCTCTCCCGGCAGCGTCACGGCGAAGCCAGCGCCGTGGCGGAACGCGGACTCCGCGAGCGCGACGGCGAGCCCACCCTCGGACAGGTCGTGCGACGAGGTGAGCAGCCCCTCCTTGGCCGCCGCCTGGAACACTGCGGCGAGCGCCTTCTCTTCTGCCAGCCGCACCTTGGGCGGCATGCCGCCGAGGTGTCCGTCGTGGAGCTGCGTCTCCCAAATCGAACCCGAGAGTTCCTCGTCGGTGGTGCCGAGTAGGCAGATGGCGTCGCCGGTGTGCTGGAAGCCCGACTTGATGCGGGTGGCGACGTCGTCGATGACACCCACGACGCCGATGGTCGGCGTCGGGAGGATGGCGGTGTCGCCGGTGGAGTTGTAGAGCGAGACGTTGCCGCCAGTGACCGGCGTGCCGAGCTCGCGGCAGCCGTCGACGAGCCCGAGCACCGTCTCGGCGAATTGCCACATGATCTCGGGGTTTTCCGGGTTGCCGTAGTTGAGGCAGTCGGTGATCGCGACGGGTTCGGCGCCGGAGACGGCCACGTTGCGGTAGGCCTCAGCCAGCGAGAGCTGCGCGCCCAGGTAGGGGTTGAGGAACGTGAAGCGGGAGTTGGCGTCCATCGCCATCGCGATGCCGAGGCCGGTCTCCTCGTCGATGCGGATCATGCCCGCGTCGTCCGGTTGCGCCATCACGGAATTGCCGCGCACGAAACGGTCGTATTGCCTTGTGATCCACGTCTTGTCGGCGATATTGGGGTGCGCGAGGACGTCGAGGAAGGCGCGTTTGAGCCCTTCGGGCGAGTTGTCGCGCGGGAGGTCTTCAGCCCGGTTGCCGTTGACCTCATCGAGCCATCCGGGGCGCCAGTAGGGGCGCTCGTAGACGGGGCCGTCGTGCGCGACGGTGGTGGGGTCAACGTCGACGATGGTCTCGCCGTGCCAGTCGATCACGAGGCGGTCGCCGTCGGTGACCTCACCGATGACGGTGGCCTGCACGTCCCACTTCGCGCAGATCTCCATGAAGCGTTCGACCTTGTCAGGTTCGACGACGGCCATCATGCGCTCCTGCGATTCGCTCATGAGAATCTCTTCAGGCAGCAGCGACGGGTCGCGCAGCGGCACCGTGTCGAGCTCGATGTGCATGCCACCGTCGCCTGCCGACGCGAGCTCCGACGTGCCGCACGAGATGCCGGCGGCGCCGAGGTCTTGGATGCCGGAGATGAGGCCCTCGGCGAACAGCTCGAGCGTGCAGTCGATGAGCAGCTTCTCCATGAACGGGTCGCCCACCTGCACGCTGGGGCGCTTCGTCGGGCCGTCCTCGTCGAATGCCTCCGACGCGAGGATCGACGCGCCGCCGATGCCGTCGCCACCCGTGGCCGAACCGAACAGGATCACCTTGTTGCCGACGCCGCGCGCGAACGCGAGATGGAGGTCTTCGTGGCGCAGCACGCCGACGCAGAACGCGTTGACGAGCGGGTTTGCCCGGTAGGTGTCGTGGAACTGCACCTCTCCCCCGACGTTGGGCAGGCCGAGGCAGTTACCGTAGCCACCCACGCCGGCGACGACGCCGGGCAAAACGCGCTTGGTGTCATCGTCGTCGAGCGGGCCGAAGCGCAGCGAGTCCATCACTGCGATGGGGCGGGCGCCCATGGCGAGGATGTCACGCACGATGCCGCCGACGCCGGTGGCGGCGCCTTGGTACGGCTCGACGTAGCTGGGGTGGTTGTGCGACTCGGCCTTGAAGGTGACCGCCCAGCCCTGGCCCACGTCGACGACGCCGGCCTGCTCGCCGATGCCCGCCAGGAGCGGGCCGCGCGGCGTCTCCTGGCTCAGCTCACCGAACTTCTTGAGGTGCACCTTGGAGGACTTGTAGGAGCAGTGTTCCGACCACATCACCGAGTACATGGCGAGCTCGCCCGAGGTGGGGCGGCGGCCGAGAATCTCACGAATGCGCGCGTACTCGTCGTCCTTGACGCCTAGGGCAGCGTACGGCTGTTCCAGGTCGGGGGTGTTGATCGCGTTCGAAACTGTGTCTACCACGCACCACAATCTACCTGGTGTGCATCGATTGCGGGCGGCACCTCCGCTCCTGGTGCCTGGGCACTCGAAAAAGTTGACCGTTATCCTCCATCAGAAGCTTGCGGACCCCCGTTATCGGGGATTTCTTGCAGGCGTGGAGGATAACGGTCAATTGGGGGGCGCCGGCCCTCAGCGCATCGCTACTGGGCGAGCGGCTTGAGGGTTGATTGGATCGTCACCGCATCGGCAGGCACGTGCGCCTCGGCCAGTTGGTGAATAGTCGTTTCGGTGGCTTCATCGATGTACCAGGCGGACACCATGACCCCTTGGTTGTCTGTGGACACGCGCAGGTCCGGCACTTCCCTGCGCAAGGGAACCAGCGCGTCGTGCGCGGCTTGGATCTGCTTGGCGCTGGGCACCTCTTCTCGTGCTTCGACGCACAGCTCGCCTTGCCACACCTCTCGCAGGCTCTTGAATGCACCCTCGGCGTCTTGTCTGACCACCACGTTGAAGGCGTTCGAACCGTCGCTCACCCACAGATCGACGTAGCCAGGCAGCGCCTCGGCTTTGCGGACGAGCGCATCGCGGTCGTTTCGTCCGCCCTTCTTCGCGCCAGCCAAGGGATCCTCACACAGCTGCGGGAAGTCGAAGGGGTCTTCGTCGACGGCTGCCGCACCCTTGGGCTGCTCCAGCGTCGGCTGCTGGGTCAGCGTGAAGGTTTGCTTCGTGCTGTCGAAGTGCCCGACGACCCACGCGTCCGCAATGCGGAACTCTGGCGCTTCCGTGTATTTGCTGGCCTCGATCTTCTCCCAATCGATCTCGCCGGTCACGGTCGGCCCTTCACACTGCGGGGGCGCGCTCTCCATCACTACGGCGCACATCATCACCGGGGACTTCGCATCCTTGCGCAGCAACGTCACCTGTCCCGCGACGAGTTGCTGGCCGGGCTCGACACTCGGCGACGAGGGCTGCTCGGAGAGCACCTCCTCACTCTGTGTCGCTCCGGGAACGGCGTCCACATATGTCGACGGCCCTGTGGGTTTCCCGGTTTGTAGGAACACAGCTCCGACCGCCACCAAGGCCACTGCCGCCGTTGCGGTGCCAGCGGCGAGCGTTTGGCGCCGACGCCGACGCTTGCGTACACCGCTCGCAAGGCCACGCGTAGACATGCTGGGCGCGAGATCTTCAAGTTGATCATGCAGGTTCATGCGAGTTCCTCCTCTTCAACCAGCCCGCTGTTGCGCAGGACCTGGATTCCTCGGTGGAGGTGGGCTTTGACCGTCCCTTCCGGCACGCCAAGCGTTTTGGCCACTTGCGGCACAGTGAGATCGTCGAAGTACCGCAGCGTGATGGCCGCTCGCTGTGGGCGGCTGAGCGTGCGCAAGGCACGCGCAAGGTCCAGCCTGACTTCAACTCGGGCATCAGCATCGGAGCGATCCGGCATGTGTTCGACGGGCTGCTCATGCCAGCTTCGCCGACGCCACCACGAGATGTACGTGCGGTGCAGGGTTGTGCGCACGTACCCCTCGAAGCGATCGTCATCCCCGTCGTACTTGCTCCAGCACTTCACGAGTGCAGTCTGGAGCAGATCCTCGGCGTGCTGCCGATCCCCGGTGAGCAGCCACGCAGCGCGGAGCAACCGCTCACCGCGGTCGAGGATGAATTCGTCGAAGCCCATGTGTTACCTCCAATTACCTCCAACCAGTTACACGCTTTCAAGTACGTGAACCGTTGCAGGCGGGACGAAGAATTATCGCTGGAGGAAGGTCAGCACGGATTCGAAGAAGCGGCGACCGTCGACGGACGTGGCGGTGAGTTCCTCGACGTTGTGTTCGGGGTGCGGCATGAGGCCGACGACGTTGCCGCTCTCGTTCGTGATGCCGGCGATGTCGTTGGCTGAGCCGTTGGGGTTGTCGAGGTAGCGGAACACTACTTGGTCGTTGTCTTCCAGCTTGCGCAGCACCTCGGGTGCCGCCTGGAAGTTGCCCTCGCCATTCTTCAGCGCGATGGTGATCTCTTCGCCCTTGCTGAACCCGCACGTCCAGACGGTGTCTTTCGTCTCGACGCGCAGACGCTCGTCGCGGCAAATGAACTGCTGGCCGGCGTTGCGAATCATCGCGCCTTCGAGGAGGTGCGCTTCGCAGAGAATCTGGAACCCATTGCAGATACCGAGGATCGGCATGCCCTTGTGTGCGGCGTCGATGACGGTGGCCATCACGGGGCTCAAACTCGAGATGGCGCCGCAGCGCAGATAGTCACCATAAGAGAATCCGCCGGGCAGGACGATGGCGTCGACATCACGGATGGAGTCCGACGCGTGCCACAGCGGCACTGCGTCCGCACCGCTCAGACGCACCGCGCGCAGCGCGTCGTGATCGTCGAGCGAGCCGGGGAATGTGACGACTCCGATCTTGGTCATTCGGTCACCACGTCGAACGACTCGATGACGGTGTTGGCCAGCAGCGTCTCGGCTGCCGCGCGGATCTGGGCGAGCACCTCGTCGGTGACTTCACCCTCAACCTCGATCTCGAACCGCTTTCCCTGACGCACAGTGAGGCCCTGGAAACCGAGACGGTGCAGTGCGCCGGTGACGGCCTTCCCCTGGGGGTCAAGAATCTCCGGCTTCGGCATAACGTTGACGACGACGCGTGGCATAGCCAGCAGCCTACCGGTTCCCCACGAGAGATTCCCGTCGGCAGGCAAATGTGGGCGAAACACGTCGAGAGGGGACCGAGGCCTGCACCTCGATCCCCTCTCATCCACAGCCAGTTACTGCGTCAGCATCCCGTCTTCGGCATGCCAGGCTTGAGTGGCTTGTCGACGACGCCCGGGCCGTCCGGCTTGTCCGGCTTGTCTGGCTTGTCGGGCTTCGGCTGGTCGCCGGCGGGCTGGATCGGGTACGCCCAGGCGGTCACGCCGTCGCCGTTATCCTTACCCTGCTCTTCCCACGAGAGCAGCAGCTCGCTGTCAGATGCGAGCTCGGCCAGCACGTCGCTGGACACGGGGATCGTGAACTTGCCCTTGCCAGCCTTCACGTCGACGGAACCGTCGGCCTTCAGCCTGCCGCCCATGTCAGGGGCCCACTTGGGCGCCTTGCCGTCTTCGTCGGAGCAGGCGTCGAACCCGTCGGTGTCACCCTCACAGCTGGACGTCCACACGGGAACGAAACGAGGGTCACCCTTCCAGACGAACCCGCGCAGCGTACCGGCGGCCTTCGCGTCGTAGCTCACGACGATGCCGTCGCCCTCGAAGCTCACGTCCGTCACGGTGAGGGAATCCGTCGGCTGCACGCCAGACATCGTCACGCCGCGCATCGCGGACTGGTGGATGGTCTGCGGCGACTCCACACCCTTCAATGCGGTGTCCGGGATGACGGGATCGCTCGCCTCCGTCGAGCGGTCCGCCGGGGGCTCGTAGCCCTCGAGGTACGCGTGACCCCAACGGTAGGGCTCGGACTGCTGACTGCCAAAGGCCGACCACGCGGTGCGAGTCTCACCGATGAAATCACGGTTGTCCGAGTCGTAGGGCGTGAGGTTGAAGCCCATGTACTGCGGGTCAAGTTCGTTGGTGGCGGCGTCACCGGTGGGCGCGGCGCTCGTCGGTCCGACCGCGGCCGGGAGCACGTCGAGCGGAACCTTCACCTCCACCTCGTACGTGCCATCTTCGTACTTGCCGTTGGTGTCACGCTTCACCTGCGCCGCCACCTCGACGCCAGGAGCGTTCGGAGCGTTGGCGATGGTCTCGGCGAGCGGCCCGGAAGAGAAGCCCTGGTGGTTGTCGGCGTCGCGCGACCAGCAGGGGCCGTTCTTGCCGTTGCCGTTCTTGCCCTCCGGATCGTCGGTGAAGGGGAACATGCCGAGCTTGAAGGTGCTCGAGGTGTCCGCGGAGTCGCCGCGCGGGTCAGCGAGCAGCTCCACCGAGTCCACCAGCCAGTGCCCGAAGCAGCGGTCGGGGGTAGCCGCTGCGCTCGCGGTGTCGTCGACCACGGTGATGTGCGCGTAGAGCGCATCCTCGTACCAACCGAGCTTGGCTTCAGAGCCCTCGCCGCAGTCGGTGCCGTCAGGGTCGCAGTCGTCGCCTTCCCACACCTTTCCGACGGGGATCGCCTCGCCCGCGTAGGCGTCGTCGGCCTTACCGTCGATCGTCGGGGCCTTGTCGAGCTGCTTGATGACAGTCGACGGCACGAGGTACATCTGCAGCGTCTCTTCCGACGTGCTGGACGCCGTGGTGGTCGTGGCCTTGAACTCCACGACCTCCTTCTCCTTGGACGCCTTTCCGCCCACGGCCTTCGGGTCGGTGTGCGTCACGGTGAAGCTCACCGTGGCGGTGCCGTCGGGCTTGACGTTGCTGAACGGCTTCGTCGCCTCCTCGACGACGAATCCCTCCGGAACGCTGAGCGCAACCTCACCCGACTGCGTCTCGCTGGTGCGGTTCGACACCTCGACGTTCACCGTCTTCGTCTCGCCAGCACCAATGTTGTCGATGGCCGGCGAACGTCCGTAGATGTGCACGCCGTGCTTCTCGTTCCACTCGTCGAGTTCCGCCGAGTTACCGGAACGCTCGAAGAGGCCCTGCACCTTCGGCACCGCCTGCACCCGCGTGTTGTTCCACGCGGTCTTGCCGCCGCCCTTGAACGATGCCGCGAGCTGCTGCAGCGCCACCGGCGCATCCGCCGACGGGGTGACGGTGAACGTCGCCTCCGCCTTGGCCTTGCCGCCCACCTGCACAGGGTCGCTCACCGTCCAGCCCTTCGGCACGTCGAGGGTGAGGGAGCCCGTCGGAACGGTGCCTTCCGGCACCTCGAGCGAGACGTCAACCTTGAACGGTTCGCCTGCTGCCACGTGGAACTGCTCCGGCGTGATGCGGAAGATGGTCTCGAGCGGGAACCCGCCGGCATCGGGCACAGCAGCGCCCTGGAAGAGCGCGTCGTCCTTGTTGCCGGCGTCGGTGCCGTTGGGCTGCATCGGCACGACGGAGTCCAGCACTGCGAACCGGAGGCACTGAGCGTCCCATGGGTCCTTCTGCATGACCCTCGCCTGCGTGGGGTGCGCACGCCCGCCTTCGCGGCCCACCTGCGCCCACGTCTTCGGGGTGCCTGCGGCGATGCCCGCGGTGTTGCCCTTCACCCACTTGTACGGCGACTCGTAGCCAGACCACGTGCCCACCATCGTGAAGGGGTTGTCGGCGTTCGGCTTGTATCCAACGTTGCAGTTGGGCGCTTCCTGCCCGCCCTCGCCGTCATACTTGAAGCCCCATCCCGTCTGCTGGATGACCTTCTTCACCTGCCACGGCTTCACGGCACCCACGCCCTCGAACTGCTCGGGGAAGCGCTCGGGGTCGGCAGCGGCCTCGACGGCCTCCCAGACAAGCCTGCCGGCGTACTGGTGGTTACCGTGGCCGTAGTCGAAGTTCGGAGACCAGCCAATCATCACCGACGGGCGTGTCTCGCGAATCACGCGCACGATGCGGCGCAGCGTGTCCTCCCCGTCCCAGGCGCGCTCTGTCAGCGGCGCCGAGGTGTTGTAGAAGAAGTCGACCTTGTCGATATTGAAGATGTCGACGGTGCCCGTGCGCACGTGCGAGGCGCGGTCTTCATTCTCACGACGAAGCCCCAGATCAGGGCCCGACTCGTTACCCACCGAGTTCGACCCGCCTTCCCCACGGGTGACCATGATGATGCCGCACTTGATGTCATAGAGGTCTCCCCACACACCACACGGTGTCGTGAACGACGCATCATCGTCGGGGTGCGACCACAGCGCCATGACGTCGATCTTCGACGCCTCGCTCGTGGTGGAGATCGCGGGCGGCCCGAATTCGAGATCGGGCGCGGGGTCTGCGGCGGCCAGCGTGGGCACGCTGAGCGCTACCGCCGCCATGCCCGCGGTGAGCATGCGTAGACGTTTCATCAATCCTCCATTGATCGATCCGGTACTTCTAAGCACTCGCGGAACTCGTAGTCAGCGCGAATGCCGCCTCGTCGAGCAGCCATGCCCGACGCTGCACTGCACGCTACCGGAGGAAACACTCACTCGCAGGCAATTCTCAGCATTATCTTCCCTGTTTCGCGCAAAAACACACAGGAGGGCTCGTAGAGAGCCCTCCTGTGATTGAAGTTGATTGCTATGTACGCGCTACCGCTCAAGGATGGCGGCAATATCGGCAGAATGCTCGAGGTAGCCGTCGAGCAGCTGCTGGCCCTTCGTCGGAGAATCCACCAGCGGATGGGTGGCTAATCCTTCCCAGGCCGCACCGGCGTCGCCCGTGACGGCGGCTTCGAGGATGCAGCGCTCAGCGCCGCGCAGCCTGGACATCCGCCCGAGCTGCTCCAGTGACGGTGCGGCAACATGCTTCGGGTGCACCCCGTCGCCATCCACGACGCAGCCGACCTCGATGGTGAGGTCGTCCGGCAGCTCCGCGACGATGCGCCCGTCCGAGCCTGCACCGTTGGCCACGTTGAGGATCATCTTCTCCGACGTGTTCGTGGCGATTGCCGTCATGAGCCGCAGCGCCACTTCCTGGTATCCGCCGCCCGCGATGTCCTCCTCGCGACGCTCTTCGTCGCGCCCCTCGGCCATGTAGGTGGCCTCGCGGGTGTGCAGCGCGTCGCGCCACACCTTCAGCGGCGACTCGCAGCACTCGGCGCTGGCCGCGTCGTAGAACTCCCGCTGCTGGGATTGCAGGAACTCACCGCGGGTTTGTCCGGCGTCGAGGATGCGGCGGATGGCGTCGTCGGTGTGCAGGTAGTAGTAGAGGTACTCGTTCGGCAGTGCGGCCATCTGGCGCACGTAGTCGATGCCGACGATGCGCGCTTCTTCGATGCCTTCGATGAGGGCGTCATCCGCCAGCAGGGTGGGCAGGAGATCGTCGCCGTCGATGCGCACCTCGCGCAGCCAACCGAGGTGGTTGAGGCCAAGGTAGTCGTACTCGACGTCGGCGACGTCCTTGCCAAAGGCACGAGCTACGCGGCGCACCAGGCCGATGGGGGTGTCGCAGATGCCGACGACGCGGTGGCCGAGCACCTGCTGCATGGCCTCGGTGACGATGCCAGCAGGGTTGGTGAAGTTGATGACCCAAGCGTTTGGGGCCTCGCGAGCGATCGTCTCCGCAACCTTGCGCATCACAGGGATGGTGCGCAGCGCATAGGCCAACCCGCCGGGGCCGATCGTTTCCTGGCCGAGCAGACCGAGGTTCAGAGCGACACGCTCGTCGACGGTGCGCGCTGCGGTGCCCCCCACGCGAATGGCGGAAAAGACGAAGTCAGCGCCGCGCACGGCGTCGGTGAGGTCGTTCGTGACGCGGACCGACGTGGCGCCGTCGCCGATCTGTGCCGCCATCTCAGCGGTGATGCGTTCGATCACGCGCAGGCGGGTGGGGTCGACGTCGAAGAGCACGACCTCGTCGACATGCATCCCGGTGACTTCCTGTGCGACTGCTTCGTACACGAGCGGCGTGCGGAATCCGCCACCGCCAAGGATCGCTAGTCTCATTTCGTCTGCTCCTCACTGCGCGCCACGACGAGCGCGGTTTCATCAGGAATCGCCAAGCCTTGCGGCTTCGCGTCGGTTACCAAGTGACTAAAGGCGTCCAGCCCACTCACCCGGAGGAAGCCGGAGCCGGGGAATTTTTCTGCGTCCGCAAGCAGGTACGACGAGCTTGCACAGCGCATCAACGCTCGTTTCATGGGCACCTCACTCGGCGTCGAATCCAGGACGGACCCGTCGTTGGCGACGCCAGCAGTGCCGAGGAACGCCTTGTCAACTCGCATTTGGCTGAGCATCTGCTCCGCCCAGGTGCCCACCATGGAGCGGTAATTCGCACGCAGCAGACCACCCACGACGACGAGATCCACTGCCGGGGCTTGCGCCAGGGCCTCAACCACCGCGAGCGACGCGGTGACCACCGAGAGCGACTTGTCCGCCAGCACCGGGCACATCGCCGCCACCGTCGTGCCGCTGTCGAGTGCGATGACGTCCCCATCATCGACGAGTTGCGCAGCAGCGTGCCCGATGGCGCGCTTGGCGTGGGATGCGGACTCGGCCACCTCGCTGAAGCTGCGCAGATCGCGCTCGGGACGGATGGTGCCCATCGCGTCGCCTGCACCACCGCGAAGGCGGCGCAGCTTGCCGGCTTTAGAGAGCGCGTCGAGGTCGCGACGCACCGTGGCCTCAGAGACGCCCAAGGCCTCGCACAATTGTTGCACCGTCACGAACCCACGGTCGCGCACGGCGGAGACGATGCGGAGATGTCGATCTTCGGTGAGCACGCCATAAACGTAGCATCGAAACAAGCAACTTCAGTCATTTATACAAAAAAGGTGGCTGTTTCGCTCATGTTCTGACATGCTTGGAGCAGTAGGACCGATTTCCGCACACTTGCGCGTAAGCGGCCGAAGTATCAGTGAAGCTACAGGAGAGAAGGACAACATGCGACGTCGCAAGTTCCTCGTGCTGGGTCTCGCCCCGGCACTTGCACTCGGCACGCTGTCGGCGTGCGCGCCCGGTAGTGGCGACAACGCCTCGGGCGAGACACCGTCGAAGGCGCCCAGCGAAATCAGCACCGACCCGGCCAGCCTGGGTGATGTCGAGTTGAAGGTATGGGACCAGGAAGTTCGCGGTTCCCAGAACGACGCCCTGGAGGCGCTCAACAAGGCCTTCCAGGAGAAATACCCCAACATCAAGATCAAGCGCACCAGCCAGTCGAACGACGACCTGCAGCAGCAGATCGCGCTCGCGCTGTCCGGCAACGACGTACCCGACGTCGCGCAGGTCAACAACGCCCGCGGCGACATGGGCCAGTACGTGGCTGCCGGCCAGCTCGTGAACCTCGAGCCCTACGCCGAGGCCTACGGCTGGGCCGACCGCTTCGCTGAGTCCGTGCTGAGCAAGGTGCGTTACTCCGACGATGCCAAGACCTTCGGCGAGGGCAACCTGTACGGCGTGCCGCAGACCGGTGAGATCGTCGGCCTGTTCTACTCCAAGAAGAAGCTCGAGCAGCTGGGCATCGAGGCGCCGACGACGTGGGACGAGTACTTCGCCGCACTCGACAAGGCGAAGGAAGCGGGCGAACAGCCCATGGTGTTGGGCAACCTCGAGCAGTGGCCCGCGCTCCACGTCTTCGGCCCGCTGCAGGCCAACTACGTGTCTTCCGACGAGATCGTGAAGCTCGGCATGGGCAACGCGGGCGCCGACTGGACGTCGGATGCCAACAAGGAGGCCATGACGCAGTTCGCCAAGTGGGCGAAGGACGGCTACTTCGGCTCGTCGCCGAACGGCACCGACTACGACCCGGCCTGGGCGAGCTTCGGCAAGGGCACCGGAGTGTTCCTGCCCGCTGGTAGCTGGGTGGGCACCGACCTCGAAGCCACCATGAAGGATGACCTCGGGTTCATGGCTCCGCCGCCCGGCGTCGACGGCAAGCTCGCTACCACCGGTGGCACGGGTATTCCGTTCTCGATTCCTGCCAAGTCGAAGAACGTCGACGCGGCTGCGGCCTACATCGACTTCATCACCAGCGACGAGGCCATGAAGATCATCGCCGAGAAGGGCGGCATGCCCGTGAACAACACAGCCGAGCTCGCGCCGGAGAAGGGCGTGCAGCACGACATCTTCACCGCGTTCGACAAGGTTTCCTCCGAAGGCACCCTGCTGCCGTACCTTGACTACGCGACGCCGAGCTTCGCGGACACCGCTGGCCAGGGCCTCCAGGAGGCGCTGGGCGGACAGAAGTCTCCCGAAGATGTACTCCAGTCCTTCCAGGACGACTACTCGAAGTTCGTGGGTGAGTAACTGATGTCGAAGAAGGGTCGGGAGCGGCCGTCGGCAGTGGTACGAGGGCGGTGGACGCCGTACCTCTACCTGCTCCCGGCCCTCCTCGTGTACGGAGGATTCCTGCTCTACCCCGTGGTGCGAACTGCCCAGTTCTCGCTGTATGAGTGGAGCGGATTCGGGCCGGCAACCTTCGTCGGGCTCGACAACTACATGTCGCTCGTGACGGATCAGCGGTTCCTCGCCGCCATCAGCCACGCGTTCTACCTCATCTTGTTCTACGCCATCCTGCCGCTCATCGTCGGCCTGATCCTGGCCGCCATTCTCAGACGGGGCAACGTGCGCGGGATGGGTGTGTACCGAGTGCTCATCTTCGTGCCGCAGGTGATCGCGCTCGTCGTGGTCGCCGTCGCGTGGCGCCAGATCTACACCCCCAACGGCACGCTCAACTCCATGCTCGGCTGGATCGGAATCGAATCGGACACCGGCTGGCTGGGCGATCCGAATCTCGCGCTCACCGCCGTCGGCATCATCGGATTCTGGCTCGAAACTGGCCTCGTGATGTTGCTGCTGCTGGCAGGTATGAACCGCATCCCCGGCGAGCTGTATGAAGCTGCCCGCCTCGACGGCGCCGGCCCGATCAGCGAGTTCTTCGGCATCACGCTGCCCGCGGTCCGCCCGGAGATCGCCACCTCGCTCGTGCTGACCATCATCGCCGCGCTGAAGACCTTCGACCTGGTGTACATGACCACCAGCGGCGGCCCAGGCACTGCGACGACGGTGCCCAGCTACGAGGTGTACAACCGGGCCTTCCAGCTCAAGCAGGTGGGTTCCGCATCGGCCGTGGCCGTGTTCCTCACCGTGATGGTGTTCTGCATCAACGTCGTGGTGAACCGCATCGGCGAAGAAAAGAAGGTGTCGCGATGAAGGTATCCGTCGGCGAGAAAGCCCTCAACTACGTCATTTTGACGCTTTTCAGCCTGTTCGCCATCTTCCCGATCATCACCATCGTGCTGACGGCCTTGTCGCCCCAGCTGGGCGTCTCGGAACCTGGCCCGCACTGGCACAACATCGTCGACGCCTGGAACCAGGGCGCGTTCGGCCCAGCGCTGCTGCGTTCGCTCGCCGTCGCAGGCTTCGTGGTGCCCGTCGCGCTCGTGCTCTCAATTCTGGCCGGCTACGCCTTCGGCACCATGCAGTTCCGAGGCTCGACGATCCTGTTCTACCTCTTTCTATTCGGCATGATGGTGCCCGCTGAGGCCATCATCATCCCCCTGTTCTACGACCTGCGCTCCATGCAGCTCACCGACACGCTGTGGGCGGTGGCCATGCCGCAGGTTGCCCAGTCCATCGCGTTCGGCACGTTCTGGATGCGCGCCCAGTTCCGCGCCATGCCGAGGAGCTTGCTCGAGGCCGCTGCGATCGACCACTGCTCCGGCTTCACCGCGCTGCGCAAGGTGTTCGTCCCTCCCGCCACGGGATCGATCGCCACTGTCACTGTGCTCATGTTCATGTGGACGTGGAACGAGTTCATGATTCCGCTGGTCATGTCGCCGGGAGCTGAGTGGCGCACGGCACCGCTCGGCCTGTCCGTGTTCAAGGGCCAGTACACCGCCGACGGCGCACTCATGGCGGCCGCTGGGCTCATCATTGCCGCGCCCATCGTCGTGGTATTCCTGATGCTGCAGCGCTACTTCATTGACGGCATGTTGGAAGGATCTGCAAAAGAATGACCGACCACGAACACCTCGATGACTTCTGCGAGCACTGCTGGAACTGGGACCCGCTGCGGGCTACCCGAACCCCCGACGATCCCCCGCTCGACGTGCTCAGCACCGGCACCGTCTTCTTCGACCTCATCTTCACGGGGTTGAGCCGGATGCCGAAGCCGGGCGAGGAACTGTACACGTCGGGAATGGGTTCATGCCCGGGCGGCATCGCGAACCTCGCTACCGCGCTCGCGCGCCTCGGCCTGCGCACCGGGCTCGTCGCGGGATTCGGCGACGATGCCTACGCCGATTGGCTGTGGGAGACCCTGGCCGACGGGGAAGGCATCGACCTGTCTTCGTCGCCGCGGTTCGAGCAGTTCCACTCCGCGACGACGGTGGCGATGACCGTCGACGACGACCGCGCCATGGTTACACACATGCACGAGCTTCCGACCCCGCTCGAGCCCTACATCCTCGGTGCGCCGCAGGCTCGGGCCGCGGTGCTCGATCTGGCCGGCGAGACGTCGTGGTGGCCCACGCTGGCCGCCCGCGGCACGTTGCTGTTCGCCGACATCGGCTACGACGACACGGGCAAGTGGGATCCCGCGATGCTCGAGCCATTGCGCCACTGCCACGCGTTCACCCCCAACGCCGTGGAGGCCATGCACTACACGCGCACGGACTCCCCCACCCAGGCGGTGCGGAAGATTGCCGAGCTCGTGCCGTTCGCCGTCGTCACCGACGGTGTTGCCGGCGCGTACGCCATCGACCAGAGCACCGGCGAGGAGGCTTACTGCCCCGCGGTGGCCACCGAAGCCATCGACGCCACCGGCGCGGGCGACGTGTTCGCGTCGGGGCTCGTGCTGGGCACGCTGGCCGGCTGGACGCTCGAGCACCGGCTACGCTTCGCGGCGCTGTGCTCGTCGCTGGCGGTGCAGCAGTTCGGTGGCTCGCTGGCAGCGCCGGGCTGGGGCGACATTTCCGACTGGTGGCGCTGCCTGCTGGCCCGCGCTGAGGGCGGCGATCTGAAGGCGGAGTACATCCGCCACGACTACGCGTTCCTCGCCGATGTCATCCCGAGCCACGAGGTGGCTGGCGTCCGGAGGGCGGAGGGCACGTTCGCACTCCACTCTGACCTCCACGACTGAGCAAGCTCAGACGAACTCGCTTCCAGTGATTCTCCGGTAGGCCTCCAGGTAGCGCTCGCGCGTGGCGGCGACCACGTCGTCGGGCAGCGCTGGAGGCTCGGAGATGCGGTCCCAGTCGGATTCGCGGGTGAGCCAGTCGCGCACAAATTGCTTGTCGAAGCTGGGGAGCGATGCGCCAGGCTTCCAGGCGTTCGCGTCCCAGAAGCGGGATGAATCTGGGGTGAGCACCTCGTCGGCGAGCACGAGTTCGCCGTCGCGCAGCCCGAACTCGAGTTTCGTGTCGGCGAGGATGATGCCGCGCTGGGCGGCGATGTCGGCGGCCCGGGTGTAGATAGCTAAGGTGGCGTCGCGCAACGAGTTGGCGAGCTCTTCCCCGTGCAGGCGGGCGATGGTGGCGAAGTCGACGTTCTCGTCGTGGTCGCCCAGTTCCGCCTTGATCGCGGGCGTGAAAATGGGTGCGGGGAGCTTGTCGCCGTCCTGCAGTCCGTCGGGCAGCTGGATGCCGCACACGGTGCCCGACGCCTGGTACTCCGCCCAACCAGAGCCGGTGAGGTAGCCTCGGGCGACGCACTCGACCGGCACCATGTCGAGACGCTCGACGATCACCGCTCGGCCCGCGACTTCGTCGGGTACTTCGTCGGTGACGAGGTGGTTTGCGACGTCGGGGAACTGCTGGAACCACCACGAGCTGAGCTGCGTCAGCACCGCACCTTTGTCGGGGATGAGGGTGGGCAGGACGTGGTCGAAGGCCGAGATGTTGTCCGTGGCCACCATCAGGACGCAGGGGCGCCCGTCGATGTCGACGTCGTACAGCTCACGCACCTTTCCAGCGTGACGGAGGGGCAAGCCGAGCGTTTCCTGGAACTGGTTCACACTCACGATGCTAGTCGCTGCGGGCGTTGCAAGGGAGGGAAGGGCCAGGTCTTGTCGCCATCTGTTGCGAGGACGGCGCGGCTTCTGACCCCAGGCTCCCCATATTCTCGGACGTATGCGACACATCGTTCGGCTCCCGGTACTGCTCCTCGCTGTATGGGTGGGCCTGGCGTTCACGTTGCTGTTCGGCGTCGATTGGGGGCTGCAACAGCTTCTGGCGACGCGCCACCTGCTCGGAGCGGGGGCTGCCGGCGGTCTGATCTGGCTGGCCGGGCTGTTGATTCCTCTCGGGCATCCGCGACGGGATCCGCGCTTCGGCACGATGTGGACGATCGTGATGTTCTTGATCGGCATCGTCGGCGGGATTGTGGCCTACCAGGTGACGTACTTTCTCGGCGCCCCGGAGCAGCAGGTGCACTACACGCTGGCAGACATGGCCGGGATCTTCCTGATTCCAGCCATCATGGCCGGGTGGATCGCCCTCGTCGCGGCGATCGACCTCACGCTCGTGACGCGCGCCGGCCCAGCTCGACCCGTCGCAGCAACACAGCGATGGATGCACCGCTGAGTTCCGCTGTCAGCGCTTCGTGACCTGCGCGAACCGCAATTTCCAGCCGTCGCCCGTGCGCTGCCAGAGGTTGAATCGCAGCTTGGTGCGCTGCTGCCAGCGCATGCCTACCACGCCGTCGGCGTACTGATCGATGCCGAGCACCTCGAAGCCCTTGTCATCGAGCGGTTTCCAGGCGCCATACGACGCATCGACGATCTGCCCGTCGACCGAGTGCGAAATCACGTCGGGGTGCAGCAGCGTGCGCAGCTTGGCCTCGTCGGTGCGCACCTCGTCGGAGAGCAGCTTCTTGGTGAGCGCCAACAGCTCGCCCTTGACTCTGGGCGATGCCGTGCCTGGCGTGGGGCTCGTCGGCTCCATTTCAGCCGCGACGGTGAGCAGATCGGGTTCTTCCTCCCGCTGTCCTATCTCGAAGGCCGACTCGGACGTGCAGGCGGGGGCGCCGTCGAAACCTGGGCCGACGTCGGGGCGGCGGCCGGATTGGAACGCTTCGGCGGCGGCGCGGGCTCGTGCGTCGGCGGCCTCGTTGAGGCGATGCCCGGCGTGCCCCTTCACCCACTCGAACGACACCTTGCGGCCGCGCATCGCCTCGTCGATAGCCTTCATGAGCTCAACGTTTTGGACGGGTTTGCCGTCGGCTTTCTTCCACCCTTTACGCTTCCAGCCGGCCATCCACTTCGTGATCGAGTTGATGACGTACTGCGAGTCGCACAGCACCTTGAGCGGGCGCGGCTCGTTCGCGGTGGACTGCAGCAGCTGCAGCACCGCCATGAGCTCGCCCATGTTGTTCGTGCCGCGCTCCCAGCCGCCGGCCGCCCAGTGGTTGTCGTCGATGTACCACGCCCAACCGGCAGGCCCGGGATTACTGAGCGATGACCCGTCGGCGGCGGCTACCAGCTCGTCAGTGGCCATAGCCGGGGAGGATGATGCGCTCGAGCAGGTCGAGCTTCTCGTCGTGGTGCAGGAATGACGCCTGGAGAGCGTCGACGGTGATGCGCTCGAAGTCGTCTACGCCCCACCCGAAGGCCTCGGAGACACGGGCAAACTCGCGGCTCATGGACGTACCGGACATGAGGCGGTTGTCGCAGTTGATGGAAATGTTGAAGCCCAGGTCGAACAGCAACCCGATGGGGTGCTCCTCGATGGAGTCGGCAACGCCCGTCTGCAGGTTCGATGTGGGGCACACCTCGAGCATGATTTGCTGGTCGAGCACGTACTGCGCGAGGCGCCCTAGCGCGGGCTGTTCGCCGGTGAGGTCGATGTCTTCGACGATCCGTACGCCGTGGCCGATGCGGCGCGCTCCGCAGATTTGGACCGCCTCGAACACCGACTTCGGGCCGCACGCCTCGCCCGCGTGAATAGTGAAGGGGAAGTTGTTGCGTCGCAGGTGCTCGAATGCCTTCGCGAAGCGGGTGCAGGGGAAGCCGTCCTCTGCGCCTGCGATGTCGAAGCCGGCGACGGAATCGTCGCGGAAGTCGAGGGCGAGCTGAGCAATGTCGGTCGTCGGTTCGCCGTGGCGCATCGAGGTGAGGATCTGGCGCGCGACGATGGTGCGCCCGTCGGCCTGTGCTGCAGCGACGCCGTCGGCGATACCGTCGCGTACTGCCTCGACGGCCTGCTCTACCGTGAGATCGCGTGTGACGTGCTGCTCGGGCGCCCACCGCAGCTCTGCGTAGGCGGCGCCGTCGGCGGCCAGGTCTTCGACGGCCTCCTTTGCGACGCGGATGAGGTGCTCGCGGTTGCGCATGGCTGCGACGGTGTAGTCGAAGGTCTGCAAGTACGACGGCAATGAGCCTGAGTCAGCCTGCTCGAAGAACCAGCCTTCCAGGGTGTCGGCATCCATGCAGGGCACCTCGTGGCCGATGTCGCCGAGGTGGTCGATAACCGTCTCTCCGCGCAGCCCACCGTCGAGGTGTTCGTGCAGGGCCACCTTGGGCAGCGCCTTCAACTGTTCCATGTCCATGCGCGTCAGCCTAGCCCTGAGCACCGTCAACGTCGACATGTGCCCTGTCGGCGTGCTTCCTTGGTCGTCGGGTGGGCTTCCTCCTCTCCCCGACCGTCGAGTAAGCCCGTCTGCCCCTCCCCGACCGTCGAGTAGGCGCGAAGCGCCGCATCGAGACGCAGCGACAAGGTTTCGATACGCCCGCTACGCGGGCTACTCAACCACCGGCGTGGCCGGGGCCCTGATCCCCGACCATCGAGTAGGCGACGTAGTCGCCATATCGAGACGCAGCAACGAGGTTTCGATACGCCCGCTACGCAGGCTACTCAACCACCGGCGTGACCGGGGCCCTGATCCCCGACCGTCGAGTAGGCGACGTAGTCGCCATATCGAGACGCAGCGACGAGGTTTCGATATGCGCCTTCGGCGCTACTCAACCACCGAGGCCAGGCGCGGCTCAACCACCGAGGCCAAGCGCGGCTCAACCACCGGGGACCGCTCACTCGTCGGTGGGGTCGCCGGCGAGCCGATACCCCATGCCTGGCTCGGTGATGATGATGCTGGGATGCGACGGGTCGTCCTCCAGCTTGCGGCGCAAGGCGGCAGCATAGACGCGTAGATACTGTGTCTCCTCGATGTACGCACTCCCCCACACTTCTTCCAGAAGAACGCGCTGAGACACCAGTACACCTTGATGGCGCGCCAAGACTTCCAGAAAGCGCCATTCCGTGGGCGTGAGGTGGACAGGCTTCCCGGCCCGGGTCACAGAGCAGTCAGCAAGGTTGATCGCGAGGTCTCCAACGTGCAGTACCGGGTCTCCTGGCGCCGGAGATCCGCGTCGAAGCAGGGCGCGCAGCCGGGCGAGAAGCTCCCGCATCTCGAACGGTTTGGTGACGTAATCGTCGGCTCCGGCATCGAGCGCATCGACTTTATCGTCGGAGGTGTGACGGGCAGACAGCACGAGAATCGGCACGTCGCTCCACCCACGGATGCCTGCAATCACTTCGTGGCCGTCCATGTCTGGCAACCCCAGGTCGAGGACGATCACGTCGACGTGCGCGTCCGTCATTGCTTGTAACGCAGCTCGCCCCGAGTTTGCCGTCAATGGCACGAACCCGCGCACCCGAAGATTGATTTCCAACGCCCGCGCGAGGCTCGGTTCATCATCAACCACCAGCACAGTTCGCCCCAGCGCCTCACTATCGGTCATGATCACCATTGTGCTCGCGCTCGGTGGGTAAACGAAGTTCCATTGTCAAACCGCCGCCGGGGGTGTCACGGGCAACGATGTGCGCACCAATGGCGTGGGCGAAGCCCTGCGCGACGGCAAGGCCGAGTCCCACTCCCGTCCCCTTATCTCCGAGCTGCTGGAACGGTTTGAAGATTTGTTCGCGGCGAGCTGCTGAGACACCCGGACCATGATCGATGACCCGAAACACCACTTCGTCGGGTTCAGATTGCACATCCAGTATTACGGGTGAACCGTCCGGCTGGTGGCGTGACGCGTTGTCGACGAGGTTGCCGAGAATACGCTCGATCAAGCCTTGATCGGATTGAAGCACTTGTGCACTCGGGTCGAGACGAACTTCCAGCGACGGATGGTCTCTACGCATGATGGCCGCCAGCTCTGCCGGGCTGACTGATTCCATCACCACGCTCAAATGGCCTGTTCTCAACCGTGTCATATCTAGCAGGTTGGCGATCAAACGCTCGAGCCGTTCGGCGTTGTCATCCACCATCTGCACGAGCTCGAGACGGTATTGCGCTGGCAAATCCACCTCGGGGTCAAGCAGGCTTGATGATGCCGCTTTGATGGCCGCGAGCGGAGTTCGCAGATCATGCGAAACTGCTGCCAAGAGTGCGGTCTGGAGCCCATCACGGGCCTCCAGCTCCGCAACCTGGCGAGCCTGCGCTCGCAGCGAATCCCTCTCAAGTCGCGCCTGGAACTGGTGCCCAAATGCAGTGAGCACGCGCTCGTCAGATGCTCGCAGCGCATCTCCCCAGCAAGCAATCTGCACGTGTTCGTCGATACGCACGACGCTTTCGGGTGTGCCATCACATTCCCCACTGGTGCCAACGTTCTCCCATGGGGACATCACGGATGAACGTCGTTGGAGCGCGGCCCCCAACTGGCGGAAGGTTTCGCGCACCACGTCGAGCGCGCTTTCGACGGTGAGGTCGGCCGCGAGCGTCTGCTCGGTGAGCAAGAAGAGCATGTCTGCTTCGCTGCGCGCATGCACGGCAGCGCGAGCACGCGCGATAGCTTGATCGACGACGCCCGCCACCGCGACGCCGAGCAGTACTGAGACGATGAGCGAAATCACAGATTTTGGATCTGCGATGGTGAAGGTGCCAATCGGCGGGGTAAAGAACCAGTTGAGCAGCGCTCCCCCTTCGAAGGCACTGGCCAGCGCTGGAACAATCCCCCCAACGAGCGCCACGACGACAGTCACGGCGAGGAAGAGCATCGTCGAGAGCGCTTCATTCGCTTGGTGCCAGACGTTGAGCCCGCACGTAAGGGCGACGGGAAGCGCGAGGGCCAACCCTAGTCCCAATGCCCTGCGCCGCCGGCTAAGGCGCGGGATTCGTCGGTGTCCTCCTCTGGAGGCCCACTGGTGCGTGACCACGTGCACGTCGATGTCCCCCGCCCCGGCAATGATCTGGCGATCTACCGGCGTGCGGAAGAACCGCTGCCAGCGCGAAGCACGCGTGTTGCCGACGACGATGCTGGTGGCGTTCATTTTGCGTGCGTATTCGAGAATCGCATCGGCTGGGTCGTCGCCAGCGAGGGTGAGAAACGTCCCGTCGAGATCCTCGACGAGGCGCCGCTGCTCGGCCAACGCCCGTCGGTCAGAGTGCACAAGCCCGTCTTGCCTGGCGACGTAAACCGCCAACAGATCGCCACCGGCACCCTTGTGTGCGATACGTGCGCCTCTGCGCAACAGCATCGCCCCTTCTGGGCCGCCGGACAGCGCCACGACGACTCTGTCTCGGGTCTGCCAGGTGTCTGCAATGGAGTTGGAATCGCGGTACCGAAAGAGCCCTTCGTCTACACGATCCGCCACCCACAGCAGCGCCAGCTCGCGTAAGGCAGCCAGATTTCCCGGCCGGAAGTAGTTCTTCAGCGCCGCTTCGACCTTGTCGAGGGCATAGACGTTGCCATGGGCGATCCGTCGCCGGAGCGCGTCGGGATCCATGTCGACCAGCTCGATCTGGTCTGCCGAGCGGACCGTCACATCAGGAACAGTCTCTCGCTGTGTGATACCCGTGATCTGTGCGACAACGTCGTTCAACGATTCAAGGTGTTGGACGTTCACCGTAGTAATGACGTCAATCCCTGCCGCGAGCAGCGCCTCGACGTCGTCCGCGCGGCGCTCATGCAGGGAACCTTGCACATTAGTGTGGGCGAGTTCATCGACGAGGGCCACCTCAGGGTCTCGACGCAGCACCGCCTCGACGTCCATCTCTGTAAACTTGGTGCCCCGATACTCGATCTCTCTCAGCGGCACTTGCTCCAACCCGACGAGCTGGGCGGCTGTTTGCGGCCGCCCGTGCGTCTCCACAACGGCCACCACAACGTCGGTGCCACGCTCTTTTCGACGCTGCCCTTCGTTGAGCATCGCATACGTTTTGCCGACGCCGGGGGCGGCCCCGAGAAGAACTCGGAGCCGCCCACGCTCCCGCGTCCGAACGGTTTCGGTCATGTGACTATCATCGCGCCGTTCAGGCGCCTTGGGCGAGACAGAGGTTCGTCTTCAAGACGTTGACGGTCGGTTCACCGAGGAATCCGAGCATCCGATCCGACGTCGCATCGCTGACGCACTGCTTCACCGTTGCAGCGTCGATGCCGCGTGCCTTCGCGATGCGGTCTATTTGTTGCGCGGCCCACTCCGGTGAAATGTCGGGGTCCAGACCCGACGACGACGCCGTCAGCGCATCGGCTGGAGCATCCTTACCAAACTGGGCGCGACGCTCCTGGATCTGCTGCAAAAGCTCAGGCGAGTTCGGGCCGAGGTTCGAGCCGGCGGATGCGGCACCGTCGTAGTTGGCAGCCGAAGGGCGCGGCCACAGCCACTCATCGCCCTCGAACTGCTGGGCGATCAGTGCGGAGCCGACGGGGTGCCCGTCGTGGGAGAGGATGGATCCGTCGGCCTTATCTTTCGCAATGACCTGGCCCGTGGCCCAGACCGCCACCGGGTACATGATGCCGAGAATGATGGTTAGCAGGACCATGGACCGAAGTCCGGTGAGTGCATTGGTGAAGAAGTGCTTCATTGGTTTCACATCCCTGGGATGAGGCTGACGAAGAGGTCGAGGATCTTGATACCGATGAACGGGGCGATGACGCCGCCCAATCCGTAGATGAGCAGGTTTCTGCGCAGTAGGGCTGCCGCGGAGATCGCCCGGTGACGCACGCCCTTCAGCGCCAGTGGCACAAGTGCCACGATGATGAGCGCATTGAAGATCACGGCCGACAAGATGGCGGAGTTTGGCGAGTGCAGTTGCATGATGTTCAGCGCTGCCAGCTGTGGGAACAAGCCGACGAACAACGCCGGGATAATCGCGAAGTACTTCGCTACGTCGTTGGCAATCGAGAACGTCGTGAGCGCACCGCGTGTCATGAGCAGCTGCTTGCCGATCTGCACAATCTCGATGAGCTTCGTCGGATCGGAGTCGAGGTCAACCATGTTGCCCGCCTCTTTGGCCGCCATCGTGCCGGTGTTCATGGCCACGCCGACGTCGGCCGCCGCGAGTGCAGGGGCATCGTTGGTGCCGTCACCGGCCATGGCTACGAGGGCGCCCTTGGCTTGTTCACGTTTGATGAGCGCTACCTTGTCGTCGGGTTTCGCTTCGGCGAGGAAATCGTCGACGCCAGCTTCCTCTGCTATTGCCGAAGCGGTGACCGGGTTATCGCCCGTGATCATGACCGTGCGGATGCCCATGGCGCGCAGCTCGTCGAAGCGCTCCCGGATACCCGTCTTCACCACGTCCTTCAGGTAGATGATCCCCAGAATGCGTGGGGCGCTATCGGCTGTTTTCGATGCGACGACAAGCGGCGTGCCACCAGCGCCCGATACCTCTGCGACGAGCTGTTCTGCCGCCGAGCATGCGCTACCGCCGTGTTCTTGGACCCATGCGAAACATGCGCTTGGCGCGCCTTTTCGGATCTGTTCGCCGTTCGCCAGATCGATGCCGGACATGCGAGTTTCCGCGCTGAACGGAACAACCTCACACTGCTTTGCTGAAGCCTCCCACTCATTGGATAGCTCTGCTTCGTTCAGCTGCACGTGCTTGACGATCGACCGGCCTTCGGGTGTCTCGTCGGCCAAGGATGCGAGCAGCGCAGCACGGGCGAGCTCGAGTTCCATCACCCCTCCGACGGGCAACAGCTGGTCTGCCTGCCGGTTGCCGTAGGTGATGGTGCCGGTCTTGTCGAGCAGGAGTGTGGTGCAGTCGCCAGCGGCCTCGACGGCACGTCCAGACATAGCAAGGACGTTGCGCTGCACCAATCGGTCCATGCCGGCGATACCGATGGCAGACAGCAGGGCCCCAATCGTCGTCGGGATGAGGCATACCAGCAATGCAACGAGAACTACGGGCGAGATGGCTGCGCCGGAATGGATCGCGAACGGCTGGAGCGTCCCGACGGCGAGCACGAAGACGAGCGTCAGCGCGGAGAGCAGAATGCCGAGCGCCATCTCGTTCGGGGTCTTCTTCCGTTCTGCGCCTTCCACGAGGGCGATCATGCGGTCCAAGAACGAGCGTCCGGGCTCCTGCGTGATTTTCACGATGATGCGGTCCGAGAGCACGCGAGTACCACCCGTGACTGCCGAGCGGTCACCGCCGGATTCGCGAATCACGGGTGCGGATTCACCCGTGATTGCAGATTCATCGACGGATGCGACGCCCTCGATGACGTCACCGTCGCCGGGGATCAGTTCTCCGGCGGTGACTTCGACCACGTCGCCCTTCATGAGCTCGGAGCTCGGTACTTCGCTGATGCTGCCGTCGACGATGCGCCGAGCCGTCGTCGTCTGCTTCGCCGCACGCAAGTGCGCGGCCTGCGCTTTCCCTCGCCCTTCGGCGACTGCTTCAGCGAGGTTGGCGAAAATCAGCGTCAGCCAAAGCCATACGACGATGAGCACCGCATACGCTGATGGGCGCAGCACAGCGAACACTGTGGCGACGACCGTTCCGACGAGCACGACGAACATCACGGGATTGCGCATCATCGTGCGAGGGTGGAGCCGCTGGAGGGCCAGCGGGATGGCATCCACCATCATCTTCCCCAGGCTTGCCCTGGAGGTTCGGTTGGGCTGCTCGACGTCGGTAGTAGGCGTCGAAGGTGCAATGGTGTTGGTCACAGGAGTGCCTCCGCTATCGGGCCGAGCGCGAGCGCTGGGAAGAACGTGAGCGCGGCGACGATGAGAATGATGCCGATGATGAGAGTGATGAACAGGGGTCCGTGGGTGGGGAAGGTGCCAGAGTTCTCCTCGGCGTGGCCTTGCTTCGCCAGTGCGCCCGCGAGGGAGAGCGCGAGCACGATGGGCACGAATCGCCCGATGAGCATGGCCAACCCGGTGCCCACGGTGTGCAAGATGGATGCTGCTCCGAAGCCCGCGAACGCGGAACCGTTGTTGTTCGACGCCGACGTGTAGGCGTACAGAATCTCGCTGAGGCCGTGTGGACCGGCGTCTTGTAGCGTCTGTGCGCCCCCTGGCATAAGCAGGGTGATAGCCGCACCGCACAGCAATGCGCACGGCATCGCCAAGATGTAGAGCGCCACGGGGGTGATTTCGCGTCGGCCGATGGATTTGCCGAGGTATTCGGGGGTACGCCCCACCATCAGCCCGGCGAGGAACACGGTCAGCACGGCAATCACGAGAATGCCGTAGAGGCCAGTGCCAACGCCGCCCGGTGAGACCTCGCCCAGCATCATGTTGAGCATGAGCGTGCCGCCACCTGCTGCGGTGTACGAGTCGTGCATCGAGTTCACCGCGCCAGTGGAGGTACCCGTCGATGCGGAGCCGTAGAGCACCGATCCCCAGATACCGAAGCGCTGCTCTTTGCCCTCCATAGCAGCCCCTGCAGCCATGAGCGCGGATCCTTTGTGGGCCAGTTCGGAGCAGAGCGTGATGGCCATCGCACCGAACTGCAGGATTGCCATCACGAGGACGATGGCGATGCCCTGGCGGCGATCGCCGATCATCGTGCCGAAGGTGTAGGGCAGTGAGAAGGGGATGACCGTCATGGCCCAGATGGCCAGCACGCTCGTGAGTGCGTTCGGGTTCTCAAAGGGGTGCGAGCCGTTGGCGTTGAAGAATCCGCCGCCGTTCGTACCGAGCTGCTTGATGGCTTCCTGGCTTGCAACCGGGCCGAGCGGCACGTGCTGGCTACCACCGGCAAGCGTTGTCACGTCCAGACCCGCAGCCCAGCTCTGTACCGCGCCGCCCAGGATGAGCAGGACAGCGACAACGAATGCCATGGGCAGCAGGAGCCGGAGGGATACCCGGGTCACGTCGACGAAGAAGTTGCCGAGCTGGTCGGTGCGAGAGCGGGCGAAGCCTCGAATGAGCGCGAACGCCACACAGATGCCGACGGCGCCAGAGACGAAGTTCTGCACTGTCAGGCCGAGCATCTGGGGCACGTGCCCGAGGTTTTCGCCTGAGTACCACTGCCAGTTCGTGTTGGTCACGAACGAGATGGCGGTGTTGAAGGCACCGTCGGCAGGGAATGCGTCACGGCCGTAGGACAGCGGCAGCAGGGGGCCCAGGCGCAGCAACAGGTACAGCAGCAGAATGCCCGCCAGGCTGAAACCGATGAGTCCGCGGGCATAGTGCCGCCAGGACTGTTCGCGGTCAGGGTCCACACCGCACAAGCGGTATATGGCGCGCTCGACCCGATTGTGGTGCTCCGACGTGGCAATCCACGCCATGTATTGGCCAAGGGGCACGTGCGCGATGGCCAAGAGCGCGATGAGGAAACCGGCCTGGAGAAGGCCGGCGGCGATAGGCGACATCAGAACTTCTCCGGGCTTAACAAGGTGACGATCAGATAGGCGACTACGGCGAGCGCGATCACGAGCATGGCTACGTTCTCCATATCAATCCCGCCAGGCAAAGGTCATGGCGTGCATCGCGGCGAAGAACACCACCAGCACGACTACGAAGATGAAATCCATGCCTCCAGTGAAGGCGTAAACGACCTCACTAGCCCCGCATCTTTACGCCGTCTTCACACGTCAGCCCCGACGCAAGCGCAACTTTTATGCCATCCCGTGGGCGTGGACAACCGTCGAATGGGGCACGCTTGCCGCTCCTCCCCGACCGTCGAGTAGGCGATGAAGTCGCCATATCGAGACGCAGCGACGTGGTTTCGATACGCCCGCTACGCGGGCTACTCAACCACCGGTGGACAGCGCGCACCCCCCCCGCCGATGATTGAGCCGCCGCTGTAAGCGGCATGTCGAAATCATCCCTGCCGTGGTTTCGATACGCCCGCTACGCGGGCTACTCAACCACCGGGCTTGGCCGAGCCCGACCGTCGAGTAGGCGCGAAGCGCCGTATCGAGACGCAGCGACGTGGTTTCGATACGCCCGCTACGCGGGCTACTCAACCACCGGTACCCACCTCCCGAGCGTCGAGTAGGCGGCGAAGCCGCCGTATCGAGACGCGGTGACGGGGTTTCGACACGCCCACTCCGCGGGCTACTCAACCACCGGGCTTGGCCGAGCCCGACCGTCGAGTAGGCGCGAAGCGCCGTATCGAGACGCAGCGACGGGGCCCCTACGGACGCACGTGCTCCAGGTCGTTCGGGCCGAAGCCTTGCGGAAGCACCTGTGCCCACGGGACGTCCCCTTCCGGGGTGCGCACGACGAGGCCCTCCCCCGCGTGCTCATGCAACAGCTGCCGGCAGCGACCGCACGGCATGATGAGCTCGCCGAGCTTGTTGACGCACAGGAATGCGACGAGCTTGCCGCCGCCTGACTTCCACAGCTCGGAGATCAGACCACACTCAGCGCAGAGCGTCATGCCCAGGCTGGCATTTTCCACGTTGCATCCCGACACCATGCGGCCATCGTCGACAAATGCCGCCGCTCCCACTGGGTACTCGGAATAGGGCACGTACGAGCATTTCGTCATGCGTTTGGCCTCGGTGAGGAGGGCATCCCAGTCGATCATCAGTGGCTCTTCTCGTAGTGCTGGCCGTCGGCGGCAGGTGGCCGCACGCGGCCGATCAACCCAGCAACGGCGATGATGGTGATGAGGTACGGCAAGGCCGACAGGAAATCGCCCGGCATAGGAGTCTGCAGCGGGCTCAGCGTCTGCGCGAGCTGCCTGGAGAAGCCGAAGAACAACGCCATGCAGGCCGCCAGCACCGGATGCCAGCGTCCCATAATCACCGCTGCGAGCGCGATGAAGCCATTACCGGCGGTGACGCCCGTCGTCTGGAACGCGCCCGAGCTACCAATCGTGAAGAACGCGCCGCCGAAGCCCGCGAAAACGCCGCCAAGCACGACTGATTGGAACTTGGTGCGAATGACGTCGATGCCGACGGTGTCCGCCGCGTGCGGGTGTTCACCCACCGCGCGTACGCGAAGTCCCCACTTCGTCTTGTAGAGCACGAACCACACGAATATCACCGCGATCACCGCGATGTACGTCAGCGGGCGTTGCACGAACAGGACGGGGCCAAGGAACGGGATATTGCTGACCACCGGAATCTCCACCGGCGTCATCACCGAGACGGAGTTCAGGTTCGACGAACCCTTCACTAGCTGCTCATACATGAAGCCGGTGAAACCCGTCGCAAGCAGGTTCACCACCACGCCGAGCACCACGTGATCCACCAGGTACTTCAGCGTGAACACTGCCAGCAGCAGCGCCGACAGCACGCCGGCGAGCACCGCAGCGAACATGGCCGCCCAAAGATTCTGCGTGAGGCCAGCGACGACGCTCGCGGTGAACGCGGCAGTCAGCATCTGACCTTCGATGGCGACGTTCACCACGCCCGCTCGTTCGGACAGTACGCCGCACAGCGCGCCGAGCACGATGGGCGTGGCGTACTGCAGCGTGCCGTTGAGCTGGTTGGTGAGCGTGAACGGCAGCGGGGCGTCCGCAGCCGACCAGACGATAAACCCGACGAACAACGCGATGCCAGCCAGCGTGCCAAGCAGCGTCGACCAGGGCTTGGGAACCTTCCGCACCAGGAAGAATGCGCCGACGAACAGCATCACCACGGCGCACAGCACCGTCACGGGCACGGCCGGGACGGACAGCGTCGGCAGCTGCACCTCGTCGAGCACGTCAGACAGGGCGATCTGCGAGACGCCGCGCGACGTCACGCCGCCGATGAGCAGGAGCAACCCGACGATCGCGATCAACGCGCCGGAGGACAACCGGTGGCGTCGCTTCTCCGCCGATTCGACGTTGGTGTCCGTGTCGACCGTCTGCGGGGTAACCGACGTCGTGGTCATGCCGTCACCGCCTTTTCCTCCACAACTTTCACTTTTCGCTCACGCAGGAACGGCAACAGCCATTTCACGAACGCGGGGGCCGCTACGAACAGCACAATCAGTGCCTGGATGAGATTCACCAAGTCCGACGGCGTGTTGGCGTGGATCTGCATGTGCACGCTGCCTTCCTTGAGTGCGCCGAACAGCAGCCCGGCGAACAGCACGCCCAGCGGGCGCGAGCGCCCGAGGAGCGCGACGGTGATGGCGTCGAAGCCGATGGCCCCGACGATGCCCGCCGACAGCTGGGTGGGGTAACTGGTGAGCATCTCGGGGGCGGTGACCGCGTTCACACCCGCCATGCCAGCCAGCGCGCCGGCGAGCGCCATCGTGACGATGGTCACCTGCGACACGTTCATGCCCGCCGTCGCGGCCGCGTGGGGGTTGAGGCCGACGGCCTGAATGCGCAGACCAAGTGTGGTGCGTTCGAGGAGCCACCAGACGAGCCCAACGCACACCAAGGCCAGAAAAAAGCCCAGGTGGAGGCGGGTGCCGTCGATACGGGGAAGGGTGGCCGACCAGGGCAGCTGCGGGCCGATCGGATCGTTGCGGCCCGGCGCCATGAACGCGCGCTGCTGCATGAGGTACTGCATCATGAACACGGCGACGTAGTTGAGCATGATCGTGACGATCACCTCGTGGCTACCCGTTTTGGCTTTCAAGAAACCGACGATCCCGCCCCACAACATGCCGCAGGAGACGCCGACGAGGATGACGAGCGGCAGGTGCACAATCAGGGGGAGCCCCTTCACCGTGAAACCGATGAACGCTCCCCAGACAGCACCCATGATGGCCTGACCCTGACCACCGATGTTGAACAGTCCTGCGCGAAACGCCAACGCGACGCCCAGACCGGCGAAGATCAGCGGCGTGGCTTGCGCCGTCGTTTTCGTGAAGGCCACCCACGACCCGAACGCGCCTTGCACCAGCGCCGAGTACGTCGTCGACATTTTCTCCCAGGACGCACCGAGAGCGTCGCCGGGACGAGCGAAGAAGTACGACCACTTGGATGCGACTTCCGGGTCGAGCACGATCATCACGATGGAGCCGACGACGAATGCCAGCACCAGCGCCCAAAACGTGACCGCGGCGGAGTTGAGCCACGCGGCCCATGGCGCCTTCGGCTTGGGATTCTTCGCTTCGCGCGGCTCGCGAGTTTCGTTGTTACTCACCGGCTTCCACCCCTCTCGCGGCAGTGGCGTCGTCGCCTTGTCCGGCGATGGCATCTTCATAACTGACACCGGCCATCATCAAGCCGAGCACCTCTCTGGATGTGTTGGAAGGCACCACGCCGACGATCTTTCCGCGATACATCACCGCGATTCGGTCGGCGAGCGATTCCACTTCCTCTAGCTCGGTGGAGACGATCAGCACCGCAGTGCCCTTGTCGCGTTCCTCGACGATGCGCTTGTGCAGGAACTCGATGGCACCGACGTCGACGCCTCGGGTGGGCTGGCTTGCCAGCAGCAGGCTGAGGTCGCGTGACAGCTCGCGGGCAAGCACCACCTTCTGCTGGTTACCACCCGAGAGCGAGTTCACCGGCGACGACGTCGATGTCGTGCGGATATCGAACTCTTCGACACATTGGGTGGCGTTGTCAGCGATCTTTGCCAGCTCGAGGTTGCCGTGCTTGGAAAACGTGCTCAGATTATTGATGACGAGGTTTTGCGCGACGGAGAATTCGCCGACGAAACCGTCGCGGCGTCGGTCTTCCGGCACGAAGCCCAGGCCTGCGTCGATGGTTTGGCGAGGCTTCGCGTGCGTGACGTCGACTCCATCGAGGGTGACGGTTCCCGTCGCGATGGGCAGGGTGCCGAGCAGGCCGGCCGCGAGTTCAGACTGGCCGTTGCCCTGCACGCCTGCGAGACAGACGATCTCTCCGCCGCGCACGGTGAGGGACAAATCGTCGACGGCGACGGCGCCCGACGGTGCTGCGATCGAGACGTGTTCGAGAACGAGGCGATCCTCCCCCGGCTGGGCCGGTTCCTTCTCCACTTGGAGCGTGACGGGGCGGCCAACCATCATCGATGCCAGCTCCGCTTCCGACGCGCTGGGGTCGGCCGAGCCGACTACCTTGCCGCGACGAATGACGGTGATGTCGTCGGCCACCTCGCGCACCTCGCGCAGCTTGTGGGTGATAAACACGATGGCGCGGCCTTCGTCGCGCAGCGCCCGCATCACGTCCATAAGCTCGTCGATTTCCTGCGGGGTCAGCACCGCGGTGGGCTCGTCGAAGATGAGGTACTGGGCTCCCCCGGCGAGCGCCTTGAGAATCTCGACGCGCTGCTGAATACCGACGGGAAGGTCTTCCACGAGGGCGTCTGGGTCGACGTCCAGCCGGTACCGCTCGGAGAGCTCCTTCACCTGCTGGCGGGCCCGCCCCAGGTCCAGCATGCCGGCCGATCCGGTTTCGCGCCCGAGCACCATGTTCTCTGCGACGGTGAACACCGGGATGAGCATGAAGTGCTGGTGCACCATGCCGATGCCGGCAGCCATCGCGTCACCCGGGCCGGCGAAGTGCTGGACCTCGTCGTCCAGCAGGATCTCGCCCTCGTCGGCCTGGTACAGGCCGTACAGCACGTTCATCAGCGTCGACTTGCCGGCGCCGTTCTCACCGAGAAGGCAGTGGATCTCGCCGGGCTCGACCGTCAGGTCGATGTGGTCGTTGGCGACCAGGGCGCCGAAGCGCTTGGTGATGCCGCGCAGCTCGAGCTTCATGGGGTCCTCGGGGTTCGGGACGGTGCGGGTGGGAGGGCTCGCCGGCGCGCTCGTGGCGCGCCGGTGCGCCGTCCGGGAGATCGTCGCACGTGGAACGCCCCGGGCGAGCCGTCGCCGGCCCGCCCGGGGCGCATGTCACGCGTGCGAGGCCGCGATCACTTCGCCAGGTACGAGGTGACCGGGATCTGGCCGTCGATGATCTGCTGCTTGAGGTCCTCGACCTCGGTGACGAGACCGGCGTCGACCTTCGACTCGAAGTTGTGCAGCGGCGCGATGCCGACGCCCTCGTTCTCGAGCGTCCCGACGTACGTCTCGGCGTCGAACTTGCCCTCGCCCGCGGCCGTGACGGCCTCGTTCGTCGAGAGCTTCATGTTCTTGAGGATCGAGGTCAGGACGAGGTCCTGCGTCGAGGGGTCGGTGTCGAACACGTCCGCGTCGGCGCCGATGAGGGCGACCTCACGGCCCGAGTCGGCGATCGCGTCCATGGCCGACTGGTAGATCGGACCGCCGACGGGCAGGATCACGTCGACACCCTGGTCGATGATCCCGGCCGCGACCTGCTTGGCCGTGTCATTGGCCTCGAAGCCACCGGTGAACGAGCCCTGGTCGCCGCCCTGGTAGCCGATGACCTGGACCGACGCGCCGTTGACCTTGTTGTAGTACTCGACGCCCTGCTTGAAGCCGTCCATGAAGATCGTGACGGTCGGGTACGGCTGGCCGCCGAACGTGCCGACCTTGTTGACGCCGTTGCCGGCCGAGTAGCCGGCCGACAGGTAGCCCGCGAGGAACGCGGCCTGCGCCGTGTCGTAGAGCAGCGGCTTGACGTTCTCGGCGTCCTTCTGGCCGTCGAAGTCGTTGTCCGCGGCGTCGTCGACCAGGATGAAGTCGATGTCGGGGTTGGCCTTGGCCTGCTCGACGGTGGCGGCCGACAGCGCGAAGCCGACGGACACGATGGTCTTGCAGTTCTCGGCCACGAGGCTCTCGAGGTTGGGCGCGAAGTCCGCCTCGGAGTCGGACTGGACCTCGGCGAAGTCGGCGCCGAGCGCCTCGGCGGCCTCCTTGGTGCCCTCGTAGCTGAGCTGGTTGAAGCTCTTGTCGTCGAAGCCGCCGGCGTCGGAGACGATGCAGGCCTTGAAGTCCGACGCAGCCTTGTCGCTGCCGCCGGCCGTGGGCTCGGACGCCTCGGGAGCACTGCCACACGCCGCGAGCGCGAGGGCGACCGCCCCACCCAGTGCGGCCACTCGAATGATCTTCTTCACGACAGGTTGTCTCCTGCTTCTCGTCGTCGCGCCGCGCGGCCCACCGGTGCCGACGACGCCTCGTCGCGTCGCCGCCGTCCGGGTCCGGTCAGCATGATCACTGCGGACCCTAGGCACCCGCAGGTCACGCTCTTGTTACCGACCCGTATCCGCGCAGGTTCTGTGATGAAAACGCAACCTGTTCCCGCTCTTCGGACCGCTCGTCCGCGCTACGAGACGGTGTGCGTCACGCGGGGGCGCGGTCCCCCGCCCGGCGCCCGGCGAGCTGCGCGGCCCGTGCGAGCAGCGTCGCACCGGCCTCGACGGCCCGCTCGTCGACCCGCAGGTCGCCCTGGTGGATGTCGAACGTGTGCCCGCCCGGCGTGCGCGTGCCCAGCCGCGCCATCG
>JAEZVO010000082.1 GCA_023443125.1 Actinomycetes bacterium
TGTGATCGAGCACGCCCCAGGCCCGGCATCATGTCCGTGGTGGCGTCGGCTCCACGGCGTGCCGCCGATGCGGCTTCTTCCCACGCTGCAGCCAAATCGTCACCGGATGTGTTCGCCAGAGTTGTAGCGAACGGATCGAGCGCGTCGACCATCGTTTTGTCGCCCGGCTTCGCGCCACCCATGGACTGCACCGCCTCGGCTGCCGCAGAGACACCTTCCTTCACCTGTTCCGCGGAGGGTGCATCGTCGTCGCCGAATTCGCCGCCGATGGCCCTCAACATCGCGCCCCAGAGCGCACCGGATGTGCCACCAGCTCCGTCCTGCCAGGCGTCGCCAGCTCGCTTCAAGAGCGTGCCCGCACCTGCTCCCTGTTCCGTGAGCGCTACCGCGGCCTCCGCCGCCGCATGCGAGCCGTGCTGCATTCCAATCCCATGGTCTCCGTCGCCGGCAATGGCATCAACCCGCCCAAGCTCCTCGGCATGTTCGTCGATGACGCGCGCCACAGTCTGGAGCAACTCGGCGACGCGGGACGCAGCACCGCGCGATTCCTCACTCGCATCTGGAATCACTTCGTCGGCATCGGCAGCGCTTGCCTCAAACGCCACGGTCTCATTGGACTCGGATACAGACCCTTCCGAGTACGCAGGCGACTGCGCCGCTGCCTTCCAAAGCTCTTCAAGCTCGGAGTCCACCCAACACAGGGTGAGCGACACACCAGCCATCTCAAAGCTGGTGCAAAACTCGCCGACCTTGATGTCAGCGACTTCAACTCCCTCTGCGTCGAGCTGCTGCATCACATGCCCTAGCAGGACGTACATTTCGTCGTTCTTGAACGCGCCTAGACCATTCACAATCACCACGGCGCGGCGCGAACCTCGTTCGGGAGTCACAGATTCGGCGAGCAATTTCGTCACGAAGAGTTCAGCCAGCTCGGCAGGCGTAGGAACGTCCACTTCATCCAGCCCAGCCTCACCGTGGATGCCCATCCCCACTGCCATTCGTCCATGCGGCACGGAGAACAACGGCTCGTCACTACCGGGAAGTACACAGCCAGTGAAGGCAACGCCTACGGAGCGAGTGCGGTCATTCGCGAGCGCGGCAAGGCGATGCACTTCATCAAGATCTTTACCTGCGGCCGCGGCAGCCCCTGCCACTTTGAACACCACAAGGTCGCCGGCAATACCACGCCGCTTATCGACCTCCGATTCGGGAGCCGACGAAATGTCATCGGTCACGCGGACGGTACGGACCTCGATGCCAGTTGCCTCGAGCGCCGCGCTGGCCTCGTCGAATTGCAACTTGTCACCGGCATAGTTGCCATAGCTGAGCAACACACCACGCCCCTGCTCGACGGTACGGGCGACGCTTTCCACCTGCCGGGCGCTAGGCGAAGCGAAGATATTGCCGAGCACCGCGCCGTGTGCGAGTCCCGGACCTACAAGGCCAGCAAATGCCGGGTAATGACCAGACCCTCCACCGATCACCAGAGCTACTTCATCCTCGGCGCTACGCGTCGTACGCACCACCCCACCAAACACCGACTGCACGGCATCACTGTGAGCACGCACAAAACCGCGCGCGGCATCCGCGGCAAACGTGGATGAATCATGCTTCAGAAACGTCATCGCTCAGCTCCTCATCGTCGAGGGATCCGTATACAAGATCCTATAGGATGTTGTACATCGTAGCTGATCCCGCTCGCCGCCGCTAGGGGGACCCCCGAATAAGACGGTGAGGCACGGGGGCCAAGCGGCAACTAACCCGATATCCACATTCGTTTGCCGAAAATGCCAAAGACAGGCCTTCTGAAGAAACGAGAGTGGATATCGGGTTAGTCGAGCAATCTACTTCAGCCTTCCAGCGCCCCCGGCCCCTGCTCTACGAGCACTTTGAACTCCGCGGCGTCGAGGACGGGAATCCCCAGCTCCTCGGCTTTCGTGAGCTTCGAGCCCGCGCCGGGGCCAGCTGCCACGTAATCCGTCTTCCTCGACACCGAGCCCGCTGCCTTGCCGCCGGCGGCGATGATGGCTTCCTTCGCGCCCTCGCGGGTGTAGCCCTCCAGCGTCCCCGTCGCGACGACAGTCAGCCCGGCGAGCACACCGTCGTTCGTCACCGCTGCACCCGGCCCGGGGTGACCGGGCGTCGCGAATCGCACACCAGCCTCGCGCCACCGTCGGATGATGTCTTGGTGCCAGTCGACGGCGAGCCAGTCGACGAGTGAGGCCGCGATCGTCGGGCCCACGCCTTCCACTTGGGCGAGCTCGTCGGCCGACGCCTGTTCGATGGCCTCGAGCGAGCCAAACCAGTCGGCCAGCGCACGAGCCGCAACCGGCCCAACGTGGCGGATGTTGAGGCTCACCAACTGGCGCCACAGCTCCTTCGTCTTGGCCTTCTCCAGCTCGGCAAGCAGTTTCTCCGCCTGCGCGCTCGGCTGGACCTCACCCTTCACCTTTTTCTGGAACGGCATCCGCACCGACGGGTTCCCCTCGGCGTCGAGCTTGGGCTCGCCGGTTTCCGCGTCGGTCACCACCACCTCGATCGGCACCAACTGCTCCAGCTGCAAATGGAACAGCTCGGCTTCTGTGACCAGCGGCGGCGTCTCCGGCACCGCCGGCTGGGTCAGCGCGGCCGCCGTCACCTCCCCCAACGCCTCGATATCGAGCGCGTTACGCGACCCAATGTGCTCGACGCGCCCCCGCACCTGCGCAGGGCACGACTCCGCATTCGGGCAGCGCAGGTCGACGTCGCCCTCCCGCATCGGCCGCAATTCGGCGCCACACTCGGGGCACGCGCTCGGCATCTCGAACTCGCGCTCGTCGCCGTCGCGCAGCTCCGCAACAGGCCCAAGCACCTCGGGGATCACGTCGCCGGCTTTCCGCAGCACGACGGTATCCCCGATGAGTACGCCTTTCGCGCGCACCACGTCTTGGTTGTGCAGCGTCGCCTGGCGCACGACGGAGCCCGCCACCCTGACCGGCTCCATCACCGCATATGGCGTTGCCCGCCCGGTGCGCCCGACGCCGACCTTGATGTCCAGCAGCTTCGTGTGCACCTGCTCGGGCGGGTACTTGTACGCGATCGCCCAGCGCGGGGCACGCGACGTCGTGCCGAGCCCGCGCCGCAGCGCCAGCTGGTCGACCTTGACCACCACCCCGTCGATCTCATGCTCCAGCGAGTTGCGCCGCTCCCCGTACTGCTCGACGTAGGCCGCCACCTCGGCAGGGTCACTCACCGTGGCCACGTGGGGGCTCGTCGGCAGGCCCCACTCGCTCAGCAGCGCGTACACCTCGGATTGCGAGGCGACGTCGGGCTCCCACGCCCCGATACCGTGCACGATGAGCTCGAGCCGACGCAGCCGCTCCTCGCCGGCGCGCAGCTCGAGGCCAGATTTCTCGTCGAGCAGTTGGCGCAGCGAACCCGCTGCCGCGTTGCGAGGGTTCGCGAGGGGCGGGAAGCGCCGCTGGGCGGAGGCCTGTGCCTTGTCTTCGACGAAGTTCGGACGCCCGCGCATCTGCTCGACCACCTCGTCGCGCAACCCCTCCAGCGCGACGTTCAGCTCCTCGAACGCCTGCTTGCGCAGGTACACCTCGCCGCGCACCTCGACGATGTCCGGATGTCTGGTGCCCCGCAGCTGCTTCGGAATGCCCGGAATGCGCCGCACGTTCACGGTGACGTCCTCGCCGGTCACGCCGTCGCCGCGGGTGGCCGCGCTAACGAGCTGGCCGTGCTCGTAGCGCAGGCTGAGCGCCAACCCGTCGATCTTCAGCTCACACAACCACCGCGCTTCCCCGTCAGTGCTCTGGGCCGCTTTCTGCAGCCAGGCGGTGAGCTCGTCGGTGGAAAACACGTTGTCAAGCGACAACATCTTCTCGGCATGCTTGAGCGGCGGGAACCCACGCCCGACGGCGCCCCCCACTGTCTGCGTGGGGGAATCCTGGGTGACGAGCTCGGGGAACTCGCGCTCGAGCGCTTCGAGCTCGTGCACGAGCGCGTCGTACTCGGCGTCGGAAACGCTGGGGGCGTCGTGTACGTAGTAGGCGTCGCGATGTTGCTCGATGGTCTCGCGCAGCTCGCGTGCGCGTTCCTGGGCGGAGTCGAACGATGAGGTCATGCACCCATCTTCGCATCTGGCGCGAGCGCTGGCTGCAGGCGCTCAGTACCAGCGGTTGGCGCGCCAGAACTTGTACGCGCCGGCGTATCCGCCATACCGGCTATTGACGTAGTTGTACTGCCAACGCAACGCGACGACGGGGTCGTTCCAGTTGGGCCCCAACTTGGAGCAGGGGTAGGCCTGCGCGAGTCCGCACGCCCCGCTCGAGGGGTTCTTGGCGTTCGGGTTCCAGCTGGATTCCTTGGAGACGATGTAGTCGACGTACTGCCACTGGCTTTCCGGGATTCCAGCCGCGCGCATCCAGTCGTACTTCGTGCCGGTGCGTTTCCCGGTGGTGGCGGGGAGATCGTCGGACTCGTCGGGAGATGTGGATACGGGTGTAGGCGCGGGCTTCTTGGTGCCGACGGTGGTGACCTGCGCAACAGGCTTCTTCAGCACCTTCTCCGACTGCTTCTTCGACGACACCTTCTTGCCGTCGTGGTACACGTCGCGGTACGTCTCACGCTTCAGCCCATCGACGCCCTTCGTGGTGACCTTCTCCTCGCCCTGCAGGAGTTCGTCGGACTTCTTCTTCATCTTCTCGAACGGCACCTTGACGTCCTTCGTCGACGACTTCACCTCGACGTCGGTGAATTCGACGCGCATCCCGTCGGTCAGGAGATCTGCCGCGGGCTGGCTGAGGATGTCGTCGCCATCGGGAGTGATGCCCTTGCTGGCGAGCAGTTCTTCCACCGTGCCGGCAAACCGCACCGGGGTCTCCTTGCCGCCCGAGACCAGCGTCACGTCCTTCGCCGTCACGACGTCGACGCTCAACCCGTCGCGTCCAATCGCAGCAGAGCGCGACACCGACACCGCCGAGTCCGGCTCATCCAGGCGCAGGAAGCCCAGTGCTTCCTCCACCGAGCGCGCCGTAGTCCAGATCTTGCGGCTCTCGCCGTCGAGGGTGAGCGTGAGCGGACGGCCGTAACGAACGTCGATGGAGAGTCCGTCCGTGATCCGCGCGTCCTCGGTAGGCAGCACCGCATCGTGGGCGCCGAGCGTGATGCCCTCGGCCTCCAGCACGTCGCCGACGGTGGCTTCGCTCGTCGCGAGCACCTTAGCCTGGCCGTCGACGCGCAGGGTGACATCGCGCTGCTGCGACGAGGATGCCGCAGCCATTCCTCCGACGAGCGCCAGCGCCGTGGCAGCGGCGGCCGTCGGGATCAGGATTTGGCTCTTCTTCATCGTGACTCTCGCTCGCGAATGTAGGGCGCGATGTCAGCCTACAACCTGCCAGGTGACGCTGACCACGCCGGAGTTGACGCCACCGATGGCCTTCATGGCGGCGGTGGAGAGGTCGAGGCAGCGTCCGGCGATGTAGGGGCCGCGGTCGTTGATACGCACCACGGTGGAGCGCCCATTGGCCTTATTCGTCACCTTCACGCGGGTGCCGAAAGGCAGCGACTTGTGGGCCGCCGTGAAGTCGTGGGTGTTGAACCGCTCGCCGCTGGCGGTGGGCTGCGGGTCCCAGTAGTACGACGCCTTGCACTGGTTACCGACTGCCGGCGTGAGGTTCTCGCCACCGCCGTTGCCGGATGCGGTCGACGCAGCTGTCTCCTTCGTACCGACGGTGGTGACCTGGTCGACAGGCTTCTTCAGCACCTTCTCCGACTGCTTCTCCGACGACACCTTCTTGCCGTCGTGGTACACGTCGCGGTACGTCTCTCGCTTCAGCCCGTCGACACCCTTCGTGGTGACCTTCTCTTCACCCTTGTCCATCTTCTTGGACTTCTCTGTCTTCTTCTCGAAGGGCACCTTGACGTCTTTCGTCGACGACTTCACCTCAACGTCGGTGAATTGGATGGTCATCCCGTCGGCGAGTGCGGTGGTCAGTGCGGGCTTGACGATGTCGTCGCCGTCAGGCTTGATGCCGGCTTCGGTGAGCACATCCTCGACGGTGCCTGCCAGACGCACTGGGGTCTCCTTGCCGTCGGAAATGAGCTTCACGTCTTTTGCCGTGATGATGTCGACGCTCAACCCTTCGCGGCCGATGGCTGCGGAGCGCGACGTGGAGACAAGCGAATCCTTCTCGTCGAGGTCGAGGTAGCCGAGCGCTTCCTCCACCGAGCGCGCGGTGGTCCACACCTTGCGGGTTTTCCCGTCGACGCTCACCTCAAAGGGGCGACCGTAGTTCACCGCGACGGCGAGCCCGTCGGTGACCTTCGTGTCGGGCGAGGGCAGCACGACGTCGTGAGCACCGACCTTGAGGCCCTGCGCTTCCAGCACATCTGCGACGGTGCCGGCCTTCGCTTCGACGGCCTGGGGTTTGCCGTCAACGGTGAGCGTCACGTCGTAGGTGCGAAACGCCGTAGCTGCTGCGACGCCACCCACGAGCGCGAGGGCGGTGACGCCAGAGACCACGGGGATCAGGATCTTCTTTTGCATTCGGTGCACTCTCAGTATCGGTTACTCATGCTTGCGACGGAAACATGGTACGGCCTCACTGAGAGAAACCAAAATGTTTTCTGAGAAACGCTCAGGTTCTGTGGAAAAACTTGAGTGTGAGGGAGTTCAGCACGACGAACACGGAGCTAAATGCCATGGCCGCCCCGGCGATCATCGGTGTGAGGAAACCGAACGCGGCAAGCGGAATCGCTGCGGTGTTGTACCCAAACGCCCACACCAGGTTGGAGCGGATCTTGCGCAGCGTGGCGCGAGAGAGCCGGATCGCGTCGACGGCGGCCCGCAGGTCGTGGCGCATGAGGGTAATGTCGCCGGCGGCAATGGCCGCGTCAGTGCCCGAGCCCATCGCGATGCCGAGGTCTGCCTGCGCGAGCGCGGCGGCGTCGTTCACACCGTCGCCCACCATGGCCACCTGCCGCCCGGAGCGCTGGAACTCCTTCACGGCCTGCACCTTGCCCTCCGGCGTCACGCCGGCGCGGACCTCGTCGATGCCGACAGCCCTGGCCACAGCCTGCGCCGACGCGTCGTTGTCGCCGGTGAGTAGCACCGGCGTGAGCCCGAGGTGCCGGAGTTCGGCGACGACGTCGGCGGCGTCGGGTTTCACGGTGTCCGCGACGACGACGCGCCCCAGCACTCGTTCCCGCTCGGCCACCCACACTTCGGAGCCGACGGTGCCGGACGCACGCTCAGGCGTGGCGAGTCCGAGCTGATCGAGCAGCGCCGCGCTTCCCGCCCAGGTCTCCACACCGTCGACGAACCCGCGCACGCCCCTGCCGGGGAGGTTCTCGAAGTCGATGAGGTCGCCCGTCGCCTCCGCCATCAGCGCACGGGCGATCGGGTGTTCGGATGCGGATTCGACGGTTGCCACCGCGCGCAGTAATTCCTCGGGCGAGACGCCGTCGGCGGGCTCTACGCTGCTCACCGACATGGCGCCGGTGGTCAGCGTGCCGGTCTTATCGAGGCAGATGGTGCGCACGTTGCGCGCCTGCTCCAGCACCTGCGGGCCGCGGATCACCACGCCCAGCTCGGCGCCGCGACCGGTGCCCACCATGAGCGCCGACGGCGTGGCCAGCCCGAGCGCGCACGGGCAGGCGATGATGAGCACCGCAATGCCTGCGGACAACGCGACGGTGAAGCCGGAACCGAGGAGGAGATGCGCGACGAAGGTGATGACGGCGATGGCAATCACGGCAGGCACGAAGATTTCGGTGACCTTGTCCGCCAACCGCTGCACCTTGGCCTTGCCAGACTGCGCCTGCTCGACGAGACGCGCCATGTGCGCGAGCTGCGAGTCTTCACCCACCGCCGTGGCGCGTACGACGAGGCGCCCGGTGGTGTTCACCGCTCCCCCGACGACGCCGCTGCCCGGCTCGACTTCCACGGGGAGGGACTCACCGGTCAGGATGGATTGATCGACGGCGGATCGCCCGTCGGTGACCACACCGTCGGCGGCGATCTTCTCACCAGGGCGCACAACGAACTCGTCGCCGACGCGCAGGAGGCGCACGTCGATGTCCTGCTCGACACCGTCGACGAGCCGCCTCGCCCGTTTGGCGCCCACTTCGAGCAGCGCGCGCATGGCCTTGCCAGACTCGCGCTTGGCCTTCGCTTCGATGAACCTTCCGAAAAGCAGGAATGCGACGATCGCCACCGCCGCTTCAAAGTAGACGAACCCCATCGCGTCCTGGCGCGAGAGGGTGAACTCAAAGCGGTGCACAACACCGATGTGGCCGGCGTGGCCGAAGAACATGGTGAAGTACGACCACGCCATCGCCGTGAGCGTGCCCACGGTGACGAGCGTGTCCATGGTGGTGGAGCCGTGCCGAAGATTCGTCCAGGTGGCCTTGTGGAAGCCGCGCCCGCACCAGAACACGACGACGGTGGCGAGCACCATCGCCACCCACTGCCAGGCCGGGAATTGCAGCGCGGGAACCATGGATACGACGATCACCGGCACCGCCAGCGCCATGGCCAGCAGCATCCGGGGGCGCAGCGCGTCGGCCTCGTCCTGGGCAGGCGCATCCGGCTGCGGCATCGTCGCGCCGTATCCGGCCTTCTCTACGACGCCGATGAGCTGCTCGACCGTGATCTCCTCTGGAGCCTCGACGGTGGCCCGCTCTGTCGCGTAGTTCACCGCCGCCTGCACGCCGTCGACCTTGTTGAGCTTCTTCTCAATCCGGGCAGCGCACGATGCGCACGTCATGCCTTGGATATCCAGCTGCGTAATCAAGAGTTCCTTCGTTTCTGCGTCAGTGGGCCATTTTCCCGGTGATTGAGTAGCGGGCGTAGCTCGCGTATCGAAATCCCGAGGCGCCGGGCTGGGTTTCGATACGCCGCCTCCGGCGGCTACTCAACCACCGGGACGAGGACACCGTTCACCCGACCGTCGAGTAGACCTGGTGCCTTTCTCCGACCGTCGAGTAGGCCCGAAGGGCCGTATCGAGACGCAGCGAGGGGTTTCGATACGCCCGCTGCGCGGGCTACTCAACCACCGGGGAGAACAGCCCCGCTCAGGCCTCGACGACGGTGTAGTCGCCGGCCTCCTGCACGGCCTCGAGGATGGCGTCGAACGGGATGCGGTCGTCGGAGGCGACGACCATCTGACCCCCGTCGAGCTGCACGCTGACGCCGTTGACGCCGTCGATACCTTGAACTTCCTCGGTGACGTGATTCACGCAGTGCTGACAGGTCATGCCGGTGACGGTGTACTTCGTTTCCATGGGTATTCCTTCGCGTCTCATTTCGCCATGCGGCGGATTGCCGCGGTGGCTTCTGCAATTTTCTCGTCGGCTTCCTGCCCGCCGTGCTGAATCGCGTGAGCGACGCAGTGGCCGAGGTGATCTTCCAGCAGCCCGAGCGAGACGGCTTTGAGCGCCGACTGGACTGCAGAGATCTGGGTGAGGATGTCGATGCAGTATTGATCTTCGGCCACCATGCGCGCGATGCCGCGCGTCTGGCCCTCAATCAGCTTCAGCCGCCGTAGATAACGCTCTTTCTGCGCGGTATAGCCGTGTGTTGTCATCGCATCCTCCACGCCCGACAATACCCCCTCGGGGTATCTCCTTCAAGGCTGAGCGTGGATAAGCCTGAGTATTTTCCGCCACTTATCCACATCGACTGTGGATAAGTCTGGTTTTTCCGCGAAACCCCAAGTGACGAACACGTAAACAACCCAGACATACCTCCCCCTGCCGCGAGGTGCATCGTCGGGTGGTATCGCCGCGGGAAGAACTACATAACCCCTTGTCAGGGCGATATAGACCCAAAGGGGCGATGCGCGCCCCACACCACCACGACGACACGCCCGGAATTTGACAGAAGGTTACGAGCGTGCCGGGTGGACAATGTGGAGAAGTCGACAAAATCCGTGTATATAACGATTGCGTAACGCGATTTTTGCCCGAAAACCGTTTGTATCCACAAGTTTTAGGCGTGAGAATCGAACTTGTCCACAACTTGTCCACAGGTTTTCCCCAACGTTGCACACAACCACTCGCAGCGTGACCTTGGCACGTGGCCTACCCTGAGGCCAGAAGATGAGGAGGCAGCGGTGTCGGAAGACGTCTACGGCCAGAATCCACCGCAGGATCTGGAAGCCGAGCAGAGCGTGCTGGGCGCCATGCTGATGAGCAAGGATGCGATCGCCGACGTGGTCGAGGTGGTGCGCGGGGGCGACTTCTACCGACCCAATCACGAGATCATCTTCGACGCGATCGTCAACCTGTTTGGCCGAGGCGAGCCCGCAGATACGGTCACCGTCGCAGGTGAACTCGGCAAGATGGGCGAGCTGCAGAAGATCGGCGGGCCGGTGTACCTGCACGATCTCCTCGCCTCCGTCTCCATCGCCGCCAACGCCATCTACTACGCCGAAATCGTTCGCGACAAGGCAATTCTCCGTCGCCTGGTGGAAGCTTCTATGCGCATCGCGCAGCTCGGGTACCGCGGCCAAGGCGAGGTGGACGACATCGTCGACGAGGCGCAGCAGACCCTCTACGAAGTCACCGATCGGCGCGCCGCCGAGGACTACCGCAGCCTCGCCGAACTCATGGAACCCACCTTCGACGAGCTCGAAGACATCCAGTCCTCCAGCGATGCCCTCTCCGGAGTTCCGACGGGCTTCGTCGAACTCGACCGGCTCACCAACGGCCTCCACCCAGGCCAGATGGTGATCGTCGCCGCGCGCCCCGGCGTCGGCAAATCCACGTTCGCGCTCGACGTGTGCCGCGCGGCCGCCATTCACAACAACCTCACGACGGCGTTCTTCTCGCTGGAAATGAGCCGCACGGAGATCGTGATGAAGGTGCTGTCGGCCGAGGCGTCGGTGCATCTCGGGCGGCTGCGCGGCTCCAGCAAGATGGACGAAAACGATTGGCAGCGCGTCACCGATAAGGGCGTCATGCTGTCTGACAAGCCATTCTTCATCGACGACTCCCCTAACCTGACGATGATGGAGATCCGCGCGAAGGCCCGTCGACTCAAGCAACGCAACGACCTGCAGCTCATCGTCGTCGACTACATCCAGCTCATGACGTCGGGCAAGAAGGTGGAGTCGCGCCAGCTCGAGGTCTCGGAGTTTTCGCGACAGATCAAGTTGCTCGCGAAAGAACTCGAGATCCCCGTCATCGCGCTGTCCCAGCTCTCGCGAAACACGGAGCAGCGCAAGGATGGTGTGCCGCAGCTGTCCGACCTGCGTGAGTCCGGCTCGCTCGAGCAGGACGCCGACATCGTCATCATGCTGCACCGCCCCGAGCTGTACACACAGAACCCCACCGACGAGGAACGCGGCCAAGCGTTCTTCCACGTGCTCAAGCACCGCAACGGCGAGACCGGTCGCATCGACGCCCTCTTCCAAGGCCACTACTCGCGGTTCACCAACCCGCCGATCGGCGCGTAGCCCGGCGCCGCGTCTCGGGATTTCGATACGCGGACTACGCCCGCTACTCAATCACCGAGGGCGAGCACCCGCGCCGGACCCCAGGTGGTTGAGTAGCGCCCGAAGGGCGCGTATCGAAACCTAGCTCCACTAGGTGGCAGTTTCTGGTCCATGTTTAGGCGCAAAACTGCCACATAAGCTCCCGTCTCGGGATTTCGACTCACTGCGTCTCGGGATTTCGACACGCGGGCTACGCCCGCTACTCAATCACCGAGAAGAGCCGGCAGCGGCTCAAATACCGAGGGGCGAAACCATTTACGCGTAGCGGAGTTTGAACTGCGCCGGGGTGAGGCGGCGTCGCAGGGCGATGGCGAGCAGCGAGACACTCGCGAACAACACGGCGACGAGCACCATCGCAAACACTGCTGTGGTCACTGAGGCTCCCGCAAGCCAGGAGCGCACCAGCAGCATGCCGCCGTGCAGCGGGGATACCGCGGCCACCGGGTCAAGCCAACCGGGCACGCTCGAGCTCAGCCCGAGCGCGGTCGTCACCGCGAGCAGCACCAGCGCAATACCGCGCCCGACGTGCCCAAGCCACCCCGCCAGCGCGTGCTGCGTGAACGCGAACACAACACCCAGCCCCGCGAGCAGCGCCATCAGGCTGACCGTACGCCCGAGCGACATCGACCACCACAGGCCACCCACGACGCCCAGCACCAGCCCGACAGCGGCGAGGAGCGCCGTCGGTAGCCCAACCGTGCGCAGCCACAGCAACGCGCTCGGGGCACGCGACGTGACCACATCACTCGGCACCGGTCGCACGACGATGAACGCGGCCAGCGCGGCCAGCCACAGCCCGGCGACGAGGATCAGCGCCGACAGCGGCACTCCCCCGCGCGCCATCAAGGACTGGTCGGGGTCGATGGGCGTCGAGACGACGTCGCCGAGCGCCTTGCGGTCAGACTCGCTGTAGCTCGGAATCTGGCTCTTGCCCTCGGCGAGCTTGTCCGCGAACGTGCCGACGCCGTCGGAGAGCTTGGCGGCCCCGTCGTCGAGTTGGTTGATGCCGTCGGCAAGCTCCCCGGTTCCCGCAGCGGCCTGCGACACACCGTCGGTGTACTGCCACACGCCGTCGACGTACTGCAGGAGGCCACTGCTGAGCTTCTCGACGCCGCCCGGCAACGCACCAATTTCAGAGGCAAGGCGCTGAATCCCAGCGTTCAGCTTCGTCGCGCCGGCACCCAGTTGCTCACCGTTAGTCACCAGCGGTTGTGCCTCACGCTCCATGGTCTTGGCACCGTCGCGCAGCTTGCCGAGCCCGGTCTTGAGCTCGCCCATCTGCTGCTCGATCTCGCGCGGCATCACGTCGGCCATCTGGTGGATACCCTTCGCGAGCTCGCGGTTGCTGTCGGCGAGCTGCCGAGAGCCGTCCTTCAGCTGCTGCAAGCCAGGCCCGAGCTGCTGCGCCTTATCCAGACCGTCGACGAGCTTGCCCAGCCCGTCCTCGCCTCGCGTTGCCGCGAGCTGCGCCAGCTCAAGGTACGTCTTGCCGCTCTCGGCCTCAGTGGAGTGCAGGAACTGCGTCGCCCGCTGGGCGCCTTGCTGGAAACCGTCCCCCATGGCCGCATCAACGCCAGCTTCGTAGGCGGCGCGACGTTCCTCGCAGACGGCGGGATCGGCGTCGGTGCACCGGAACTGCGCCTTGAGCGCCTCGGCTGCCTGCGTGACCTCCTTCGGCGGAGCGAGAGCACCGCTGGCGTAGCCCTGCAACTGCCGGTCAAGTTCGACGACGCGCTCACCCAGCCCGGACACCTGCTGCTTGAGCTGCTTCGCCTGCTGCACCATCTCGTCGGTAACGAGCCCATCGAGCTGCTCGAGCGGCGCGACGGCCTGCTCGATGCCGTCGGCGAGCTCGGCGGCGCCGTCGGCGAGCTGGTCCGACCCTTCGACGAGCTGCTGCAGCTGCGAGAAGTCCATGTCGGCCGATTCGAGGCCGGTTACCACCTGGTCGAGCCCTCTGGAGAGCTGCCCGATGCCACCGACGAGCTGGGCGGTGCCGTCGGTGTACTGCTGCACGCCCGGCAGGAGTTGGTTGGCGCCATCTGCGAGCTGCTGGACGCCCCCGACAAGCTGCGGCATCCGCCCCGACATCTGCTGCACCCCGTCGGCGATGTGCTTTCCGCCTGCGCGCAGCGGCTCGCCGTTCTCGTCGAGTTTGTGCATGCCGTCAGCCAGCTCCTTCGTGCCGTCAGCGGCCTGGCTCACACCGTCGGAGAGCTGCGACGAGCCAGACTTCAGTTGGGAGGCGCCGTCGACAATCTGCTCGAATTGCCCGCCGACTTCGTTGAATCCGACGTAGACCCCGTCGAGGTACTGCGAGGTGAGCATCTTGTTCAGCGACTGCGTGGCGATGCGCGCGATCTCCTGCGCGAGGTTGGCGTCCCACGCGGGTGCGTTGCGCGAGGTGGTCACCTGAATGCGAGCCTTCTGCGCCGCGTCGGGGTCGTTCTTGGCGAACGACATGACGCGTTTCGAGAAGTCGGGCGCGATGGTCACGACGGCGGCGTACTCGCCCGACTTCAGCCCGTCAGCCGCGCTCTCCTCGTCGGCGAGGATCCAGTTGATGTTCTCGCCTTCACGCTCCATGATCTCGGCGCTCAGCTGGCGCCCCATAGGCACAGTCTTGCCGTCCACCTTGGTGCCCTCGTCGAGGTTGACGATGCCCGCAGTGACCTTCCGCTCGTCACCCTTGCCACTCAACCCGATGAGGCTTCCGACGACGAGCAGCGGCACCAGAAACAACGCCACCAGCGCCGCCCAGCTCGTTTTCCGGCCCTTCTTGATTCCTTCTGGCCTCATGCCATGCTCCCCTCATGCGTGGGTTCGACGACGCGCACCACGTCGTCGGGTGTCACTGCGGTGAGTGCCGCCACACTGCCAGCGAGGCAGACGACGGCAAAGTTTCGGTTGCTGCGCGCCCGCTCAACCAGGCGCTGGAGTGCGAGTTGATCGTCGGGCTTACCGACGGTGTCCACGCCGTCGATGAACCACACGCTCCCCTCGTGGATGCGCAGCCCATCGAGGCACGCCGCGACATCTTGCTCGTGTGCAAGGTCGACGTAAGCCGTCCGACGACGAATCGCGCCCGCCGCTTCCGGCAGCAGCCTGCCCACGACGCGCCCCCTGCCCGACGCCACTTCGAGCCGCCCGGTCAGCGCCAACGCGGCTGCGGCACGCGCGCCCACCATGCCTGTCATGCCCACCACTTCGCCGGGCCGCACCTGCATCGACAGCGGGGCAAGGAGGCCTTCCACTTCGATTTCTTCGGCGTGCACGAGTGCGTCGGTGCCCGGCCAGTCGGCGAGTTCGAGCTGCTTGGTGAGCACCTCGCCCTCCATGTCGAATTCGGGCAGCGTCCTGTCGAGCCATTTCGGCATCCACCAGGCGTGATCGCCGAGCAGGGCGAGCACCGCCGGCACGAGTGTCATGCGGATGAGGAACGCGTCGATGAGCACGCCGATGGCGAGCGCGAACGCGATCTGTTTGATGGCCATCATGCCGGCCGGCACGAAGAACGCGAATACCGCGAACATCACCAGCGCCGCGGCGGTGACGACCCGCCCAGAGGCCACGAACCCGTCGCGGATCGCCTCGATGGGCCGCTTGCCGTGGATGTACTCCTCGCGGATGCGCGAGGCGATGAAAATCTCGTAGTCCATCGCGAGCCCGAACAAGATGCCGATCAGCAAGATGGGCAGGAACGAGATGATCGCCGCCGGTTTCTCGAGGTTGATGAGCGCCTTGAACCAGCCCTCGTTGAACACGAGCTGCGTGATGCCAAACGACGCGCCCACGCTGAGCAGGAACCCCGCCGCGGTCTTGAGCGGCACCCACACTGAGCGGAACACCGCGCACAGCAGCACCAGCGTGAGCCCCACCACCATGATGACGAACGGCCCGACGGCCTTGCTGAGCTTCGTCGTCACGTCGAGCTGCACCGCGGTGAAGCCGGTGACGTTCGCGTCGAGGTTGCGAGTCTCCTGCCATGAGTCCGTGAGTTCGCGCAGCCGTTCGACGGTGTGTACGGTCTCGGGATCGTCGGTGGCGGTCGTCGGGTAGAGCTGGATCATACCGGTGTCCGCGTTCTGGTTCGGCACGGCGAGCGCAATCTGGTCGACGCCCTCCACGCCCTCGATCTCGTCGGAGAGCTCGTCGAGGAGGCCGAGGGGGTCTGTCGAGCCGATGATGCCGACGGTGACCACCAGCGGCGCGTTGTAGCCGGGGCCGAAGTGCTCGGTGATGGCGTCGTAGGCGACGCGGGCCTGCCTAGTTTCCGGGCTCTGGCCGGCGTTCGGCAGCGACAGCGTCAGGTTCATCGCAGGCAGCGAGCACGCGCCGAGCAGTGTCACCACCGCCACGATGGTGGCGATGGGATGCGACGTGCTCACCCCCACCCACCAGTGGAAGATGCCGCGCCGCTGGGTTGGCGCCTGCTCAGACTCGTCGCGCGTGCGGGCAGACTTCTTCGGCCGCATCCGCTCTCCGAGGAAGCCCCCGAACGCGGGCAGCAGCGTGAGCGCGATCAGCACAGCGAAGGCCACTGCGATCGATGCGAAGATGCCCATCACCGTGATGAACGGCAGGCCGGCGACCGCGAGCCCGGTGAGCGCGATGGCGTTCGTGACACCGGCAAACACGACAGCGGTGCCAGCCGTGCCGATGGCCCGGGCCATCGATTCCTCGGCGTCCATGCCGTCGCGGAGTTGGTCGCGGTGCCTGGAGAAGATGAACAGCGCGTAGTCGATGCCCACAGCGACGCCCAGCATGACGGCCAGCATGGGCGTGACGGAGTTGATGCTGACGACGCTCGTCGCCCCGAACATCACGAACATGGCGATGGCGACGCCGAGCAGCGCGGTGAAGATGGGAATGATCGCGGTGATCACCGAGCCGAGCATGATCCACAAGACGATGAACGAGAGCACGACGCCCAGCACTTCGGTGATGGAAATCTCGGGCAGTTCCATCTGGAACGCGGGCCCACCCATGGTGACCCGCGTGCCCTCAGGGAGCTGCTGCTCGATGTGGTGGGCGGCTTCCACGATTGGGGCGAGGGTGTCGAGCGTGGGCACCTCCGTGACGCTCAGCGAGAGGGTCGCCAGCGCCGCGCGGTCGTCGTCGGAAATCTGGCCCTGCGCGTATTCGAACCAGGGCGACTGCACTGAGTCGACGAGTTCCAGCTCCTCGAATTCCTTCAGGAGCGGCTCGATCTCGTCCTTGAGTTCACCGACGTGCTCCCCCTCGGGCACGACGATAACCGCCGTAGCGGAGAGGGCCGCTCCCGTCGGGAACGTCATGTGTAGGCGGTCGAGCGCCTCCTGCGACGGTGAGCCGGGAATGTCGAAGCCGTCGTCGAACTGGCTGCGCACGCTGAGCCCTACCCCGCCCAACACGAGCGCAGCGAGCAACCACAACAGCAGCACGCGAACGCCGTGGTTGTAGCACCAACGGCCCAGTGCGTAGAGCGCAGCCGACATCTTCACCCCAACTTGGATACAGTACTGAATCGAGCCCCAGCATACACTCCTGTATCCAATGGGCTACGTTGTGTGTCGGAGGAAACCATGACAGAGACGACGCCCAGACGCGAGGCCACCCGAGCCCGTCTGATTGAGGCCGCGATCCACGAGTTCGCGGAGCGTGGCATCGACGCGACGAGCGTCGAGCAGCTGTGCGAGAGGGCCGATTTCAGCCGAGGCGCGTTCTACTCCAACTTTCAGACGAAAGACGATCTGTGCATCGCGATCCTCGAAAGCTACGCCGGACAGACCCTTCACGAGCTGGACGCCATCTTTCAGCCCCCGCCCGACGCAGACATCGACTGGGCAGTAAACGTGGCGATCCCCGCGTTCTTCCGGGCGCTCGGCCCCACCGCGGATTTCCGGCGCACCATGCTCGAAATCCACCTCCGGGCGACCCGATCCTCCGAACTCGGCCAGCGGTTGCGTGAACACGAAGCACAGACCCACCCCGTGATAGGGGCGTTCCTCACCAAGGCCGTGGCGCACGTCGGACGACGGTTCAGTATGCCCACCGATCAGGTGGTGCGCGCCTTGTCAGCGGTGTTTTTCGAACCCGGCATGGACAACGACGTCGACTCGGAGTTCCTGGGAGGCCTGCTCGTGGCACTCACTGAGCCGGCTGCGTAATCTCGTCGCTGGGGCGAATTACTGCGTCGGCGTGGACGCCGGCTTCTCACTCTTGGTGGGCGCGGGTTCCGTCGGCTTCGGACCCTTCGACGGTGATTCCTTCGGCTTCGATGGCGACGGCGACGGCGACGGGCTCGGCGACACGCTCGGCTTCGGCGTCGGCGTATCAGATGGTTTCGGATCCTTCGGCTTCGGCGACGATGGCTTCGGGCTCGATGGCTTCGGGCTCGATGGCTTGGGCGACGACGGCTTGGGGTCGGAAGGCTGTGGGCCAGTGGGGGTCGTCGTCGGGCTGCCCGATGTGCCCGGAGCAGCCGAGGGCGACGTCGGCACACTCGGCGAGAGCGACGGCGACGCGCCCGGCGAGGGGGACACCGACGGCGAGGGTGACGGGCTCGGCGAGGGCGCGGCATAGTCGGGCATGTCCTTGGCGAACACCACGACCCCATCCTTCGACAGCCACGAGGCCGGGTCGGTGAACTGGCCGTTCGCCTTCACCTCGAAGTGGAGGTGACAACCCGTCGAGTAGCCCGTATTGCCGACGCGGCCGATGCCTTGGTGGCGCTTCACGTGGTCGCCAACCCGCACGCCTGCCGACGAGAGGTGCGCGTAGTTGGTGACGACGTCGTAGCCATTGATCTGACCATGGCGGATCCCCACCATGTAGCCGTTACCGCCAGCCCACCCGACGAACGACACGACGCCGTCGGCTGCGGCGCCGATGGGCGTGCCACAGGGGGCGGCAAAGTCGAGACCCGTGTGCAATTTATAAATGTGCAGCACCGGGTGCAGACGCATGCCGAATGGCGACGTGCGCCGTCCATTCACCGGCGTTGCGAGGGTGCCGTTGCCCTGAGTGTTGACGTATCCGAGCTTGTCGGAGCCCGCTGGCTTGCCTCGCTGGGGGCGCGGCAGATACCAGTCTTCTTCGTACTTGTGCACTGGGAAGATGGGGCCGCTCGACGTCGGCACGCTCGTCGTGGTGGGCAATTCCTCGGCCGACGGGGGGTCGCTGGGTTCCACCACGCTGAGCGGTTCTGGAGTCACGCTCACGTTGGGCACGGCCTCAACAGGGGTAGGACCTTGCATCGTCACGAGGGAAATCCCCGCGACAACTGTCCCCACCGCGATCATCGCGGACAAGCCCTGTTTGAAACGCACGGTTCCAATACTCTCACGCGTGAGGGCTCAAATCACTATCGAGCACAATTCAGGTAGCATCGAATCTCGTGCCATCACTCTCGCAAGCCCAAACCAACGCTATGCAGCACCTCCTGCGCATCGCGCCTGTCATCGACGAACTGGGCACCCTGTTTCGCGATGCCGGCCACGAGCTGTACCTCGTCGGCGGCTCGGTCCGCGACGCGTTGATGGGACATCTCGGCCATGACCTCGACTTCACCACCTCCGCCCGCCCCGACGACACCCACGCCCTGCTGAAGCGCTTCACGCCGACGACGTGGGACGTCGGCAAAGACTTCGGCACCATCGGCGCCCTGGCCAAGGCGGAAGGCAACGAGTGGCAAATCGAGGTCACCACGTTCCGCGCCGACGCCTACGAGGAGCACACGCGCAAACCCATCGTCGCGTTCGGTGACTCCATCGACGGCGATCTCATTCGTCGCGATTTCACCGTGAATGCGATGGCCATCGACATCGCCACCCGCAAGTTCGTCGACCCGTACGGCGGCCTGCAAGACCTAGCCGCCGGCATCCTGCGCACGCCCGCTGAGCCCGAGATCTCCTTCTCTGACGATCCGCTGCGCATGATGCGGGCAGCGCGGTTCGCGTCGCGCCTCGGATTCCACGTCGCTACCGACGTCGTCGCAGCGATGAAGGGGATGGCGGACCGCATTCAAATCGTGTCGGTCGAGCGCATTCAGCAGGAACTCAACGGCCTGCTCATGACCGACAGCCCACGCGCCGGGCTG
>JAEZVO010000048.1 GCA_023443125.1 Actinomycetes bacterium
ATACTGGGGGAGGCCCGGAGTAACTTAGTGCTCCTCCGGGCCTCCCGCTGTCAGTGAGTGATTGCTACTGCATCAGACACCCGTGCTGGGCAGGTTGGGCTTCAGATCCTGGCCAGGCTTCTGGCCGGGGCCTTCACCTTTGCCTGGGGAGTTTTCGTCTTCGGAGCCTTCGCCCTCAGTGTCGTCGGAGCCCTCCGATGCGGCGACGTTCACGTTGTAGCGCACCTCGGTGCCCGAGGGATCGACGACGAAGCGCACGGTCTGCATGCCCGCCTTGGTGCCCTCAGGGAACGTGAGCGAGACCTCGGCAACACCGTCGGCGACGATGCCCTCACCGATCTGCGTCTCGCCGAGGAAAGCCTTCACGGTCTTGTTCGCGAGCTGCGGGGACACCTTGGGATTATCCGCGTCGAGGAACATGTCGAGGTTGCCCTTGTACACCTCACCGGCGGCGCCCAGCTTCACGGTGCCGGCCTTGCCGGGGGTGAAGCTCTTCGGCACGTCGGTGACGGAAACGCCGCGCTTGGTGTAGTCAGGCGACACTTCCTTCTGTTCCTTCAGCCAGTCCACCCAGGTGGTGAGGTCGACGAGGCCGGCGTCCTTGGTGTTCTGGCCACCCTGGAAGGCACGGAAGTTGTCGCCGCCGGAGATGAGGAACGAGCCCGAGCCGACGGTGTACATCTTGTCCTCGTCGATCGGCTTGCCGTTGATCCACACGCCGGTGATGCGCTCGCCCTCGGGCAGCGACTCGTTGTAGGTGTAGGTCACGTTCTTGGACAGGCCCAGCGCCAGGTAGGGGCGGCTCGGTACTTCGCCCTTGTCGTCGCGCTGCCACTGCTGGTTCAGCACCTGGATGAACTGAGTGCCAGTGATCTCCGTGGTGTTCAGCGAGTTTGCGAATGGGAGGACGAGCGCGGCCTCTTCGTAGGTGATGTCGCCCTTGTCGAAGGAATCGCGGGTGCCACCCGGGTTCTGGATGCCGATGAACTCGTCGTTGCCGTTGCTCATCGTGTCGTAGAACATCTGGGCAACCATGTTGGTCATCGGCGACTCCTGGTTGCGAGTGCCGGAATCACCGGCGCCAGGGGTGGAGATGGCCTCGGTGGCCTTGGCCACAACCTCGCTGCCCTTTTCCTTGGCAGTTTCCTTCGCAGCTTCGACGATCGTATTGATTTCCTTGATGCGTGGCAGCGAAGCGTCGGCTTCCTTAGCCGCATCGACCTTCTTGGTCTCAACCGAGCACAGCGCACCGTTAGCGTCGACGTTGAGGTCGAGCTGCACCAGGTTCTTGGCGTACGCGTCGGCCTGCACGATGGGCTGGCCCTTCGCGGTCGTCGACAGGTACTGCATGTGGGTGTGGCCGTTCAGCACGGCGTCGACGGAGGCGTCGAGGCCGTTGTACATCTTGCCGAAGTTGGGCGCGGACTTCGCGGTGCCCTCGTCGGCCTTGTTGTCAGGGCCACCCTCGTGGATGTTCGCGATGACGATGTCAGCCTCGCCGTTGGACTCGTCGCCATCCTTCAGCTGCTTGGCGATGGCGTTGACGCTTTCGACGGGGTCCTTGATGTCTACCTTGGAGATGCCCGACGGCGACACCAGCGACGGGAGGTCGCCGGTGACCGCACCGACGACGGCGATCTTCGTGCCGCCCTTCTCGAATACCGAGTACGCCTCGACGGGCGAGGCCACCTCGTTGGTGCCCTTCTTTACGACGTTCGCGCCCAGGTAGGGGAATTGCGACGCAGGGGCGACGCGGCCGGCGAGGTCGTCGAAGCCCTTGTCGAACTCGTGGTTGCCGGTGGCGGAGGCCTCGAGGTCGGCTGCGTTCAGCACGTCGAGGGTGGGCTGGTCGTTGGAGACCGCCGAGACGAAGGTGGAGCCACCGATGCTGTCGCCGTTCGACACCAGGAGCACCTTGTCCTCACCGGCGCTCTTACGCAGCTGTTCGACGGGAGTGAACAGCTGAGCGGCACCCTCGACGCGGCCGTGGAAGTCGTTGAACGAGAGCAGGTGAACGGTTTCTGCCTTGGTGCATTCAGCCGGAGCGGCGGAGGCAACCTGCTGCACACCACCGGTGACGATCGCACCGGTCATGCCAATCGCGGCTGCCGCCAGCCCAGCAATCGGGCGGGACAACTTGGACATACAACTATCTCCTGGGGATGGTTCGAGCACCCGCGCGCTCGCGGGCTACGTACCCAGCGAACTACAAACCGCGCATTGAAATCAAGCAGTTTGCCAAGAATTCATCTTGTGGAAAGCACGCGGTTGGTTGCTGTCGCTCAGGAACCGAGCTTCCAATGTCCGCGGCGTTGCTTTGTGCGTTTCCTCCATCCCGCTATGGCCCCGTCGTTGCCTACGCTTGCGTAAGCTACGTTTCCGTAACTTTAGAAAGAGGATCCGCGTGCACAACCCTATGGTGCAACTGCTGACCCCCGACGGTGCCCGACGAGACCATCCCGATTTCGCCTGGGAGGGCACCGCCGACGATCTGCGTGCCAGCCTGCGCGACATGTGGCTGGGGCGCCGGTTCGACGCGGAAGCCACGGCCCTGCAGCGCCACGGTGAGCTTGGGCTGTGGCCCCCGCAGCTTGGCCAGGAGGCCGCCCAAATCGGCGCGGCAAGGGCACTTGCGCCGGGAGACCACGTCTTTCCGTCATACCGAGAACATGCGATGGCCCTCGCGCTCGGCTTCCCCATGCAGCAGATGCTCGCGTTCTTCCGAGGCTGCGACGCGGGCCACTGGGACATGCAGCATCGCTTCCGCACCTACGCACTCGTGATCGGCGCGCAGACGCTGCACGCCGTCGGATATGCCATGGGGCTGCGCTTCGACGGCGCGGTCGGCAACGCTGATCCCAGCGCTAACGAGGCCGTCATGGTGTTCCACGGCGACGGTGCCTCGTCGCAGGGAGATGTAAACGAGGCCTACGTGTTTGCCGCGAGCTACAACGCCCCGGTGGTGTTCTTCTGCCAGAACAATCAGTGGGCGATCTCGGAGCCGACGTCGTTGCAGTCGCGCGTTCCGCTGTTCGAGCGTGCGAGCGGCTTCGGGTTTCCCGGTGTGCGCGTCGACGGCAACGACGTCCTCGCCGTCGAGGCTGTGTCTAGGTGGGCGCTGGAGCGCGCGAGGCGCGGTGAGGGGCCGACGCTCGTCGAGGCATACACCTACCGCATGGGCGCCCACACGACGGCGGACGACCCGACGAAATACCGCGGCCGCGACGAAGACGCAGCCTGGCGGGAGCGCGACCCGATCGACAGGGTCGTCGCGTATTTGCGCAGCGTCGATGAAATCGACGATGCCTACCTCGCCGAATTGGAGCGGGAGGCCGAAGATTTGGGCGTCCAGACCCGCGCGACTATCGCCCAGCTGCGCGACGTCACGATGGAGGAGCTCTTTGAGCGCTGCTACGCCGAGCCCACGGCCGAACTGGCTGAGCAGCAGCGCGAGTTTGTTCGCTTCGCAGCGGAGTACGAGGTGGCCTGATGTCGAAGCTGAGTATGGTCAAAGCCCTCAACGCGGGGCTTCGTCGCGCACTCGAATCTGATCCGAAAGTGCTGCTGGCAGGCGAAGACATCGGGAAACTCGGTGGGGTATTCCGCGTCACCGAGCACTTGCAGCGCGACTTCGGCGAGCATCGCGTCCTCGACTCGCCGCTGGCTGAATCGGGCATCGTCGGCACCGCGATCGGACTCGCCATGCGCGGGTATCGACCGGTGGTGGAGATGCAATTCGACGGGTTCACCTACCCCGCGTTTTCGCAGATCGTCTCGCAGCTGGCACGCCTGCACGGCCGAACCGGCGGGCGGGTGCCGATGCCCGTCGTGATCCGCATTCCTTTCGGTGGCGGCATCGGCTCGGTGGAGCACCACTCCGAGTCGCCCGAGGCGTACTTCGCGCACACCCCAGGGCTCAAGGTGGTGGCGCCGTCGACCCCGAATGACGCGTACTGGATGATCCAGCAGGCCATCTGCTCCGACGACCCCGTCATCTTCCTCGAACCCAAACGCCGCTACCAGGTGAAAGGCGAGGTGGAGCTCGACGCCCCGCCGGCCGAGCTGCACGCGGCGAACATCGTGCGCGACGGGGCAGACGCCACCCTCATCGGCTACGGGCCGACGGTGTCAACCTGCCTCGACGCTGCCACCGTCGCCGCGGACGAGGGCCGGAGCCTGGAGGTCCTCGACCTGCGCACCATCAGCCCGGTGGACTGGGACGCCGTCATGGAATCTGTGGAGCGCACCAAGCGGGCGATCGTCGTGCACGAAGCGCACTTGACTCTCGGGCTCGGCGCCGAGATCGCCGCGCGCCTGCACGAGGCGCTGTTCTACGTCATGGAGTCGCCCGTGCTGCGCGTTGCGGGTTACGACATCCCGTACCCACCCGCCCGCGTCGAGAGCCAATTCTTGCCGGGCGTCGACCGCATTCTCACCGCCGTCGACCAATCACTGGCCTACTGAGGAGCACCAATGCTGAAGACATATAAATTGCCCGACGCCGGAGAAGGCCTCACGGACGCAGAGATCGTGCAGTGGCGGGTCGCTGTGGGTGACAAGGTGCAGGTCAACACGGTGCTCGTCGAGATCGAGACTGCGAAGTCCATCGTCGAGCTCCCGTCACCGTACGCGGGTCGCATCACGGCGCTGCTCGTCGACGAAGGCGCGGAAGTGGAGGTGGGCACCGACATCGTCGAGATCGACGACGGCGTCGAGGCTGAGCCGAGCGAGGGCGCCGAGCCGAGCGGAGAGGTTGAGCCGAGCGAGGAGCCCGAGCTGAGCGAGGAGGCCGACGAATCCGACGACACACCCACCCTCGTGGGCTACGGTGCGGTAGAGCAGGCGCCGCGCAGGCGCCGTCGGGAATCTTCGGGTGCAACCACCGGTGTGCTGGCCAAGCCCCCGGTGCGCAAGTACGCGCGTGACTTGGGCGTCGACCTTCGAACCGCCGACGGCACTGGCCCACAGGGCAGCGTTACACGGGCCGACGTCGACGCCACGCGGGCGCAGTCGAGCGCGGGTGCGGGTGAGCGTCGCGAACCCCTCAGGGGAGTGCGCAAAGCGACGGCGGAGAACCTGGTGCGTTCGGTGGAGCGGCGCGTGCACGTCACCGAGTGGCTCACCATCGACGTCACCGCGACGATGGACTTCGTCGAGCGCCTGAAGAAGCGGCGGGAGTTTGCCGACGTGCGCGTTTCGCCGACACTGTTGTTCGCGAAGGCAATCTGCTTGGCGCTCGGGCGCAACCCCAGCTTGAACGCGTCGGTAGATGAGGAGCGCGAGGAGATCGTCTACCACCGCGATGTGCACCTCGGCATCGCCGCAGCCACCCCGCGCGGGCTGCTGGTGCCGAACATCAAGTCGGCGAATCAGATGTCGTTGCTGGAACTCGCGCGAGCCATCAACGAGCTCGTCGAGGTGGCGAGGGAAGGGAAACTCCAGCCGGCCAGCCAGCAGGG
>JAEZVO010000055.1 GCA_023443125.1 Actinomycetes bacterium
GCAACAACGACGCCGAACCCCAGATCCGCGAGGGCGACGTGCTCGCCAACGTCAGCGGCATCGTCGACATCCTCGATAACTACGCCTTCGTGCGCACGACGGGCTACCTGCCCGGCCCGCATGACGCATACCTGTCGATGGGTCTTGTGCGTAAGTATGGGCTGCGTCGAGGCGACGTGGTCACCGGCGCCATCCGCACGCCCAAGGAAGGCGAACGCAAGGAGAAGTACAACCCCTTGGTGCGCCTGGACACGGTGAATGGTGCCGACCCAGAGCAGGCGAAGAACCGCCCCGAGTTTTCGAAACTGACGCCGTTGTACCCGCAAGAGCGCCTGAAGATGGAGAACGGCCAAAACGGCTTTACCGGGCGCATCATCGACCTGGTTGCCCCCATCGGTAAGGGTCAGCGCGGTTTGATCGTCTCGCCGCCCAAGGCGGGTAAGACGATGGTGATGCAGGCCATCGCCAATGCGATCACGGCCAACAACCCCGAGGTGCACCTCATGGTGGTGCTCGTCGATGAGCGCCCCGAGGAAGTGACCGATTTCCAGCGCACCGTCTCCGGTGAGGTCATCGCGTCGACCTTCGACCGACCTGCGGAAGACCACACCACTATTTCTGAGTTGGCCATCGAGCGCGCCAAGCGCCTGGTGGAGGCCGGCCATGACGTCGTGGTGCTGCTGGATGGCATCACCCGTCTTGGGCGCGCTTACAACCTGGCTGCACCAGCGTCGGGACGTATTCTTTCCGGTGGTGTCGATTCGGCTGCGCTCTACCCGCCCAAGAAGTTCTTCGGCGCCGCGCGTAACATCGAAAATGGTGGCTCGCTGACCATCTTGGCCACCGCGCTTATCGAGACCGGTTCGAAGATGGATGAGGTGATCTTCGAAGAGTTCAAGGGCACGGGCAATATGGAGCTCAGGCTTCGTCGCGAACTCGCTGACAAGCGCATTTTCCCCGCCATCGACGTCGACGCGTCCGGCACCCGTCGCGAAGATCTCCTGCTGGGTCGTGACGAACTCACTATCATCTGGAAGCTTCGCCGCGCGCTCTCCGGGCTCGACGACTCCGGTGCCCTCGAGACGCTGCTCAGCCGCATGCGGAAGACGCCAACCAACCACGACTTCCTGTTGTCGGTGCTCAAGACCACGCCAGGGGCGCACGACTAAACGGGCTCATCGTGTAGCACGGGTGCTACGATTGCTGCATGAGTACGGCTGAAGCGCACAGTGAGAGCCTCTCGCAGCGCGAGTTGCGCAACGAATCTGGACGCGTGCTGCGTGAGGTGAGCGAGGGACGTTCGTTTGTACTGACCAATCGCGGTATCCCCGTCGGGCGCATCGTTCCGCTCGATGCTCCGCCGCCTGCGCTACCCATCGCGCGACCGGCCAAGCGAGTCGGTGGTTGGTCCGACCTGGCGCCCCAGCCGACTGACCACGATCGGCCGATGAACCGAATCCTCGACGAACTGCGCGGAGATCGGGTGTGAGTACCGCTCCGCTGGTGTATGTCGATACGTCCGCGCTCGGAGCACTGCTTGTGGCTCAGCCTGAGACTCAAGAGCTAGTGAACTGGCTTGATCGCGAGGATGTGCGCCTTGTCTCGAGTGATCTTCTTGAAACCGAACTGCGTCGCATGGCGGTGCAGGAAGGTCGGGACCAGTCGAAGGTGAGCGCACTCTTGGAGGGTGTGTCGTTGGCGGCTCTCGACCGTGCAACGTATCGATCCGCAGGCTTCCTACCGATGCAGTATCTGCGTACTCTTGATGCCTTGCATCTGGAGGCTGCCATTCGTCTTGATGCTGATGTTGTCGTGACCTATGACCGTCGACTTGGGGAAGCGGCGGAGACGGCTGGGCTCGATGTCATCTCCCCGGGCGCGGTCAGGTGATTCGAATACATGAAATCAGCGAGGCGATTTCGTTTCGAGCGCGTCTCGCGGCATACTTGATCGCTGTGCCGGTTCACGCGGGGTGCCATCCCGCGACCCGGGGAAACACATCACGAGGAGAACACTATGAAGCAGGGAATCCACCCCACCTACCACGAGGTGAACGTCACGTGCACGTGCGGGAACACCTTCACCACCCGCAGCACGGCCGAATCCGGCTCGCTGAGCGCTGACGTCTGCTCGGCCTGCCACCCGTTCTACACCGGCAAGCAGAAGATTCTTGACACCGGTGGTCGTGTGGCCCGCTTCGAGCGCCGCTACGCCAAGAAGTGATCGTGCTGCGACGTTCCACGAGCGTCGCAATAATCCGTGTGTCGCCGCTGCCCAAGGGCGGTCACGGACGCCCGGTTCCTCAGCCGTCTGGCTGCCGAACCGGCCTATCATCATCGAAGGGGCACTGAGTAGCAGCTCGGTGCCCCTTCACCACTTTCACGTCGGAGCAATATGTTCGAGAACGCAGCCCCCTTAGTTGAAGAATTCCATGAGCTCGAGGGGCAGTTGGCTGACCCAGAGGTGCTGAGCGATCTGTCCCGTTCCCGCAAGGTGGGGCGTCGCTACGCCTCGCTACGGCCTATCGTCGAGAGCGTGGAGGAATATCAGCGCCTCGTGGAAGACCGTGAGGCGGCTGCGGAACTCGCCGAAGAGGACGAGGCGTTCGCAGGCGAGGTAGCTGAACTCGACGCGCGGCTCGAGACCATGACCGAGAAGCTCACCCGCCTCCTCGCTCCTCGCGACCCGAATGACGACAACGACGCCATTCTCGAGATCAAGTCTGGCGAAGGTGGCGAAGAATCCGCGCTGTTCGCGGGCGATCTGTTCCGGATGTACCAGCGCTACGCGGAAGACGTCGGCTGGAAGATTGAAGTGCTCGACTCGCAGGAGACGGATCTGGGCGGCTTCAAGTCCGTCACGCTCGCGGTGAAGGGCACCGCCCAGTCGGAGTTCGCCCCGTATGGACGGCTCAAGTTCGAAGGTGGCGTGCACCGGGTTCAGCGCGTTCCCGTGACGGAAACGCAGGGCAGGATTCACACTTCCGCAGCCGGCGTGCTCGTCTCGCCCGACGTTGAGCCCGACGAGATCGAGATCAACGACGACGACCTCCGCATCGACGTGTACCGCAGCTCTGGGCCCGGCGGCCAGGGCGTGAACACCACCGACTCCGCTGTGCGCATCACCCACCTCCCGACAGGCACGGTCGTGAGCTGCCAAAACGAACGCTCGCAGATTCAAAACCGCGAATCGGCCATGCGTATGCTGCGTTCGAAGCTGATCCAGATCGCGGAAGAGCAAGCCGCAGAGGAGGCTGCGGCGAGTCGCAAATCGCAGGTGCGCACGGTTGACCGCTCCGAGCGTATCCGCACCTACAACTTCCCCGAGAACCGCATCACCGATCACCGCATCGGTTTCAAGGCCCACAACCTCGATCAGGTGCTCGACGGACAGCTCGGGCCTGCGCTCGACGCACTGGCTGAGCAAGACTTGGCCGAGCGGCTGGCCAGCGTGGGTCAGTGATGCGGCCTACGGAGCTCATCTTCGAACTGGCCGACGAGTTCGCATCTGCAGGCTTTCCCAGCCCAGGTTCCGACGCGCGGTTGCTTGTCGCTGAAGCGTGTGACACCGACGTCAGCGAGCTGTTGACGCGCTGGGAGATAACTCCCGACGAAGCACAGCGCGCGCGGGCACTGGCTCGCCGCCGCGTCGCTGGGGAACCCGTGCAACACATCACAGGCAAGGCCTACTTTCGCTACGAGACACTCCACGTCGGGCCGGGTGTGTTCATCCCTCGCCCCGAGACCGAACTTCTTGCTGGCAAGGCCATCGAACTGCTTGCCGTACGCCCATCTGGGCGCAGGCGCGTGGTGGAGCTCTGCGCCGGTTCCGGCGCCATCATCCGCTCCATCGTGCGCGAGCTCGGGGGAGTCGAAGCGTTTGCCAATGAACGTTCTACGGATGCTGAACCCTGGTTGCGGCGGAACCTGTCCGACGTCGACGTCACCATCGAGATCGGTGACATGGCCACCGCCTTCTCGACGCTGGACGCCACGGTCGACCTCGTCGTGGTCAACCCCCCGTATGTTCCCGAGCAGCTACGAGAAACCCTGCCGACAGACGTGGTTGGACGCGATCCGGATGATGCTTTGTTCGCAGGGCCAGACGGTCTGGGGGCCATGCCAGTGGTTGCGAACGTTGCCGCTCTGTTGCTCCGACCAGGCGGGGCGGTCGTCG
>JAEZVO010000025.1 GCA_023443125.1 Actinomycetes bacterium
TCCCACCCCTCGGTCGGGGGTTGTTCGAGGTCCGGGAGGAGCAGCGTCGAGCTCACCAGCGGGGCGCCCACTGCCTCGAGCAACGCGAGCGACGTGACGTGGGCCGGAATGCGCACACCAACCGTCCGCTTTTTCGGGTGCTGCATCATCCTCGGAACCTCGCGCGTGGCCTTCAGAATGAAGGTGTACGGGCCTGGCGTGGCCGCCTTGATGGCTCGGAACACCCAGTTGTCCATCTCGACGTAGTGGCCCAACTTGGCGAATTCGTCGACGACGAGCGTGAAGTTGTGCTTGTCGTCGAGGTGCCGAATAGCTTTGATGCGCTCAATCCCGTCCGCGTTGCCGAGCATCGTGCCCAGCGCGAAACCCGAATCGGTCGGGTACACGACCAGGCCGCCGTCCTGCAGCACCGTCGCCACCTGCGCAATGCTGCGCGGCTGCGGGTTCTCCGGGTGCACATCGCAGTAACGCGCCAACATCAGAACACCTCCGCCGAAATCGCTTCGAGCACCTCTGCAGGCAATGTGTCGTGCAGGGCCGCCGCGGAGTCAGTAATGGATGCGACGCGCGACGCGCCAGGGATAGGAATGATGTGCTCCCCCAGCGACATCTCCCAGGCGAGCGTGACTCGCTGCGGGCTGATGCCCAACTCTTGCGAGGCGCTGCGAATTGACGGGAAACGCTGATCGAGCCGCTTTGCGCCGCCTCCGGTGCCACCCAGCGGTGAGAACGGAATGAACGCGATACCTTCACGGGCGCACAGCTCCATCTCTGGCTTGCTCGTGTGATGGAACCACGGCGAGAACTCGTTTTGCACCGCGGCGAGCTGCCCAGGGCCGAGCACGTCGAGCGCAATCTCGATCTCTTCGACATTGGCGTTCGAAATGCCCACTTCAGCGGTGAGCCCGTCGGCTTTCAACTGCTGCAGCGCGCGAATCGAGTCCGCGTAGGTGAGTGACCGGTCAGGACGGTGAAGGTACAACAAGTCGAGTTGCTCCACCCCGAGGTTGCGGCATGCAGCCTCAGCGCGGCTGCGCAGGTACTCGAGTGTGGCGCATCGCCCCCACTGCTCTCCCTCAGCACGAGTGATCCCTGCTTTCGTGGCGACGACGACGCGTGAGGTGTCACCGTCGTAGGTGCGTAGCCCTTCCGCCACCAGTCGCTCGTTGTGACCCATTTGATCCCAGCTGGGCGCGTAAATGTCGGCCGTATCGATCAGGGTGATGCCGGCGTCGAGTGCAGCGTGAATCACCTGTGACGGGTCGTCGGACGTTTCGCCAAACGACAACGGCATCGCGCCGTAACCCAATGCAGAAACCGTGAACTTGCCAAACTTTCGCTCCATGCACCGAGCTTATCGCCCTCGGAACTTGTCGACCGGCGATTCGACATGTGCCCGCACTGTCACCGAGCCTGGAATGCCCGGCAGCACCACGTCCGCCATGGGTACCGCACACTCGACGGTGACGCTCACCGTCGCATTGCTGCCGAGCGATGCGCGCAAACCAGCAGCGTCGATGTCTACGCTCGTGTGTTCGCAACGCAGCCCTTCTCCTTGCAGCTGCTCATCGACGAGCCCTGTGGCAGCAGCGCGTGCGTGTGCCGCGTCGCGGGCCATGGAGACGGCCCGGGCGGCATTGCCTGCAACTGCATTGAGATCATGCTGAGCCATGACGATGCGCGCGAGGACGACGACGAGCCCGACGAGCAACACGAGTCCAGGGATAATCACGGCGGCTTCTACCGCTGGGGCAAGACCTCGTTGACTGCGCATGCGCACATCATCGCAGGAGATGGGGTGCAACACGAGTACCCATGCGCCAGCTGTGGACAACGTGCAATAAGGTGGGGACGATTCACTGTTCGAACACGAAAGGACTCTTCATGGTCAAGAAGGTCGCCATTCTGACCGCAGGTGGTTTCGCTCCGTGCCTCTCCTCCGCTATCGGCGGGCTCATCGAGAAGTACACGAAGGTTGCCCCCGAGGTTGAAATCATCGCCTACCGCCACGGCTACCAGGGCCTCCTCCAGGGCGACTTCCTCGTCGTGAACGACGAAGTGCGCGCCAACGCCGGCCTGCTGCATCGCTATGGCGGCTCTCCCATCGGCAACTCCCGCGTCAAGCTCACCAACGTGAAAGACCTGGTGAAGCGCGGTCTCGTGCAGGAAGGCGACGATCCGCTCAAGGTAGCGGCCGACCGCCTGGTGGCAGACGGCGTCGACGTGCTCCACACCATCGGCGGCGACGACACCAACACCACCGCCGCAGATCTTGCCGCCTACCTTGAGAAGCACGACTACGGCCTCACCGTCGTCGGTCTGCCGAAGACCATCGACAACGACGTTGTCCCGATCCGTCAATCGCTGGGCGCATGGACCGCCGCCGAGATGGGCGCGCGGTTCGCCAAGAACATCGTCGCGGAGCACAACTCCGGGTCCCGCATGCTCATCATCCACGAGGTCATGGGTCGTCACTGTGGCTGGCTCACCGCTGCGACTGCGCAGAAGTACCACGAGTGGGTCAACGAGCAGCAGTGGCTGCCTGAAATCGGCCTGTCGAAGGAAGCCTGGGACATTCACGCGGTGTTCGTCCCCGAGGGCCACATCGACATCGCCAAGGAGGCCGAGCGCCTCAACAAGGTGATGGACGAAGTGGGCAACGTCACCATCTTCCTCTCCGAAGGTGCGGGCCTCGACTCGATCGTTGCGGAGATGGAGGCTGCGGGTGAAGAGGTGCCGCGCGACCCCTTCGGCCACGTCAAGCTCGACAAGGTGAACCCGGGCGCCTGGTTCGGTTCCCAGTTTGCCGAGCAGCTGAAGGCCGAGAAGGTCATGGTGCAGAAGTCGGGCTACTACTCCCGCTCCGCTGCGGCCAACCAGGAAGACCTCGACCTCATCAAGCAGTGCACCGACCTCGCCGTCGACTGCGCGCTGCGCGGCGAGTCCGGCGTGATCGGGCAGGATGAAGAGAACGGCGACGTGCTCTCCGCCATCGCGTTCGACCGCATCGCCGGTGGCAAGGCCTTCGACATCAACCAGCAATGGTACAAGGATCTCCTGGCATCCATCGGCCAGGATTTCCCTGAGGCAGCCACCGCACACTGACGCGAACGACGTCCCGCACGCGGGTACAACGTTGAGGGGATGGGCCCATGCGGGCCCATCCCCTCAACGTTTCACGATTGCGTTGATGCTCAGCGTCGAACGAGGCGCGTGATGAGCGCTACGAGCCCGGTAATCAACGCACCCGCACCGAGGCCCGTCGCGGCACCCGTCACGTAGCCCACGCCCAGCCCGGCCCGCACACCGCGTTCAGCGACGTCCTGGCGCACCATGGCTGGCCCTTCAGCAGCATCGTCCGCGAAGGCCAATGCCACGGCGGAACGCGAAGCGGCCATCTCTGCGGCGCGAGCGTGCTCGATGCGGCTGTCCTGGCGTCGGCTCGCGTCGGTGCCAATCCACGCAGCCACCATGAGGATCACCGTCGCCAAGAGGTTCATGAGCAACATCATCACGATGAGCGATCCGAACACAGCCGCTGCCGCGTTACCCGAGAAGACGCCGATCAGGGTACCGACGAGTTGCTGCAAGATGGTGATGAGCACGGCACCGATGGTGACGCCGATGAGCCATGTTCTCCAGCTCGCGCGCTCCTTGGGGTCGGGCAGCGTGAGGAACAAGAACGCAACCAGCAACCACGATGCCACCAGCGTCATCGCGATGGTGGCGAGCCGCATGAGAATGCCGATGCCAGGCACATTTTCCCAACCGAGCCATTCGACGACGAGCCCCGACGCGCTCGAACCAGCCTGTGCAACGACGATACCCAGCAGCAAGGTGACGAGCAGGCCGAGGAAGATGGCGATGTTCTGCAGAATGTCGAGGATCGGATTGGGCTTGCGCGCCTCGTCGACGGGATTCTCCCGCCACATCATGCGCACGGCTTTCTTGAGGTTGCCCACCCACCCTGAGCCGGAGTAGCCGGCGGTCAAGATAGCGACGATTCCGATGCCCTTCCAGTTGTTGAGGGCTTGGTCAATGGTGGTGGTCAGCGACTGGGCCGCATCACCGGAACCGGAGAGTGCATCATTGATCTGCTCCTGCACTTGGCCGAGCAATTCCGGATAGAAGACCGTCAGGATCATGCCCAGCATGGCGAAGGCGAACATCAAGATTGGCACGATGGACAGCACCGAGAAATAGGTGATCGCACCGGCAAACTGCGGGCCGAGCCGTGCTCCGAAACGACTGTTGGCCGCCATCACGTGTGCGACTGGCGGCCAGTTCAGAATCTTCTGAATGGTGTTCTTCACAGTTGAGGCTCCTAGCCTGCCTTAGCTTTACGCCGGGCAGCGAGTTCGTCGCCCGGATGGTCGAGTTGCTGTTCTACAGCGCGTTCCGACGGTAGCGCAAGGAGGGTTCCTTCGATCTCTTTCCACACGGAGCTCACGGAGATCATGAACATCCCCTGGCCACCTTTGGACAGGTCGAAGAGCTCGTTGGCGCTGGTGACCTCAAAGACGCTGAAGCCGTCACTCACGAGGGTGACCTCAGTGACGTCTTCGACTCCGCGTGAGCGTAAGTGATCGATGGCGACGCGGATCTGCTGCAGGGAGATACCGACGTCGAGGAATCGCTTCACCACGCGAAGCAGGAGGATGTCGCGGAAGGAGTACAGCCGCTGCGAGCCGGAGCCTTCAGCTCGCCGAACCGACGGCACGACGAGCCCCGTGCGCGCCCAGTAATCGAGCTGGCGATAGGTGATGCCAGCGACTTTGTGCGCGACAGGACCGCGAAAGCCCTGGTCACTGGGCAGCGGGGAGTAGTCCCCGTCGAACAATGTGTCCTGAAGCTCGGCCACGGTCTCCTCTTTCCAAACGTCTGCGTTGAACGCTAGCCGCCCTCGTACCCCGCACCTACCGGGACACGCCGACGGAATTGCTCGCGCCTGCTTGCGATGGCACACATCCTACCCCGGTTGTGAGTCATGAGCAGGCCAGCGTCTCTTCCCCTCATATCAGTGCTGACTACGTGTTTTCCCCGTCTGAGAAGTCGTCGGCGTTGACGGAATCGAGAAAGGCGCGGAACTCGTCGACTTCGTCAGATGGAAGTTCATCAACCTCAACCCCAACTTGATCCATGAGCGTGCGCGGGCACTGGATGGGCCAGCCCAGTTTCAGCGCCAGGACAACCGCGTCGCTTGGTCTCGCATCGAGATCGAGGTCGAGCACTCGAACGCGCGCATAGAACAGGCCCTCTTCCATGTGGGTGATGATCACCCGCCCCGCGGCCTCTCCCGCAAATTCGGCGATGACATTGGCCAGGAGATCATGCGTGAGCGGACGATTCACGTTCGCATCATCCGAGAGCTGCAGCGCGATTGCGGCAGCTTCGACGTGCCCAATCCAAATGGGCAGCAACGTCGTACCAGTAGGTTCGTTGAGTAGGAGCACGGGCGCATCGTCGCCACCCAGCACCCTGATGCCGAGCACCTCGAGGTTCAGCATCTGATGATCAAATTGGTCAAACTCATCCATTGATCTGTCCATGAAGCAGTGCGGCGTGGGCTTGCAAGACGACGCGGTAGACGTCGACGACAATCTCGTTGGGGGCTGAGCCACGACGTCGAAATGGTTCGAGCACCTGCTCGACGAGCGCGGCCTCTGCGCTGGCGGCTTGCTGGAGCACCTTCATCTGACGCAGGTCGACGCCGTAGTGGCTGAGGCGTTTGGCAGCGACGGCGACCGCCACTGCCTCACGCCCATAACAGGCAGTCCCCCGACGCGGCTCAATCAAGCGCATGCGCTCCAGGTGAATCAGCGACGCCTCCCCCAGCCCGGACTCTTGCAGCAACTGTCGTCTGGTGAGCAGCTGACTGCCCTTCTGCGGCGTGCGAGTGTGCGGGCGCGGGGGGTCGGGCTCGGGCTCCATCTGCTCTTCGGGCTCTTGCGTCACCGTGGCTGGATCTTCTCCGCGATCGAGCGCTTCCAGCTCCTCACGGATCACTTTGAGCGGCAGATAGCGGTCGCGCTGAGCACGCAGTACGTAGAGGAGACGGTCGACATCTTCCTGGCTGAACCGTCGGTAGCCGGAGGGTTGCTGCCGATCCGGTGAAATGAGGCCCTCAGCCTCGAGGTAACGCAGCTTGGAGACCGAAATATCGGGGAATTCTCCCCGGATCATCTCAAGAACGCGTCCGATGGTGCGCGCCCCGGAAGCCATTAGGCGGCCCCGGAATCACCCAGCACGATCATGGCCCGGTACTTGCCGATTTGGATTTCGTCACCGGCGCGGACTTGCGCCCGTCCGTCGATCAGGGTGCGGTTGATGTACGTACCGTTCAGGCTGCCGAGGTCTTCCAAGAACAAGTTGCCGTCGACTCGGATAAACTTGGCGTGGTGCCTCGAGACGGTGATGTCGTCGAGGAAGATATCGGACTCAGGGTGACGCCCCACGGTGGTGATGTCGGCGTCGATGAGGAAACGCGATTCGTCGCCGGTGCCGAGCCGAACAACCAGGAGCGCGTTCCCTGGCGCAAGGCCTTTCGCCGCATCGCTTACAGAAGAGGGAGATCCGTAATCCATTGGCACGTCAATCGCTGCGAACGTCGACGTGGTGTCCGTCGAGGGCTCGAGCTGAGCTCCGCAGTGACTGCAGAACCTTGCAGTCTCAGCGCACTCCGTGCCGCACTTGATGCACCTCATCCCAATCCCTTTCATCGCGTTGTCATGCCAACCCTATCGCACGCAACCTTATCGGGGTCGGGCAAACTCATTTTGACGAGGCTCTATCACCGAATCGATCTTCACCTCGTCGAGTTGGGTGATCTGGACGGTGCCGCCCACGCGTGGACCCTCCACCTGACTGACGAGGCCGCCGCGAAACCGAGCACCTGCTTCCAAGGTGACGGGGTCGCCGATGATTTCCAGTGTGAGCGGCAGCGTCAGCGTCTGGCCGTCGGCTTGCAGCGCGCCGTCGTCGGCGACGGTAAACGCGGTGTCGACGACAATCCGCAGCGTGTCGTTGATCTCGATCACTTCTGCGCCAGCGTCGCGCAGCTCATCCACGGCGTTCAGCATAAGTTCTGGTGTGATCTTCCCGGCCTCAGCAGAGATCTCGATGCGGATGCCGGGGCCGTGCGCAGGGATGGTGCCGGCGAGAATCTGCAGTTGCTCGAGCCTCCGTCGGGCATCTTCCCGAGCAGACTTGGCCTTGTCAGCACCGCTGAGCAGTTCGTCGCGGTTTGATTGCAATTCTCGCAGTTCGGTTTCGAGCGCTCGGTTCTGGTTCGTGACCGTGTCGAGCAGCTGCACGAGGTCTTCCTGGCGCGCCTGGGCAAACTCGGGCTGTGCGTCTTGTGAGCGCACCGTCCACGTCACCATCAGCGCTGTCACGAACAGCACAGCTGCGGCGATGGCTTGGCCTTTTGAGGGTCGGAGGAAATCTTTGAGCCACGGGCGGGTAGGGGCGGCTCGTCGCGGTGCGTCGGTGCTCCCGTCTGGTTTCGGATCGGTGTCAGGCATGGAAGATAGCCCTCCGGACTGCCGCGGCGTTCGTGAAGATACGGATGCCGAGCACCACCACGACGCCCGTCGACAGCTGCGAGCCGACGCCGATCTGGTCGCCAATGAACACGATGAGTCCTGCGATGAGCACGTTGGACAGGAAGCTCACCAGAAACACGCGGTCGCTGAATACGCCCTCCAAGTAGGCGCGCGTGGCGCCCAGGATGGCGTCGAGCGCGGCGACGATCGCGATGGGGAAATAGGGGGTGAGCATCGGCGGCAGCGTTGGCTGCAGCAAGAGCCCCACCACAATGCCCGCGGCCAGCCCAAGTATTGCGAACACTTCAGTCTCCTTTCGCCAATGTCACGCCCAAGCCTGGGTCTGCAGGCAAGATCAAATCACCGTCAGCCTGCGTGAAGTCCAGTGTAAGTCCGTAGTTCATCACGAGGTACTGCCACCAGTTGGATGCGCGCGTCGCCGCGAACCGTGCCGGCAGCTGGCCAGGATCGCCGATGGCCTCGACGCGGTACGGCGGGTTCAGCGATACGTAGTCGACGGTCACTGCTGCGCCTGCCGAGCGGATCGGGGTGCGTGAGGTGATGCGTCGGCCATTGACAGCGACGGCCTCCGCCCCGGCTTCAAACAGCCCGGATACGAGCTGCGAGAGGTCCGAGTCGAGCACACGCCCTTCGGTGCCGGTGGCGTCGGGGGCATCGTCGACGGTCACCACGACGCCGGGGCCTTCCACCGCGACAGCGCCGCTGGCCAACTCTGCCTCGGCGAGCTTTGCGCGGGTCTGCGGGTCATCCAGATGCGTGAGCTGAAGCTCCCGAATCTCGTCTTCGAGCTGGCGGATGCTCTGCTCAAGCTCGTGTTGGTGTTGCTGTGCGTCCGTCACTTCAGCCAGCACGGCTGATCGTTGCGCTGCTCGCACGTCGCGGCTCGTGAAGGTCTGGACGAGCGCATACGTCAGCAGTGAAATGATCAACGAGACGGTGATAAACGACACGACAGGCCTGCGACGAGGAGCCTGCGTCGATCGATACTCCGGCTCAAGTGCGCCTTCAGTGACCGTGCGCAGCAGGCTCATGGATTCGTCTGGCCGACGCGTCATCTAGACGTTCACTTCCGCGCGCCGAGCGCGAGATAGGCGAATCGTCTCACGCAGATACAGCAACCCCGCCGCCCAATACAGGCACGCCCCAGCGACGGCAATCGCCCACCCGAGCACATAGGCCACTTGGAAATCGAAGGCCTCCGGTGCCGCAATGAGCACGACAGGGAAGGCGAACAACAGCGCAAACGTGCCCGCCTTGCCGACGAGGTTCACGGGCAGATACATCTGCCCGCTGCGTCGTAGCGATGGCACGAGCAGGAGCAGCATGAGATCCCTGGCGAGCAGGATCGCGACGAACCACCAAGGAAAGATGCCACGCACCATGAACGCGATAATCGTCGACAGGATGTACAGCCTGTCAGTGATAGGGTCGAGCTGTGCGCCGAGCTTGGTGCGCTGGCGCAGCCTGCGGGCGAGATACCCGTCGAACCAGTCCGTGACGGCCGAGACCGCCAAGATGATCACCGCAGCCAGGTATTGACCGGCGATAATCAACCACACGAACACTGGGATGGCGGCCAGACGCAGGAACGACAGCACGTTGGGGACGGTGAATACGCGGTCGGTGTCCCAGCGCTGCTCCGTCACGGTTTCCATACTACTGGGCTCGTGCTTGTTCGTAGGCTGCGACAACGCGTGGCCCAACGCGCTCCCACGAGTAACGCGCGGCAAGCTGTCTGGCCGTAGACGCGTCACTCCCCATCGTCAGCCGTGTCCTCAACGCATTCGTGGCGGCTTCGACATCGCCCGGGGGGAACCAGCTCGTACACCGTGGATCGTCGGCGACGGCGCGAAATGTGGGTAGATCTGACGCCACTACCCCACATCCACGTGCGAGCGCCTCGACGAGCACCAGGCCGAACGACTCCCCAAAGGTGTTGGGCGCCATAAGGACACTCGCTTCACGCAGCCATGCATTTCGTTCAGCGTCCGTAACCGCACCATACTCGGCCACCTGCCGCGAAGATACCTGGCCAGGCCCTAGCGCAACGAATCGCGCTTCATGCGACATCCGCTCCGCAACCGCTTCGAAGGTGGGGTAGCCTTTGCGCGCATCATCTCTGCGACCGACGTACAACACTACGGGCAAGCTCGACGCCGGTTTGTCGCTCTCTTCCGGGAGAGCAATACAATTGGGGATCACGTCGGGGCGCCCTCCCGTCGCTGCCAAGGCTGTGGCGGCAGCACCGTCGGAGACCGCGATGGGCACGCGCTGGCCGAGCATGGCGGAACGCATCCGCAACACAGGAGTGAGGAGGCCTGGCGCGAACTGTGCATGATGGGTGACCACCAGCGGTCGGCAGGCCCTCCCCGCAGCAAAGCCGAGGCCCGGCGTCAACGGTTCGTGCACATGCACGACGTCGGCCTCGCGCAGTGCCGCGATCGCCCGCCGAGCTTGCGCCGGAGCCAGCGCGAGGTGCGCCGTCGAGCCGTTGAACTGCATGGGCACCGAGTCTCCGACGAGCATCTCCCCCGGCTTCGACGAGCCTGTGCCTGGCGCCACCACGAGCACCCCGTGGCCCTGCTCGCGCAGCCAGTGGGCAAGCCCCCGCACGTGCGTTCCCACACCTCCGGGTTGATCGAAGGAGTACGGGCAGACAATCCCGATCTTCATAGGAACGCCTCTCGCAACATCAGCCACGAATCGGGATGCCGACGAACACCCTCGGCAAACTGCTCCACTACCCCACGCATCAGCGCCTCAGGAGTGTCGCCGGTGATCGTCGGCGACACGGTCATGCCGAGTCGTGCGCCCGCGAAGTGCGTCGTCGCCACGCGAAGATCGGCACCAGTGCGGCGCGCGAGCAAGGCGGGCCCCGCGGGCACGGAAATCGTCTCAGACGATTCCGGCCACGGAACGCGAATGCCGTGAGCGGAGAGGTCGCGGTCTGCGAGCAAGCACACCATCTTGCCGGCGCGGATCTCGTCGGCGAGTGTGGGCAGCAGGCGCGGCTGGTCTACGGGATAGATGGTCATGCCCATGCCTTCCCTGGCAGCACGAAATCGTTCGTACATGCCGTCGGGGAGCCGCTCGGCAACGCTCGTCACCGGAATGCCGATGCGCGCGCACCATGCGCCGGCGAAGTCCCATGACCCCATGTGCGGTAGCGCGAGCACGAGCCCAGGACCGGCGAGTGAGGTACGAAGCCGTTCGACGTGTTCGTCGGGAATAGTTGCGACCCGGTGGATACCTGCGTCGCTCCAGCGCTCCAAGCTGAGTGACCAGAGGTTGTTGCGAATCCAATGTGCAATGAGCCGACGACGCATGCTCCTGGTGGGCGCGTTACCGGTGGCACGAGCCACGCTCTCGGCCCAAGCATCGACGGCGGGCAACCGTCCGAGCGACGCAATCGGGGCCGCGAGGGTGGCGAATGCATCGGCACCTCGTCGAGGGATGCGTTTGCCGAGCGCCCACAGGAAATCCGTGCGGTTCACGTTCAGGCCTGCCACGCCTCCGCCAACCGCTGCCGGGCATCGTCGAGCAACTGTGGAACGGCCTTGGTGCGCCCCACGACGGGCAAGAAGTTGGAATCGCCTTGCCAGCGTGGCACCACGTGCTGGTGCAGATGCATCGCGATGCCCGCACCCGCGACGTCGCCCTGGTTCATGCCGACGTTGAATCCTGCGGGCCCGCTCACCTTCGTGAGCGTACGGATGGCTTGTTGCGTGAGCTCCGCAATCTCCACGGTCTCCTCAGGTGTGGCGTCGATGTACGAGGCAACGTGCCGATACGGGCAGATGAGCAGGTGCCCGGGGTTGTACGGGAAGAGGTTCATCACGACGAACGCGTGCTCGCCACGCCGCACGATCAACCCTTCATCGTCGGGCTTCCCGGGGCTCGTGCAGAAGGGACACTCCCCCGGGCTCTTCGGCTTGCCCTCACCGTCGATGTACACCATGCGGTGCGGCGTCCACAGCCGCTGGAACGCATCAGGTACGCCGGGGTACGCTCCTGGTGCTTCGACGTTCGCCTCGCTCATGCCTGCGCCGTCGGGTTCGCGTTGTTGCGTGTCCGCACATACTCGACGATGTCGCGCACGGCTTCATCGACGGGCACCCCGTTGCGTTGCGACCCGTCGCGGTAGCGGAACGAGACGGAGCCCGCGTTGCGGTCTTCGCCGCCGGCGATGAGCATGAAGGGCACCTTCTCTTTCTGCGCGTTGCGGATCTTCTTCGCAAAGCGATCATCAGAGGCGTCGAGTTCCACTCGGATGCCCTCCGCGCGGAGACGATCGAGAATCTGGCGCAGGTAGTCGTCGAATTCGCTGGCGACGGGAATGCCCAGCACCTGCACCGGGGCCAGCCACGCTGGGAAAGCACCCGCGTAGTGCTCGGTGAGCACACCGAAGAACCGCTCGATCGACCCGAAGAGCGCGCGGTGGATCATCACCGGACGCTGACGGGTGCCGTCGGCCGCCTGGTACTCGAGCTGGAAGCGCTCGGGAAGGTTGAAATCCAGCTGGATGGTGGACATCTGCCAGGTGCGGCCAATGGCGTCCTTCGCCTGCACGGAGATCTTCGGGCCGTAGAACGCGGCACCGCCCGAATCGTCGACGAGCTCGAGCCCGGACGCGGTGGCAACCTGACGTAGCACCTCGGTGGCTTCATCCCAGGTAGCGTCATCGCCGACAAACTTCTCAGGGTTCTTGGTGCTGAGCTCGAGGTAGAAGTCGTCGAGCCCGTAGTCGGCGAGAAGCTCAAGCACGAACTTCAGCAGGAAGGCGAGCTCGTCGCGCATCTGCTCACGGGTGCAATAGATGTGCGCGTCATCCTGGGTGAATCCGCGTGCGCGGGTGAGGCCGTGCACCACGCCCGACTTCTCGTTGCGGTACACGGTGCCGAACTCGAACAGGCGCAGCGGCAGTTCGCGGTACGAACGCCCCCTCGCGGCGAACACGAGGTTATGCATGGGGCAGTTCATGGGCTTCATGTAGTAGTCCACGCCCTGCTTGGTGATGTTGCCCTCGGCGTCGCGTTCCTCGTCCATATGCATGGGCGGGTACATGCCGTCGGAGTACCAGTCGAGGTGCCCGGAGGTCTCGTACAGGTGTGCCTTCGTGAGGTGCGGGGTATACGCGAACTGGTAGCCCTCCTCCACGTGGCGTCTGCGCGAGTAATCCTCCATCTCCATGCGCACGATGGCGCCCTTCGGATGGAACACAGCGAGGCCGGAGCCGATCTCGTCGGGGAAGCTGAAGAGATCCAATTCGGTGCCAAGCTTGCGGTGGTCACGCTTGGCGGCCTCCTCCAAGCGGGTGACGTACGCCTTGAGGTCGTCCTTCGTCGCCCACGCAGTGCCGTACACACGCTGCAAGCTGGCGTTGCGCTGATCGCCGCGCCAGTACGCGGCAGACGAGCGCATCAGCTTAAAGGCCGGGATGTACCCGGTGTGCGGAATGTGCGGCCCGCGGCAGAGGTCTTTCCACGCGACGGAGCCGTCGCGGTTCACGTTGTCGTAGATCGTGAGCTGCCCGGCGCCGACCTCGACGCTGGATCCGTCCTCGTCGCCGGCAGACCCCTTGTCGTCGATGAGTTCGAGCTTGAAGGGCTCGTTCGCGAGCTCCGCGCGAGCCTCGTCGTCGGAGACCTCGCGACGCACGAACCGCTGCTTAGCCTTCACGATCTGCTGCATCCTCTTCTCGATGCGCTTGAGATCTTCAGGCGTCAGCGGTTCGCACTGGAAGTCGTAGTAGTACCCGTCGGTGATGGGCGGGCCGATACCCAGCTTGGCTTCGGTGAACACATCCTGCAGCGCCTGCGCGGTGACGTGCCCCGCGGAGTGTCGGAGGATGGACAGGCCCTCGGGCGAATCGATGAGCACGGGTTCGACATCGTCGCCATCGTGCAGTTCGCGGTGGAGGTCGAGCGTTTCACCGTTCACGTGCATCGCGACGATGGTGCGGTCGTCGCCGAAGAGGTCGAGGCCGGTGGTAGTGGTCGTCAGTTCCACGCTGCTCGCTTCGTCGTTGCGGTGCACGGTGATGACGCCACTCATAATTCTCTCCTCGATATTCGTTCGTAGTTGGCGCGGCGATGCCAACCGCTATTCTGCCCTATTCAGCCAGCAGTGCGTTGTACTGCGGATGCTTGTCGATGTACTTGGCGATGTACGGGCAGGTCGGTCGCACACGTTTTCCGTGGGCCTGGATGTCGTCGAGTGCAAACTCCGCGAGCTTTCCTGCGTATCCCTTGCCCCCGTGGGCAGGTTCTACCCCGGTGTGCGGGAGGTCGACGACGTCGCCTTCGACGGTGTAGTCGATCACGCCGACGACCTCACCGTCGAGCTGCATCTCATACCGGGACAGCGCCTCGTTCTTCGTGATGTGCATGTCCCCACACTAGTCGTGCAGGTCACCGACGACGGTGACTAGGCGGCAATGGCACCAACATGCGTGAGCGCCTGGGCGACGATGTCATCGGTCAAGCCACTTCGAGGGTCAACGGCAATGGGGAGCATCCCCTGAGGCAGGCCCTCACGGTCGCGCTCGGAGACGTCGTCGTCGAACCAGACGCCGACCGGATCCGGCCCGGCGAATTCTTCCAGCCACGTGGCTACCTGGGACGTCTTCCAACAGGTGCCGTCGGTGGTGGGCTCCCACTCGAGCGGGATGATCGGAAGTTCATCCACAAGGCGAAGCTTGGGTAGCCAGAACGGGTTTGCTGCTTCTTGCCAAGTAGTGCACCAGACGATCTGGAAGACATCGGTGAGCGGTTTGAAAACATCAGCGATGTTCTCGCGCCAATGAATGGAATACGGTCCGTAGCGCCCAACCCATACGCGAAGATCGGTGTCGGGAACCGTCCGCACCACGTCGAATTCATGCTTGGCGTGCTCACGCATCGATGCAGGCACTTGCAGATTCAGCACGCCGTCGACATCAAGGAGTAGCAACGGCTGGTGTGACATGAACGATTTCCTCCCCTTGTCACGCCCATCGCACAGGCGGGCTGTCTGACACCCCGCAACGAACGCTACAGCTTGAACCTCGAGCGCAGCATGGTGGGCGATGCCGGGTTTGAACCGGCGACCTCTTCCGTGTCAAGGAAGCGCGCTACCGCTGCGCCAACCGCCCGAGGTGGAGACGGGATTTGAACCCGTGTACACGGATTTGCAGTCCGTTGCCTCGCCTCTCGGCCACTCCACCACCGATGGAGGCCCTCCCCCTTGGGGACTGGGAGAGACTTCTCCGAGCGGACGACGAGATTCGAACTCGCGACCCTCACCTTGGCAAGGTGATGCTCTACCAACTGAGCCACGTCCGCATGTCGTTCAGAAACGCTGTTGCGGTTCCGACGCGTTGAGAACACTAGCGCACACATTTCACGAAACACAAATCGTCGGTGAACCTAGCCCAAATTTGGGGTGAACCACGCCAGCCGACGGGTGGCCATCGCGCCTTTCGACAGGGCCAGTTGTTACACGTCGCCAAAGATGCGCTAGAGTGAACCGTCGCTGGGTGATTGGCGCAGTGGTAGCGCGCTTCGTTCACACCGAAGAGGTCGGCGGTTCGAACCCGCCATCACCCACCATAGTGAGCACGTGGCAGGAGGCGGAGATGGCAGCACCCGCAGTCATCCTCGCCGACACCACCTCAGGAATTCCCGAAGTCAGCGAAGCGTTCCACACCATTGAAACGCAGTTGCGCGCGCGTCGGCCCGATCTCAACATCCACTTCTTAGAGCTGGGCGCTCGGCCCACACTCGACGCTGTACTCCCCCGCCTGCTCGATGAACAGGCGGAAGAGGCAGTACTCGTTCCACTTGATCTGCGGTCGGCGACGTCGTATGCGAGCGAGCTCGACGACGCCGCGAGGGCGATGGAGGCAGCGGGCATCCGCGCCGTCGTATCGCGCCCCATCGGCCCAGCGTCTGAACTGCTCAACATCCTGGACGAACTCGTTCGCGACGCCCTGCAACGTCGTTCCGCACTGGAACTCGACGGGCTGGTTCTCGTCGGACGTATTGGCGGCGACGCGCGCGGCTCAGCGCTGCTTGCTCGGCGTGCTCGCCAGTGGTCAGCCCACCACCGCCTGCCCGTGCAGCTCGCCATCGAGGAAGGCGACGGCGCCGCCACAGCTGCCGCAGTTCACGCACTCCGCTCGCAAGGGCGTCGATACATCGCCGTGGGGGGCGCGTTCTTCTCCCCCGGCCCCTCCTACCGCGCTCACGCCCTCGCAGCACAGCAGGCAGGAGCGATCGCCGTCACCGCCCCCATCAGCGGCAGCCGACACCTCAGCCAACTCATCCTGGCCAGATATGCATTCGGCGCGATGGAACTACTCGACGGTAGCCCGCAGCCTGTCACCGTCGACGACGATTACCACTTCCTCAGCCCGCGCGAAACCTTTGGCCGCTGAACTACACTGCTCACCATGAGCGAGCCGTACATCGCACCGTTTCAGCTACCCGACGAGCAGTGGCGTGAGCGTCTGACCGACTTGGAATACCAAGTGCTGCGCCAATCAGGCACAGAACGCCCCTTCACCGGCGAATACACCGACACCGAAACGGAAGGCACGTACTCGTGCCGAGCATGCGGTGCTGAGCTGTTCACGAGTAGCGAAAAGTTCCACTCCCACTGCGGATGGCCCAGCTTCTTCTCACCACTGGCAGAAGACAGGGTGCGGTACCTCGACGATCACAGCATTCCCGGCCGTCCTCGCGTTGAGGTGCGTTGCGCGAACTGCGACTCTCACCTCGGTCACGTGTTCGAGGGTGAGGGCTACGACACCCCAACCGATCTGCGCTATTGCATCAACTCGGTCTGCCTCACTCTCGACCCGAAGTAACACCTTCCGCGGCGTGGCAGGCTACGTCGCCAAGACTCGACACGTAGAGTCGCCCGTGTGTCGAAGGTTACGAGGCTCGCCCCGGATGCGTTTCATCGCGCTGTCGAGGAGTTCCGCCACATGCAGTGGCGGCGCGAGCTGAGCATCGACGAGATCGGTTCACCACAGCGCATCGCCCCTCATTCTTTGGCGATCGCGGGCGAGCTGACCGTCGGCGATGACGCTGTCAGTTCCGGACGCCTCATCCTGCTGCACGATCCCGCCGGAAACGAAGCCTGGCAAGGTACGTTTCGTCTCGTGTCATACGTCCGCTCGGAGGTCGATCTCGAGATGGCGGCCGACCCCCTCCTCCCCGATATTTCCTGGGCCTGGCTCACTGAAGCCCTCGAAGACAACAAGTGCGATGCGTCCTTCCTCGCAGGCACCGTGACAGCCTCGTACGGCAGGTCGTTTGGCGAGATGGCCGACGAACCAGACCGCGCCGAGGTCGAGCTTCGCTCTTCGTGGACGCCCTACCTCGATACCCAACACCCGCTCACCAGCCACCTCTTCGCCTGGCAAGACCTCCTCGGGCTCGTTGCCGGCGAACCCCCGCTCCCGGCTGGCATCTCGCTACTCAAGACCCGATGACACTCATCGACGAACCCCGAGAGCCACTGCGCCCCGTCGTCGCGGATAACGACGGGCTCAGCCGCTGTCTCGACGCGCTCATCTCCACGACTGGACCCATCGGCTTCGACGTGGAGCGCGCCCACGGCTACCGTTACTGGCCGCGCGCCTACTTGCTGCAGATCCGACGAGGCGAGGCGGGCACGTGGCTCATCGATCCGACATGCTTCGACAACGCCCAGCTAACGCAGCTCGTCGAGCGCACTAACGACGAAGAGTGGATCATCCACGCGGCGTCGCAAGATCTCCCGTCGATGTTCGACTGTGGCATCGTGCCTCAGCGCATCTTCGATACAGAGCTCGCCGCACGCTTGCTCGGCAAGCCCGGCGTGTCACTGGGTGCGATCCTCGCAGCCGAACTCGGCATCGAACTGCGGAAAGCCCATTCCGCAGTGAACTGGGCGACGCGGCCCCTCAAACAGTCGTGGCTCACCTACGCCGCGCTGGACGTCGACTTCCTGGCCGAGCTGCGTGCGACCCTCGACACGCAACTGCGCGAGGTGCACCGTCGCGAATGGGCGGAGCAGGAGTTCCAGTGGGAGCTAGACGCCTTCGCGAAGACCCCGGAGGCTCGCGTAGATCCATGGCGACGCACCTCCCACATCACCGCGGTACGACACCCGCGTGGCCTCGCCCTCGTCCGCGAACTGTGGCGCGAACGCGAAGCGATCGCCCAGCGTCGCGATCGCCCTCCCACGCACATCCTTCCCGACGCGGCACTCGTCGACGCCGGTGCTGCCGCCGGCAAGGATCGCGCCGTGACCCCGGATACGCTTCGCCGAATTGACGGGTTCACCAAGCCGCCCGGGCGCCGCTACCTCAATCGCTGGATTGAAGCGATCAAGCGATTCAACACGCTGCCCGCGAGCGACTACCCCCCGAAGCGCCTCCATGTACCGGGTAGCATTCCCCACCCGAAAGTTTGGGAGCGCACCAACGAGGACGCCGCTACAAGGTGGCGCGTCGTCCGCCCCGCTGTCGACGACTTCGCCTGCGAAATCGGCATCCAGCCCAGCTTGTTGGCACCACCCGCCACCTTGCAGCGGGCCATCTGGGACGGAGTTCCCACCGAAGATGACTTGCTGGACGCCGGGATGCGCCCTTGGCAAGCGGATTTACTGTCGGGGCTGATCGACGAACTCTTCAGCTGAGGCATCCACGAGCTTCGGGAGCACCGCGTGCGCGACGCTCTGCGGAGTGAGGCCTAGCGTCGACAGAATCTGCGACCTGCTCGCGTGCTGCAGGAATGCATGCGGGATACCGAAGCAATGCACCGGGGTGGTGATGTCTTCTTCTGCCAAGCGCGACCGCAGCCGCTGGCCGAGGCCTCCCTCGACGAGATTGTCTTCGATCGTGATGACGTGATCGAATTCTGTCGCCAGCGCGATGAGCTCCGGGCTCACCGGCAGCGCCCACAGCGGATCCACCACCGTGGCGGCGACACCTTGCGCGCGAAGGAGCTCCGCGGTCTGGACAGCAAGTCCAACGAACTGCCCGTACCCGACGATGAGCGTGCGAGCATCGCGGTCTGCGCTGATCACGTCGACGCGTGACACTCCTTCGCCTCTGTGAGCCACTTCCACGATGTCGTCGGGAAGCTTCTCCTTCGAGTATCGGATGATGGTGGGAGCGTCATCGACGGTAACCGCACGGCTCAATGCCTGCTCGAGCCTCCGCTGATCGCGCGGTGCTGCGAGTTGCAAACTGGGGATGATGCCAGCCATCGCCACATCCCACATACCGTTGTGGCTCGGCCCATCTGTGCCAGTGATACCTGCGCGATCCAGTACGATCGTCACCCCGAGGCCGTGCAGCGCGACATCCATAAGCAGCTGATCGTAGGCGCGGTTCAGGAAGGTGGAATACAACGCCACTACTGGATGGAGGCCTGTGCGCGCGAGGCCTGCCGCCGACGTGAGGGCGTGTTGTTCCGCGATGCCGACGTCGAAAATCCGATCTGGGAAAGCCGCCCCGAAACGCGCGAGCCCGGTGGGGTGCAGCATTGCTGCGGTGATCCCGACCACGCGCGGGTCACGCTGCCCGAGCTGCACCATGGCTTCCGCGAATGCGTCCGTCCACGTCGCCTGCACCGATGAGGTGAGCGACTCGCCGGTGACGTCGTCGATCTGCCCGACGGCGTGGAAGCGATCTTGCTCATTCTCTTCCGCGGCCTTGAACCCTTTACCCTTCACCGTGATGGTGTGCACGATCACCGGGCCACCGAACTGGCGTGCCTGCTCCAGATGATTGATGAGCGCGCCCAGGTCGTGGCCGTCGATGGGGCCGGTGTACTTGATGCCGAGGTCCGAAAACAGGTCTTGTGGCGCAACGACATCTTTCACGCCCGTCTTGAATCCGTGCATGAGGTCGTACAGCGGGCGTCCCACGAGGGGAATCTTGTTGATGACCCGCTTCGCCAGCGAGAGCGTCTGCTCGTATCGAGGGTTCGTCCTTAACCCGGCGAGGTGGTTCGCGAGTCCGCCCACCGTCGGGGTGTACGAACGCCCGTTGTCGTTGACCACGATGACCAGGCGGAGTTTGGGCTCAGCGGCGATGTTGTTCAGCGCCTCCCACGCCATGCCACCCGTGAGTGCGCCGTCACCCACCACGGCAACAATGGTGCGATCTTCTCCCTGCAGGGCATACCCCTTCGCCATGCCTTCCGCCCATGACAGCGCAGCGGAAGCGTGCGAGTTGGCAACCCAGTCGTGCTCCGATTCTGCGGGCTCCGGGTAGCCAGAGAGCCCGCCCTGCTGACGCAGGGTGGCGAACTGGTGGGCGCGACCAGTGAGCATCTTGTGCACGTAGCTTTGATGGCCGGTATCGAAGATGATCGGGTCGTGGGGAGAGTTGAACACCCGATGGATAGCCATGGTGAGCTCCACCACTCCAAGGTTTGGCCCCAGGTGCCCGCCCGTCCGACTCACGTTCGTGACCAGGAAGGCTCGAATCTCATCGGCGAGCCGCTCCATCTGCGCCTTCGACAGTGAACGCAGATCTCGCGGGCCAGCAATGGATTCGAGCAAAGACATGCCCTCCATCATAGGACGCGAGCGCCGAAACCGCGCCTTATCAAGCTATAACTTCGGCACGAAACGCACGTCGTGGAGCGCTTCTTCGACGAGGTGCACCGCACGCAGAAGGCGCAGCAACCGCGCTTCTTCTTGTTGCAATACCTCGACGGCCTCTCCCGCCACGCGGGCATCCACCCACCCAGCAAGGCTCGTGCGCACCGTCGCCCGCTGCGACCTCGTGGCGGCCAGCTGCGCTTCCACATGCCCATGAGCTAATCGGGCGAGCACGACTGGGTGATTGCGCAGCACGCGATACCCCCGATACTCCGGCGGACAGGCGTCGAGGAGGAAGGCGACTGCGCAATGCAACCAGTCGTCGGCGCCTGGAGGTGGCACGGCTGACGGCCAACCCGGAGGGACGTACACCTGCGTCAATGCATCAGTATCAAACATGTGTTCTATTGAACACTGCCCCACTGACATTTCAATACAACAGTGCCCCCGCTATGCGAACTAGCGGGGGCACTGTGGGTGAGAGGATCAGCCGATGAGGTTGCGCAGCACGTACTGCATGATGCCACCGTTGAGGTAGTAGGCGCGCTCTCCAGGAGTATCGATGCGCACTACCGCGTCGAACGTGGTCTCCTTGCCGTCAGGCGCGACAGCGGTGACCTTCATCGTCTTGGGCGTGACGCCGTCGTTGAGCTCAGTCACACCGTCGACGGAGAAAGTCTCCTCGCCGGTGAGCCCCAGCGACTCAGCCGACTCGCCCTCGGGGAACTGCAGCGGGAGCACACCCATGCCGATGAGGTTCGAACGGTGGATGCGCTCGTAGCTCTCGGCCACGACGAACTTCACGCCCAGCAGCGCGGTGCCCTTTGCTGCCCAGTCACGCGACGAGCCAGAGCCGTACTCCTTGCCCGCCAGAACGACGAGCGGCGTGCCAGCCTTAGCGTAGCTCTGCGCGGCCTCGTACACGGTGGTGACGGGGGCGTCGTCGACGGTGAAGTCACGTGTGAAGCCGCCCTCGGTGCCCGGTGCAATCTGGTTGCGCAGCCGGATATTGGCGAAGGTGCCACGAATCATGACCTCGTGGTTACCGCGACGCGAGCCGTAGGAGTTGAAGTCGCGCTGCTCGACGCCGTGCTCGGTGAGGTACTTGCCCGCAGGCGAGTCGGCCTTGATGTTGCCCGCCGGGGAGATGTGGTCGGTGGTGACCGAATCGCCCAGCTTCAGCAGCACCCGAGCTCCAGCGATGTCCTCGACGGGAGCAGCCTCGCGCGGCATGCCGTCGAAGTACGGCGCCTTGCGGACGTAGGTAGAGGCATCGTCCCAATCGAAGGTGGCGCCCTCAGGCGTGGGCAGGGAGCGCCAGCGCTCGTCGCCCTTGAACACGTCGGCGTAGCGCTCCTTGAACATCTCGGAGGAGATAGAGGAGCCGATGACTTCCTCGATCTCGGCTGCCGTAGGCCAGATGTCCTTCATGAAGACATCGTTGCCGTCCTTGTCCTGGCCGATCGGGTCGTTGAACAAGTCGATGTCCATGGTGCCCGCCAGCGCGTAGACGATGACGAGCATCGGCGACGCGAGGTAGTTCATCTTGACGTCGGGGCTGATGCGGCCCTCGAAGTTACGGTTACCTGAGAGCACCGCGGTGACGGCGAGGTCGTTGTCGTTGATGGCCTTCGACACATCGGGGATAAGCGGGCCGGTGTTGCCGATACAGGTGACACAGCCGTAGCCGACGAGGTTAAAGCCGATCTCGTCGAGGTACTTCGTGAGCCCGGCCTTCTCGTAGTAGTCGGTGACCACCTGCGAGCCCGGAGCCAGAGACGTCTTCACCCACGGCTTGCGGGTGAGACCCTTCTCGACGGCCTTCTTCGCCACCAGCCCAGCGCCGATCATGACGCTCGGGTTCGAGGTGTTGGTGCACGACGTGATGGATGCGACGGTGACCGCGCCGTTGCGCAGGTCGAACTCGTCGCCGGCCTGCAGCTTGACAGGCACTGCCGC
>JAEZVO010000057.1 GCA_023443125.1 Actinomycetes bacterium
GACATGAAGACCTCTGTGTTGGTGGTGCGGTTATGTGGTAGTTCCACACCCCATCGGGGGTCTTCACCCTTTGTCCAGCCAACCCGCCGATCCCCATGTACCTAACCTCCGTGGTCAGTACAGCTAGGGCATTCATGTGGTATAGCGGAGCCGAGACGATAGCTGTGACGTCCGTCGCATCCCCGAAGGTGTTCTGCCCCAGCGACAGCACCCGCAGGTGCGAGTCGCGCGAAAGCACCACGCCCTTCGGCTGCCCCGTTGACCCGGAGGTGTACAAGATCATCGCTGCATCCGAGCCGTCGCAATGGTGCCGGTGTGCGGCCTCGCCGGGCTCCACACTGGCCTCAGCGAAGGTCAGCGACGGCGTCTCCGTGCACACTGCCTCGAGCCGGGATGCGTCGTCGACGAGGCACAGCGCGCTCTGCGAATGCTCGAGCGCATAGCGCAGCATTTCGGGAGGAAATTTGAAGCTGAGCGGCACGGCCACTAGCCCGGCGCGTAGTGCACCATAGAAGGCGGTCAGCCACTCGATGGAGTTGCGCCCGACGATGGCGACGCGCTCCCCTGCCTCGAGCCCTCGCGTCAGCAGTTGGTTGGCCACTGCGTCTGCCCGGGCGTTGAATTCGCCGAACGTGATGCGCTGCGTCGTGTCGCCGTCGTGAAACGTGATGGTTTCCGCATCGGGGAGCTCGAGTGCGATGGCGTCGCCCAGATTGGTGAAGGGGTACCCGTCGATCACGGCGCCACCCCTGGTGCCGACGCGAGGAATGTGCCGCGCCCGATCGCGAGCTGTTTGCCGTTCGCATCGAGCACCTCCGACCAGGCCGTCGCGATCTGCGAACCCGGCTTCACGAGGTGCCCCTTCGCGGTGAGCTCAGTGACGCGAAGGCCGAGCCACTGGTGGAAGGGTGCGGCCTCCAACCAGGCCTGCACCTCGTCGAGTGTAGGGAGCAACATCACGCGTCCTTCCACGGGTCGATCACGATCTTGCCCAGGAAGTGGCGACGTTCGAGTCGTTCAAGCGCGTCGATGGCGCCGCCGAGGCCGACCACCGAGTCGATCACCGGCGAGAACGACCCTTCTTCGACGTACCCCAGGAGCGCGTGGAAGTCGTCCTTCGTGAAACCATTCGAGCCGATGATGCGCAGCTCGAAGCTCCACACGTAGCGCAGATCCTCCGGCGGGTTGTACCCAGCGGTGGCGCCACAGACGAGGATCGCACCGCCGCGCTTGGTGGAACGCAGCGTGGGGGCCCAGGTGTCGCCGCCGGTGTTGTTGACGATCACGTCGAACCCACCGTCGTAGCTTGTCCGCGAGGGTTTGCCGAGGTGTTCCTTCGTCCAGGCGTAGAAGTCTTGCGTGCGGTAGTTGATGAACTCGTCCGCACCGAGCTCCAGTAGCCGTTGCCCCTTCTCATCACTGCCTGCAGCAGCCACCACGGTGGCGCCCAGCCGTTTGGCGAGCAACACCGACGCGGTGCCTACACCGCCCGACGCACCGAGCACGAGCACCTTGTGCCCTGGCTGCACGGCCTTGGTTCCTACGATCATGCGGTGGGCGGTGCCATACGCGACGGGGAGGGCCGCTGCCTGTTCGAAACTCACCGCATCAGGAAGCGCCAACAGCTGTCCGGCCTCCACGAGCGCATACTCGGCCAGACCACCGTAGAGCAGCTCGCCCATGAGGTGTCCTCGCTCGGTCAGGGGGTCGACGAGCACCCGGTCGCCGATGCTCCAACCTTCGGAGCTTCGCGATCTCGCCGGCGATGTCGAGCCCAGGTACGACGGGCAGCGGCACGGTGATGCCGGGCATGCTGCGCAGGGTGAAGATGTCGTGGTAATTCAGCGAACTTGCGCGCACCTTCACCACCACATGCCCCGACGTCGCGGTAGGCGTGGGATGGTCGTCAACCAGTCGGAGGTCGTCGACCGTGCCGTACTGAGGAATGATGACTGCTCGCATGATGCTCCTTGTCAGCGAAGGGTCCACTGGCCCGACGGGCCATGTACTGTCACGGTGAGTGCCGGCTCCGGGCCCTCCTCAACGGGAACGTCGACATCGAGGGCGGCGTAGAGTTCCTGCACTCGGGCGGGCTCGGGATGGGTCACGTGAAAGTCGTCGAGGGTGACGCGTGCGTCGACGGTGTGCCCCGGCGACGGCGTGGTGCCCCAGTCGATGACGAATGGCTGCACGCCCGAATGGTCGGACGCGAGCGGCGGTGTGAGCCGCCAGCACAGGAGCGCGCCCGACGGGTCACGTCGCTGCCCTGCTCCGAGCACCCCGAGGTCGAAGCCCAGCTCATATGCTGCGCCGAGCTTGGCTTCAGGTGCGTCTGGGTGCACCGCGAAGGTGGCCACGATGGGCGCATCGACGAGGTGCAGGTCGAACACTCGCGGGACGGGGCGGGCTTCGTCGATACCGATGATCTCGAGGTAACCCTCACCGGTGAATGCAACGAGGAAGTTGCGGGTGCCCTGGTCGGGGTGCACTCCCCCAAGCACTGGGGAGACGCCGGTGGCGTCGGTAAATGCCTGCACTGTGGAGTCCAGATCGGGTGTCGCTACGACGATGTGGTCCAGGTTTCGTAGATGTTGCATGGTGATTCCCTGCGCACAAGGGCACGCCAACCAGCGCCTCAAAGCATGAGGGTATGGCTGTGCCCGGAATTAGCTGTTGGGATTCCCTACGAGGGGGGGTGGATGCTTCGCTCAGGCTGCCATCAAACAGCAACACGTCATGCGCCCGGCCTTGGTGGCGGCGGACATGATGCACATCGTGCTGTGAGCCATGAGCGGTTTCCTTACGACTTGGCGGTTGCCTTCGTGTGACAGAACTCTACGGGCTTTCAGATTATTCCCAGTACCAGGGAGTCATTTTTGAGACGACGGCTCGAAGCCACAGCATCGGCGGTGGGTTACCGCAGGATCTCGCGAGCGTGCTCGACGTCTTCGTGCATCTGGGCGATGAGCGCGTCGACGCCGTCGAACCGTTGCTGTCCTCGCAGGCGCTCGATGAAGGACACCGCAACCTCCACGCCGTAGAGGTTCAGGTCGGTGCGATCCAGCACATACGACTCGACGCGGTGCTCGGTGCCGTCGAACGTCGGGTTGGATCCGGCAGAAATTGCCGCCGGCAGCGGCTCACACCCTGGAATGTCGACGCGCGTCAGCCATCCCGCGTACACGCCGTCGGCGGGGACGGCCATCTCGTCGGGGACGACGAGGTTCGCCGTCGGGAATCCTAGGTCGCGGCCCCGGCGATCTCCCACGACGACGAGCCCACGGTACTCGAACGGCGACCCCAGATGCGCAGCCGCAGCACGCACGTCACCGTCGTGCAGATTGCCGCGGATGAGGGTGGACGAAATGGTCTGGTCGCCGTCGGTAGTGAGCGGCACGGCCACCACCTCGAAACGCCCGCGCGCCAGTTCGCGCAACGTGTCGACGTCGCCTGCCGCCTTGGCGCCGAACCGGAAATTGCTGCCGACGACGATGCGCGTGGGCTGCAACCCCACGAGGAAATCTTCGACGAATTCCTCCGGTGACATGGAGGCCACAGCTTGATTGAAGCGCACGACGCGCACCTCGTTGGCGCCGAATGTGCGCAGTTTCGCGATGCGCTCACGCAGGTCCATGAGCAGCTTGGGTGCCTTGTCAGGCCGAAGTACCCCCACGGGATGAGGCCAAAAGGTGAGGACGATCAGTCGGCCAACATCACCCTGGCACGCTTCCTGCAGCACGCGCTGATGACCGAGGTGTACCCCGTCGAAGTTGCCGATCGCCAAAACACTCACGTCGGTCACCTTATTGCACATCGTCGTCAGGGCCTACCAGCACCGTCACGGGAACGGCCCGGCCACCCTTCGGGCCGTACAGCGCCAGTAGTTTCCCATCGGGCGACAGCAGCCCGACGGTCTCCCCCGGCAGCTCGATATCCAGCGCCCGGCCAAACCGGACATCCTGCGCCTGCGCGGCGTTCAGCTGCACGACGGGGAAACTCCGCCTCGCAGCTTCGGCCATCGGCATGAGCGCCGGTGGTTCATCACCCAGGACGACGGCGTCGTCGATGGGATAGTTTCCGACGCGGGTGCGGCGCAGCGCGGTGAGGTGGCCGCCCACGCCGAGGGCTTCGCCGAGATCGCGGGCGATCGCCCGAATGTAGGTGCCGCTGGAGCATTCCACGTCGATGTCGACGTCGAGGCGTTGGCCGTCGACGCGGAGCTCCCCCAGGTCGAGGCGCTCGATCGTGACCGGACGCGCGCGCAGACTCACATCCTTCCCCTCGCGCGCCAGCGCATAGGCGCGCTGACCATTGACTTTGATGGCAGACACCGTACTCGGAGTCTGCATGATGTCGCCCCTGAACTGCGCCAACGCCTGCTCGAGCTGTTCCCTGGTGAGCGCAGATGCATCGGCGACGGGTGCGACGGTGCCATCGGCGTCGTCGGTATCCGAACGCTCGCCGAGCCGGACCGTGGCGCTGTAGCGCTTGTCGTTGAGCGCGAGATGGCCCAGCAGCCTGGTTGCCCTCCCCACGCCGAGGATGAGCACCCCCGTCGCCATCGGATCGAGCGTGCCAGCATGCCCGATTTTCTTCGTGCCCAGCACGCGTCTGAGCCGGCCTACGATCTGATGAGACGTGGCCCCCGACGGCTTGTCGAGGACCACGATCCCATCGAGAGTGGTACCTGTCACTCCTCGGGCTTCTTGTACGGGTCGGCTTCGCCGGCAAAGGATTTGCCTTCCCGTGCCGCCGCAGCGGCCGCGTCGCTGGCCTGAGCGCGAGCGAGGAGATCCTCGATGTGGCGTGCCTCGTCCTCCGTCGCGTCGAGCACGAACGTGAGGGTCGGCGTGTGCCGCATCGCGAGCTGCTGGCCAACAGCCGTGCGCAGCATTCCCTTCGCTGATTCCAGCGCGGCCGCACTGCCTGCACGGGCAGTGTCGTCGCCGAGCACAGTGTAGAACACCGTCGCTTCACGGTTATCGCCGCTCAGCCGTACCTCAGTGATGGTGATGAAACCCTTGCGGGGATCCTTCACCTTGCGGTCCAGCGTCTGCGCGATGATCGTCTGGATCTGGTCTGCCAGCTTGGCATTGCGGGGGTTGGCCATCACTCACGCTCCTGTTCGACCATCTCGTAGACCTCGACTACGTCTTCGGTCTTGATGTCGTTGTAGTTGTGCAGCGTGAGGCCACATTCGAAGCCCTCGCGCACCTCAGTGACATCGTCCTTCTCACGACGCAGCGAGGCGATAGAGGTGTCTTGGATAACCACACCATCGCGGATGAGCCGCGCCTTGGCATTGCGGCGAACCACACCGTCGAGCACCATACAACCCGCGATGTTGCCGATCTTCGACGAGCGGAAGATCTCGCGGATCTCTGCCTGGCCGATGATCTGCTCCTTGTAGATGGGCTTGAGCATGCCCTTGAGCGCGGCCTCGATCTCGTCGATCGCGTCGTAGATCACCGAGTAGGAGCGGATATCGACGTTCTCCTCGTCCGCCATCTTCGCAGCGTGCGGGGTGGGACGAACGTTGAAGCCGATGATGACGGCCTTCGACGCGGCAGCCAGCGAGACGTTCGTCTCGGTGATGGCACCAACACCGCGGTCGATGACGCGCAGCCCGACCTCGTCGGAGATCTCGATCTTGGTGAGCGCATCCTCGAGGGCTTCGACGGACCCAGCGCCATCGCCCTTGAGGATGAGCAGCAGCTCCTGCGTCTCGCCCTTCTCGAGCTGTTCGAACAGCTGGTCGAGGGTCTTGCGACGGCTGGTGCGGGCCTGCAGCGCGGCACGCATGCGGGCCTCGCGCTTGTCGGCGATCTGGCGGGCGACGCGGTCGTCTTCCACTACGAGGAAGTTGTCGCCAGCACCTGGCACCGACGTGAGGCCGAGCACCTGCACCGGCATCGACGGGGGCGCCTCGTCGACGTTCTCGCCCTGATCGTTGATCATGGCGCGCACGCGTCCGTGGGCAGAGCCCGCGACGATCGAGTCACCAATGCGGAGCGTGCCGCGGTGCACGAGGACAGTCGCGACTGCGCCGCGACCCTTGTCGAGGTGGGCCTCGATGGCGACACCCTGAGCATCCATATCGGGGTTCGCGCGAAGGTCAAGCGCCGCGTCGGCCGTGAGGACGATGGCTTCGAGGAGCTCATCCAGGCCCTGACGCGTGACCGCCGACACGTCGACAAACTGCGTATCGCCGCCGTACTCTTCGGGGATCAGGCCGTACTCGGAGAGCTGGCCGCGCACCCGCGTCGGGTCTGCGGTGTCCTTATCGATCTTGTTCACCGCGACGACGATCGGCACATCGGCAGCCATCGCGTGGTTCATGGCCTCGATGGTCTGGGGCATCACGCCGTCGTCGGCGGCAATCACCAACACGGCAATGTCCGTCGACTTCGCACCACGAGCTCGCATGGCCGTGAAGGCCTCGTGACCAGGGGTATCGATGAAGGTGATGGCGCGTTCTTCGCCCTCCACCTCGGCTTCCACCTGGTAGGCACCAATCTTCTGCGTGATGCCACCGGCCTCACGGGTCTGCACGTTCGAGTGACGGAACGCGTCGAGCAGCTTGGTTTTACCGTGGTCGACGTGACCCATGACGGTGACCACCGGGGGACGAACCTCGAGGTCGTCCTCGTCGCCTTCGTCTTCGCCAAATTCGAGGTCGAAGCTCTCCAGCAGCTCGCGGTCTTCGTCTTCAGGAGACACGACCTGGATGTTGTACTCCAGCTCCGCACCCAGCAGTTCGAGGGTGTCGTCGCTCACCGACTGGGTGGCGGTGACCATCTCGCCCATGTGGAAGAGCACCTGCACGAGCGCTGCCGCATCGACGCCGATCTTCTCGGCGAGATCGGTCAGCGACGCACCGCGACGCAGACGAACGGTCTGGCCGCCGCCCTTGCGGACGCGTACGCCACCGATCGTCGGTGCCTCCATCTCGTCAAACTCTTGGCGACGCTGCTTCTTCGACTTGCGGCGACGGTTTCCGGAACCGCCTCGCCCGAAGGCGCCCTGCGTTCCGCCGCGGCCACGGCCACGACCTGGCGCACCCATGCCTCCGGGGCTGCCCATCGGTGGGCCGCCGAAGCGGCCACCGCCGCCAGGCCGACCGGAACCAGGACGTCCACCGCGTCCGCGACCGCCACCGCGACCGGGGCGCGAGCCGACTTGACCGAGCTGGCTTGACTGGTGCTTCGGCATCATCGCGGGGTTAGGACGAGGCATGCCTCCCGTGCCGCCGGGACGCGGCATCAAGTTCTGCTCACTGCCGGAGCCCTGAGGACGCTGACCGCCGCGACGGTCACCGTCGGGACGGGGACGACGCTGCGGCTGCTTGCCCATCCCTTGGCTCGCAGCAAACGGGTTGTTGCCCGGACGCGGCGCGTTGGTGCGACGCGGCATGGAACCGGGCGTCACGCCACCGGTGCGGGATCCTGCGCTCGGAGCAGCAGGCTTCGGCACGCCCGGCTTCGGAGCGCTGGGCTTCACGGCACCCGGCTTGGGCGCGCTCGACGGCTTCGCCTCAGCGCCTGGTTTCGCACCAGTAGCAGGCTTGGGCTGAGGAGCGGCTGGCTTGGGGGAGCCAGGCTTCGGAGCTGCGCCAGGGCGAGCTGCCGTCGCACCCGGCTTCGGCGCTGCCGGCTTCGGCGCGCTCGTCGGTGCTGGGCTTGCTCCTGGGTCAAACGCGCCGGGCGTCGCCTTCGGCGCGCGAATCCCACCGGGTTTCGGCGCGTCCGACTTGGACTTCGTCTGGCGCGCGCTACTCGAAGACGGTGTCTTCGGTGCGTCCTTCTTGGCCGAATCACCGTCGGCACTGAAATGTTCGCGAATACGACGTACAACGGGTGCTTCTAGCGACGACGACGCGCCGCGGACGTACTCACCCTGATCTTTCAGCCATGCCAGCAATTCCTTGCTGGGCATGCCAAATTCCTTTGCGATCTCATGAACGCGAGGCTTAGCCACTGCTCTCCTTTGGGGGCCCAAGCCTCAAGCGGCCAGGACCTATTGGTTGTTGGTGCTCATCGTTGGTAACTCATCGAGTGGTCATGAGCGTCAGCCCACCTTCTGGTTAGCGCCCCCGCGGGGGCATGGAAACGATCGGCCCGTGGTTGGGCCATTGGCCAGTGTAACGCGCAACCAGGCATCACGCGAAATACGCCACACGCGATTACTCAGACATCGCTTGCAGCACATGCCCCAGTTCAGCGCTGGGCTCCGCACCACGAAAGGCTCTCGGAATGGCCTTACGTTCGAGCACGATCCGCGCGCATGCCGGATGGAGGTAGGCCCCACGGCCATCCAGCCGGGGGGCCGTCGCCTCGATGACGACACCGTCGCGACGCACCAACCGCATGAGCGAGGACTGCTCGTCGGATTGGCGACATCCGATGCATCGACGTTGCGGCATGACCGCACTCCTCCGGGTCGCGATCACACTTCGGTGTCGGGCTGGATATCGATGCGCCAACCGGTCAGCCTGGCAGCCAGCCGCGCGTTCTGCCCTTCACGCCCGATGGCCAGCGACAGCTGGTAGTCGGGCACGATCGCACGACACGCCTTCCCGGCCTTGTCAGTGATGATGACGTTGATGACCTTGGCTGGCGACAGCGCGGCGGAGACGAACCTTGCCGGGTCTTCGGAGTAGTCGACGATGTCGATCTTCTCGTCGCCCAGCTCGTTGGTGACCGCACGCACCCGCTGCCCGTTCGGCCCGATGAATGCACCCTTGGCGGAGACGTCCGGGTTGTTCGATACCACCGCGATCTTCGTACGGTGACCAGCTTCTCGCGCAATCTCCTTGATCTCGACGATGCCGTCGGCGATCTCCGGAACCTCCATCGCGAAGAGCTTCTTCACCAAGTTCGGGTGCGTGCGCGACACCACGACCTGTGGGCCGGATGGATCGCGGCGCACGCTCACGATGAACACGCGAAGGCGGCGGCCGTGCGAGTAGTCCTCACCAGGAGACTGCTCAGCCAACGGCATGATGGCCTCCAACGTGCCCAGGTCGACGCGCACCGTCTTCGAGTCGCGGTCCTGCTGGATAACACCGGTGACGATGTCGCCTTCCACGCCCGAGAAGTGGCCGAACTTCTGATCATCTTCGGCCTCACGGATGCGCTGCGTGATGACCTGGCGTGCCGTCGACGCGGCCACACGCCCGAAGTCTTCCGGGGTGTCGTCGAAGTAGCCGATGATTTCGTCGTCGTCGCCGAACTCTGGAGCCAGCACCGACACCTTGCCCGTCTTACGGTCGATGTCAATCTTCACGCCGCGCAACGCGTTGTCGGTCTTGGTATAGGCGTTCAAAATGGCGTCTTCGAGTGTCTTCAGGAGGTACTCCGTCGGAATATCGCGATCGCGCTCGATAGCGCGCAACGCTGCCATGTCGATATCCATGCTCAGGCTTCCTTCCGGTTCATCTCAATCTGAATGACGGCCTTGCGCACCTCGTCGAGCGGGTACGTCGCTAGGGTGCCGTCGACGTCGACGACCACCGCGTCGGCATCCACCCCGACGATACGGCCGGTGACCTCGGATTCCGCAAGCCACAGCTTCACCAAACGCCCGGCGTTGCGGCGGAAGTGCTTCAGTTCTGTGAGTGGCTTCGAGACACCACGGCTCGACAGCTCGAGGGTGTATGCCCGCTCCCCCATGACGGAACTCGCATCCAGCGCTGCCGAGACGGCCTGTGATGCTTCGGCGATGTCGTCGAGCAGCGGACCACGTCCCTCGGGGCCTTCACCGTCGACGGTGATGCGCAGCACCGAGCGCTTACCGACTGGTGTGACGTCGAGCGCGTCGAGCTCCAGTTTGTACTCAGCCAAGATGGGTTCTACCACCTCGGCTACGGTTCGTTCCTGCATGACAACTCCGTATCCGATTGTGTGCTCAATTGTGGATCCCCAGCATACCGATAGGCTGCAAGCCATGGATGTCCCTCGCCGCTCGGTACTCGTCGGAGCGGTGCTGTGCCTCACAGCGTGTGCGCCAAGCCCCACCATCGAAGAACCCGCCGGCGCCCCCTCCCGCGCGCAGGCTTCCGAGGCGCCGAAGCAGCCCGAGGCGCTGGCGAAGGTTGCGGCCCTGCTCGCCGGGGTGAGGGAACTCGTCGTGAAGGAACCCGAGGATGCCTGGCGCACGGCCGCGCTAGCCCAGTGCGACGATCAGCTCGCGCGCATCAACTCCGTCAACCCATTCGCCAGCCCGGACCCGGTATTCGAACCGCAGCCGGAGCGTGCGGCCAGCCTTGACGAGGCCATCGCTGCTGTCGTGGATGCGTGCTCGGCCGCCGCCCACCGCGAGGAGGCGCCGTCGACGCGGCTGCTGCTGATCTCCATCGCGGCCGCCACGCGCGGGCTCACGAAGCGCAACCTTCTCCCCGGTGAGGGAGCTGAGCCGAGCCCCGTCGAGACGCTCAGCGACCAGCAATACGCCGCGCTCACTCACGTGTGGGCCCTGATCTACGGACTCGAAGCCTGCCTTGGCCGCGCTGGCCACGACAAGGCACTTCGCGAAGAACTCTCGACGCGCCTCGCCTCGGCACAGTCATTGCGCGACGAGCTGCGGCGTGGGCTGACCACCCCGTCGCAGCCGCCAGCCTTTGAGCTTCCCGGCCCTATCAACACGAGTGCTGAGATCCGCTCCGTGTGGCGCACACTGGAGGTGCGCCTGTTGGAGGCGCTCGTGCTGCTGGCCGCCGAACAACCGGACGACGATCGCTGGGCAGCACAGCTGCAACGCACCCAGGCCGTCGGCGGCCGGATACCGCGCTGGCCCGGCTGGAACTAGAGATAGATCAAGTTCGTGGTGGGCAGACGCGCCACGAACTTGATCTATCTTCGCGTGTTGCTACGGACGAGCGAGCGCGTGGGCTTCGTCGACGATGTTCTCGACGGGGATCTCGCGCTTCTCCCCCGTGCGTCGGTCGCGCAGCTCGACGATGCCGTCGGCCAACGCGCGCCCGACCACCACGATGATGGGCATGCCCATGAGCTCGGCGTCCTTGAACTTCACGCCGGGGCTGGCCTTGCGGTCGTCGTAGAGCACCTCGACGCCCCGCTCATCGAGCGCCGTCGCGATGCGTTCGGCCTCCTCGAATACCGCTGCGTCCTTGCCCGTCGCCACCACCTGCACCTGGAACGGGGCGAGTTCGAGCGGCCAGCACAGGCCGAGCTCGTCGTGGGTGGCTTCGGCGACGGCGGCAATCGCGCGGGAGACGCCGATGCCGTACGAGCCCATGGTGACGGTCACGAGTTTGCCGTTCTCGTCGAGCACCTTCAGCCCGAGCGCCTCGGCATAGCGGCGGCCGAGCTGGAAGATGTGCCCCATCTCGATGCCGCGCTCGAGAGTGAGCGGACCAGATCCGTCGGGCGAGGGATCGCCTTCGCGCACCTCAGCTACGTCGATCACGCCGTCGGGGGTGAAATCGCGTCCGACGGTGAGGTCTGCCACGTGATATCCGTCGATGTTGGCGCCGGTCAGCCAGCGTGTGCCCGTCACCACGCGCGGGTCGCACAGGTAGCGGATCTTCGACGTGGACTCCTCGCCCAGAATCTTCTCGCCGTCCTTCACCGGGCCGATGTAGCCCTTGACCAGCGCGGGATGGTTGCGGAAATCCTCGTCGCCAAAGTCCTGCACCTCAGCGGGTGCAACGGCGGCTTCGAGGCGCTTCTCGTCGACGGAGCGGTCGCCCGGCAGCCCGATGACGAGGGGCTCGCGGGTGCCGTCGGGGTGCGCCAGCATGACGACGACGTTCTTCAGCGTGTCGGCGGCCTCCCATGGCCTGTCGTCACGTGGGAACAGCGAGTTGGCCTGGTCGACGAGCGTCTCAATCGTCGCGGAATCCGGGGTGGGGTGCACCTGTGCGGCGGGGATACCGTCGAGCGAGAGCGGTTCGGGTGCGGGAATGCGCACGGCTTCGACATTCGCGGCGTAGCCACCCGGCGAGCGGACGAATGTGTCCTCGCCGATCGGCGAGACAGCCAGGAATTCCTCCGACGCGGACCCACCCATCGCGCCCGCCATCGCGGAGACGATGACGTACTCGAGGCCAAGCCGGTCGAAGATGCGCTGGTACGCCTGACGGTGCAGCTGGTAACTGGCCTCGAGCCCTTCGTCGGTAACGTCGAAGGAGTACGAATCCTTCATCACGAACTCACGCCCGCGCAGCAAGCCCGCCCTGGGACGAGCCTCGTCGCGGTACTTCGTCTGAATCTGGTACAGGTGCAGCGGCAGGTCTTTGTACGAGTTGTAGAGATCCTTCACCAGCAGGGTGAACATTTCCTCGTGGGTGGGCCCAAGCAGCATGTCTACCTTGCGGCGGTCTTGCACGCGGAAGAGGTTGTCGCCGTAGTCGGTCCATCGTCCGGTGGCTTCGTAGGGTTCACGCGGCAGGAGCGCCGGGAAGTGCACCTCCTGCGCCCCGATCGCATCCATCTCTTCGCGCACGATGGCTTCCACCTTGCGCAGCACTTTCCACCCGAGCGGGAGCCATGAGTAAATTCCCGGGGCGGCGCGGCGAACGTAGCCGGCCCTCACGAGGAGCTTGTGGCTGGCGACCTCAGCCTCGGCTGGGTCGTCGCGCAGTGTGCGTACGAAGAGCGAAGAAAGTCGAGTAATCACGCACGCAACTCTAGCCCTTCACCCCGCTGTCTTGCGGTGACCGCGTCGCAGCAAACTCAATAATGCACCGTCGAGAGGCTGCCGACGGTATGGAAGCCCAGCCGCTCGTAGCTACGCAAGGCAGGCACGTTGAAGTCGTTCACGTACAGCGACACCACCGGGTAGCGCCGCTGCACGAGCCTCATCATCTGCGCCAGCGCTCGCGTCGAGAGGCCCTGCCCTCGTAGGTCAGGACGCACCCACACGCCCTGCAGCTGTACTTGGTTGTGGTGGCGGGGGCCGAGGTCAGCCTTGAAGATCACCTCGCCGTCCTCGACGATGCCGTAGGCGTCGCCTTGGCGGAGACGCTCGAGCACGAACGTTTCGTAGCCTGGCCCGTATTTGAACGGCGACGAGCCAATCTCGCCGGTGTACATGTCTACAGAAGCATCGAGATACGCCTGGAACACGCTCTCGTCGAGCTGCTGCACGCGCGGGTCACCGTCGACGGCGACTGGCTCGTCGAGCACCATGAGCGGCTGCTTGCGACGCACATTGCTGCAGGAGCTCCACATCTGACCGAACCGCTGCGACAACCCCGTGAACAGCCCGAGCGCCGCGAAGCTGGGGCCGACGATCGACGTCGCCCGACGAAAATCTCCGAGCTCATCGACGAACAACGGCAGCGCTGCGGGGTCGGTGGTGGTGACGAAGATGGTGCCGCCGTCGAGGCAGATGCCGCGAATCTGATCGTCGCGATCGAGGTAGGCCAGCAGCCGCCCTATGCGCCGACGATCCGCGCCGGCCTGCCCAATTCGGGATGTGAGAAAGAGGTTCTCGTACGGCGACGATTCGAGGAACCCCAAGGCCCGGCTCGCCTCGTCGGGGCGAAGAACATGAAGCCGTCCAGCCATGGGTGCTCTGCTCCAGAACGTTCTCAGGACACCGACACCTGCGGGCTGCCGACCTCGCCCATCTCGTCGGCGATGCGTCGAGCCTCGGCCAGCAGTGTCTCGACGATGTCCTCCTCGGGGACAGTCTTGATGACCTCCCCCTTCACGAAGATCTGCCCCTTGCCGTTGCCAGATGCGACGCCGAGGTCGGCCTCGCGAGCCTCGCCGGGGCCGTTGACGACGCAGCCCATCACGGCCACGCGTAGCGGGGCTTCAAGCCCTTCGAGGCCCTCGGTCACCTGCTCGGCCAGAGTGAATACGTCAACCTGCGCGCGCCCGCACGACGGGCAGCTCACGATGTCGAGCTTGCGTGGCCGAAGGTTCAGTGACTCGAGAATCTTGACGCCCACCTTCACTTCCTCCACCGGCGGCGCGGAGAGCGACACGCGGATGGTGTCGCCGATGCCCTGGCTGAGCAGCGCGCCGAACGCGACGGACGATTTGATGGTGCCCTGGAATGCCGGGCCGGCCTCCGTCACGCCGAGGTGCAGCGGGTAATCACACTGCTCCGCCAGCTGCTGGTAGGCCTGCACCATGACCACCGGGTCGTTGTGCTTCACGGAGATCTTGAAGTCGCGGAACCCCACCTCTTCAAACAGCGACGCCTCCCACATCGCGGATGCGACGAGGGCTTCCGCCGTCGGTGCCCCGTACTTCTCGAGCAGGCGCTTATCGAGCGAACCGGCGTTCACGCCGATGCGGATGGATACGCCCGCATCCGCGGCGGCCTTCGCGATCTCGGCCACCTGATCGTCGAACTTTCGGATGTTGCCCGGGTTGACGCGCACCGCCGCGCACCCTGCTTCAATGGCCTGAAACACATAGCGGGGCTGGAAATGGATATCGGCGATCACCGGAATCTGCGACTTCTTGGCAATGATGTGCAGCACGTCGGCGTCGTCTTGGCTGGGGCAGGCGACACGGACGATGTCGCAGCCGGCAGCCGTCAGCTCAGCGATCTGCTGCAGCGTGGCGTTGATGTCGGTGGTCTTCGTCGTGCACATGGACTGCACGGATACGGGTGCGTCGCCGCCCACGAGCACCTTCCCAACCCGAATCTGCCGGGACTTGCGTCGGGGGCTGATGGTGACTGGTGCGGGTGCTGGCATGCCAAGGCTCACGGTCATGAAGCTGAGTCTAGCCCCCTCACTGCAGCTGCAACGGCGACACAAGGTCTGCGACGATCAACACCAGCCCGCAGATAAGCAGCAATCCGCCGACGATGAAGATCATCGGCAATCCCTTGGCCGTATCAAGCGGGCCCGGATCTGGTTTCCCGCGCAGCTTGCACCACTGCCTACGCAGCCATTCGATGATCGCTCCAGCGATGTGCCCGCCGTCGAGCGGCAACAGCGGGACGAGGTTCAACAACGCGACGAAGAGGTTCACCGAGCCCAGTAGCGAGAACCAGGTTGCGGCCTTGTCGCCCCACGACAGCGACTCGTCGGCCCCGATCTCACCCGCGATCCGGGATGCGCCGACGATGGACAGCGGCGAGTTCACGTCGCGAGGCTTGCCGGTCACCATGTCCGCCGCCACGTTGTACACCCTAACGGGCAGGCTCGCGAGCGCCACGGTGGACTGTTTCGTCATCGTCCACATGAGGTCGACGGTCTCGCCCGGCCCACCGCGGCGCATCTCGGGCGTCGGGGTCACCCCGAGGAAGCCTGCCTCGACGGTGCGCGTCGGATCGAGCTGGTCGGGGACGTGGTTGAGGCGGGTATGTACCGTCGGGAGCTCGATGCGCTCGCCGCCGCGCAGCACCGTGATACGGGCTTCACCGTCGCGGTTGTCGCGGATGAGTTGGCTCACCTGCTCCCAGTTCGAGACTTCGTGCTGGTTGAACGCGACGATCACGTCACCCGGCTGGATACCGGCCTCGCGTGCTGGGGTGGGCGGATCATCGTCGCGGCACGTCGTATCGGAGCGATTGGCAGCGACGACGCACTCGCTCACGGCGGCGACCGTCGTCGTCGACACGGCCATGCCGTGAAACAGATTGATGCTGAGGAAGATGAGGAAGGCCAGCAGGATGTTCATGGCTGGCCCGCCCAGCATGATGATGATCTTTTTCCACGTCTTCTGCTGGTAGACGAGCCGGCCGTCGTCCTCCGGTGTGATCTCGTCCCACTCGGCGGCGCGCGCGTCGTCGGCCATGCGCGCGAGCCAATTTCTGCGCTGGCCTGGACGCGCCGGAGGATACATGCCGACGAGCCTGACGTAGCCGCCCAATGGGATCCATTTGAGGCCATACTCAGTCTCGCCCCGGCGCGTGGACCAGATGCGTTTACCGAAGCCAACGAAGTATTCGGTGACTTTCACGCCAAAGAGTTTGGCCGGAACCAGGTGCCCGATCTCGTGCAGCGCAATGGAGGCCATGATGAGGGCGAAGAACAGGATGGCCAGCCCGACGATGATGAGTGTGCTCACTGGCCATCTCCCGCGAGCTCGGCTGCGCGGGTGCGTCCCCAGCGATCGGCGGCGAGCACGTCGTCGAGGGTGAGGGCATCGTCGCTCACGTGCCCGTTAGCGAGGTGCTCGTCGAGGCACCGGGCGATAGTGTCGGTGATGCCGAGGAACGACAGGCGCCCGTCGCAGAATGCGTCGACGCAGGCCTCGTTCGCTGCGTTGAACACCGCCGGAGCAGTGCCTCCGGCCTTGCCAGCGCGCCGCGCGAGTTCGACCGCGGGGAAGGTGGCGTCGTCGAGGGGCTCGAACGTCCACTGCGCAGCACGCGACCAGTCGCAGGGCTCAGCGGATCCTTCGAGGCGGTCGGGCCAGGTGAGCGCCAACCCGATGGGCAGGCGCATGTCGGGCGGCGAGGCCTGGGCGATCGTCGAGCCGTCCCAAAACTCCACCATCGAGTGCACCACCGACTGCGGATGCACCGTCACCACGATGTCGTCGAGGTCGACGTCGTACAGCAACGCCGCTTCAAGCAGCTCGAGCCCCTTGTTCACCAGCGTCGATGAGTTGATGGTGATAACCCGCCCCATGTTCCAGGTTGGGTGCGCCATGGCCTGCTCCGGCGTAACCGCCTGCAACTCAGCCCGGGTACGCCCGCGGAACGGCCCGCCGCTGGCCGTGAGGATGAGCCGACGCACCTCCTCACCCCGACCGCTGCGCAATGCCTGCGCGAAGGCGGAGTGTTCAGAATCGACGGCGACGATCTGCCCCGCCTTGGCTGCCGACGTGACGAGCGTTCCGCCAATGACCAGGGATTCCTTGTTCGCCAGTGCCAGCGTCGTGCCCTGCTGGAGGGCTGAGAGCGTCGGCTCGAGGCCGGCTGCCCCGGTGATGGCGTTCACAACCACGTCGCATTCCCGGCCCGCTAGGCGCGTCGACGCGTCCGAGCCGACGAACAACTCTGGCTCGCGCGGCGCGATGCTGCGCTGCTGGCTCTCCGCAGCAATCGCCTCGCGCAGCTCGTCGAGCTTGTCGGCGCGTGAGAGTGCCACACACTCGGGCTCGAACTCGACGACTTGCCGGGCGAGCGTCGCGATATTGCCGCCCGAGGCTGACAGGCCCACCACCTGGAATTGGTTTCGCCTGGTGGAGATGACGTCGAGGGTTTGGGTACCGATCGAGCCGGTGGATCCGAGGAGAACTACAGTACGCACGGCCCCAGTGTGGCACGCCCTGCAAAGGCGCTGCGTTTCCCGGGCCCATGGCAGGATGAACACCATGTCTTTCGACACGAAACCCGCACCCGGAACCCCCTGCCCGCCCACCATCACGCAGTGGGCCGCCGCGCACAACTACGACGTGGCAGAAGTGGTATGGCAAGGCCCGACGGGAGCCGTCACCGCCAAGCTCGTGCGCGACGACCACCCCGACGTGTTCGCCAAGCACTGCGACGAGGACCCGATCGACGAGGCCGAGCGGCTGTCCTGGCTGCACGGACGGTTCGCGTCCCCCGCCATCGTCGATTACGCCGAATATGCCGATGGGTTCGTGCTCGCAACGATGGCGCTGCAGGGCAGCTCCGCGATCTCCGACAGATGGCGCGACGATCCACGACGCGTGGCTGCCGCCGTCGGCGAAGGGCTCGCGCGGCTGCATGCCATCGACCCCACGGAGTGCTTGTTCAACCCTCCGTCATGGATCACCGACGACGTGGGCGAGCACGTCGTACTCCTCCACGGCAACCCCGTGGTGTCAAACACGCTACTCACCGACGATGGCGCATTCGCCGGCTTCGTCGGCGTCGGGCAGCTGGGTCCCGGCGACTCGTGGGCCGACCTCGCTGTCGCATCGTCGTCGCTCACGGAGCACTTCGGGCTGAACGCCGCGCGCGAATTGTTCGCGTCCTACGGCGTCCAGCCCGATGAAGACCGCTGTGAGCACTACCTCAGCCAGCGGAAGAACTGAGCAGAACGACTATACGACGCCGAAGGCGTGCATCGCCTCGGCAACCTTCGCGAAGCCGGCGATGTTGGCGCCTGCGACGTAGTCGCCCGGCATACCGTAGCTCTCCGCCGTCTCCGCAACCTGCTCGTGGATGTTCACCATGATTTCGTGCAGTCGCTTCTCCGTGTACTCGAAGTCCCACGAATCGCGCGACGCGTTCTGCTGCATCTCCAGCGCCGAGGTGGCGACACCTCCCGCGTTCGCAGCCTTCGCCGGCCCAAAGAGCACACCGGCCTGCTTGAACGCCTCGACGGCTTCCGGCGTCGAAGGCATGTTCGCGCCTTCCGCTACCGCCTCGACGCCATGCTTGATGAGGCTGGCTGCGTCGTCGCCGTTCAACTCGTTCTGCGTTGCGCAGGGGATAGCGATGTCCGTCGGCACGCTCCAGATGCTGCCCGACGTGACCAGCTCGGCGGAGCCACGTCGTTCGACGTAGTCCGACACGCGTCCACGCTCGACTTCCTTGATCTGCTTCAGCAGTTCCAGGTCCACGCCAGCCTTGTCAACGACGTAGCCGGAGCTGTCGGAGAAGCCAATCACCTTGCCGCCGAGCTCTTGCGCCTTCTCGATGGCGTAGATTGCGACGTTGCCCGAGCCGGAGACCGTCACCGTCTTGTCGTCGAAGGACGAACCGCGCGTCTTCAGCATCTCTTCGGCAAACCAGACCGTGCCGTAACCCGTCGCCTCGGTGCGCACCAGGGAGCCGCCCCAGTCGAGGCCCTTACCCGTGAGCACGCCTGCCTCGTAGCGGTTCGTGATGCGCTTGTACTGCCCGAACAGGAACCCAATCTCGCGGCCACCGACACCGATGTCGCCTGCGGGCACGTCGGTGTACTCGCCGAGATGGCGGTACAGCTCAGTCATGAACGACTGGCAGAAACGCATGATTTCACCCTCGGAGCGTCCGTGGGGGTCGAAATCGGAACCACCCTTGGCACCACCGATCGGCAAGCCAGTCAGCGAGTTCTTGAAGATCTGCTCGAAGCCGAGGAACTTGATGACGCCCAGGTACACGCTCGGATGGAAGCGCAAGCCCCCCTTGTAGGGGCCGAGTGCGGAGTTGAACTCGACGCGGAAGCCGCGGTTGACCTGCACCTCGTTGTTGTCGTCCGTCCACGGAACGCGGAAAATGATCTGGCGCTCGGGTTCGCAGATGCGCTCCAGCATTTTCCATTCGAGGTATTCGGGGTGACGGTGGATCACCGGATCCAAAGACTCAAAGACTTCGCGCACAGCCTGATGAAACTCGGCCTCGCCTGGGTTTCGGGCGACGACAGTGTCGAATACTGCCTCGAGGGCTTGATCCATGGGTACTCCTAAGGTTGCTGAACCGCGCCACACTCTAATAGCGGGTGGGCCATCGTCGTCGATCAGGACCCGCGCCTGTCCACGACGCGAGACTACCGCGAAATATCTGGTACGCTATCCGACCTTTACGACGCCGAGGCAGCCAGCTGCCCGCACGCACCGTCGATGTCTGAGCCGCGGGTATCGCGAAGGGTGACGGGGACCCCGCGGGCTTCGAGTGTCTCGATGAACGTGCGCTCATCGGATTTGCGCGACGCGGTCCACCGCGATCCGGGCGTCGGGTTGAGCGGGATGAGGTTGACGTGCACCCAGCCCCAATCGCCCCGTCGCTGCAGCACGTTCGCGAGCTGGATGGCGTGCTCTTTGGAGTCGTTGATGTCGCGCATCATCGCGTACTCGATAGAAACGCGCCGCTTGGTGTGCTGAGCGTACTGGAAGGCGGCATCGACCACTTCGTCGACCTTCCAGCGCGAATTGATGGGCACGAGTTCGTCGCGAAGCTCGTCGGTGGGCGCGTGCAAGCTGAGCGCCAGTGTGAGGGGAAGGCCCTCGTCGACGAGCTGCTGCATGCGCGGCACGAGCCCGACGGAAGAGACGGTCATGCCGCGAGCGCTCATGCCAAAGCCGTTGGGGCTCGGCGCCAAGAAGGTGCGGATGGCACCGAGCACCGCCTTGTAGTTCGCCAAGGGCTCCCCCATGCCCATGAAGACGATGTTGTTGAGGCGCGCCGTCGTCTCCGGGATCACGCCCTGGGCGAGCATCTGGTTCGCGGCGAGTACCTGCGCGACGATTTCGGCCTGCGAGAGGTTTCGTTTGAGCCCACCTTGGCCAGTGGCGCAAAACGGGCACGCCATGCCGCAGCCGGCCTGCGACGAGATGCACAACGTGGTGCGTCCGGGATAGCGCATGAGCACCGATTCGAGCAGCGATCCGTCGAACAGGCGCCACAGCGTTTTCACTGTGCGTCCCTGATCCGCGGTTTGCTGACGGACCTGGGTGAGGAGTTCGGGGAACAGCTGCTCCCCCAGTTCTGCACGGATGGCGGCGGGCACGTCGGTGAAGTTGTTCGTGTCGTCTTCCAAACGGTCGAAGACATGTCTCGAAATCTGGTCTGCACGAAATCGCGGCAGTCCCATGGCCACGATGGCGTCCTTGCGCTCGTCGATAGAGAGATCAAACCAGTGCTTGGGCGGCTTGCCGCGCGGGGGTGCTTCAAATACCAGGGGAAGTTGCTTGCGAGGCTCCATGTCACGGTCCCATCGTCAGATTGAGTATGAACCACCCGACGGGCAGCGCCATCAGCATGGAGTCGAGCCGGTCCATGATGCCGCCGTGGCCGGGTAGCCAGTTCGACATATCTTTCACGCCCACGTCGCGTTTAATCAGCGACTCGGTGAGGTCGCCCACCGTGGCTGCGATAGCGACGAGGATGCCGAGGGGAATCCCCACCCACCACGCGATGTGCAGCACGAAGTGTGCGCACACGGTGGCGCCGATCGTCGTCCACACGAGGGCTCCCACGAACCCTTCCCATGTTTTGCTGGGGCTGATTTTCGGTGCCATCTTGTGTTTGCCGAAGAGCACGCCCGTGGCGTAGGCGCCGGTGTCGGAGAGCACGACGCAGGCGAGCAACGTGGCGATGCGGGCCGAGCCGTCGTCGGGGGCCATGAGCAGCGCCGAGAAGAGCCCGATGAGAGGGATGTAGGCGATCACGAACGAGCTTGCGGAGATGTCGCGAACGAAGCCCAGCGGCTCGGAGCGAAAGAGCCTGGCAACGATACAGGCGAGGACGGTGCCGCCCAGCGTCGAGACGATGACCGTCATCGGAGACACTCCAACGTTGGGGTTAGCGGCCACCCAGTACACGCCAGACAGGCACAGTGCGGTTCCGATGACGATGGGCACCGTTTCCACATGCATGCCGACCAGGCGCAGCGCACGGCTGACTTCCACCACCGCGAGGCAGAGCATCAGCGTCACGTAGGCGACGAACACCCAGTCAATCCACACCAGCCCCACGACGATAGGAGCCAGCAACGCGAGACCGACGCCGATTGCGACAGGAAGGTTCCTGCCGGCACTCGGCGTCGGACGCTTGGTGACTAGGTGAGATATCAAATCTCGAGGAGCTCCTGCTCTTTACGCTTCAGGATCTCGTCCACCTGGTCGACGTGCTTCTTCGTGATGCCGTCGATGGACTTCTCCGCTCGAGCGAGATCGTCTTCGCTGATGTCGCCGTCCTTCTCCGCCTTCTTGAGGGCATCCATGGCGTTGCGGCGAGCGTTGCGCACCACCACGCGAGCGTCCTCAGCCTTCTGCTTGGCAAGCTTGGTGTACTCCTTGCGACGTTCCTCCGTCAGCGTGGGCATGACGCAACGGATGGCGTTGCCGTCGTTGCTGGGGTTGACACCAAGGTCGGCGTCACGGATGGCCTTCTCGATAGCGCCAATCGAGCTGCGGTCGAAGGGGGTGATGAGCATGGTGCGCGCGTCGGGCGAGGTGAACGTCGCCAGCTGCTGCAGCGGCGTGGGTGCTCCATAGTAGTCGGCGGTCAGTTTGTTGAACATTGCCGGGTGCGCACGTCCGGTGCGGATGGTGGCAAGGTCCTCTCGTGCGAAATCAACCGCGGCCTCCATGGCCTTGGTAGCTTCCTTTTCGGTTTCGGCGATCATGGAGGATCGCTCCTTCCTGTTCGTTAGTTCGAGACCGTGGTCCCGATTTCCTCACCAGCAATGACGCGGGCGATGTTTCCAGTCTTGGACAAGTTAAAGAAGATGAGATCGAGGTCGTTGTCGCGCGCCAGCGCGATGGCGGTGGCGTCGGCCACCTTGAGGTCTTTGTTGAGGAAGTCGGCGTAGCTGAGGTGGTCGTACTTCTTGGCTTCCGGGTTGGTGCGTGGATCGGAGTCGTAGACCCCATCGACGCCGTTTTTGCCCATGAGCAGCACCTCGGCGCCGATCTCCAGCGCTCGCTGGGCGGCAACGGTGTCCGTCGAGAAGTACGGCATGCCGGAGCCGGCGCCGAAGATCACGAGCCGGCCCTTCTCCATATGGCGCTCTGCGCGGCGCGGAATGTAGGACTCGGCCACTTGGCCCATGGTGATGGCGCTCTGCACGCGGGTCTCGATGCCGGCCTTTTCGCAGAAGTCTTGCAGCGCGAGGCAGTTCATGACGGTGCCGAGCATGCCCATGTAATCGGCACGGTCGCGATCCATCCCGGACTGCGAGAGCTCCGCGCCGCGGAAGTAATTACCGCCGCCCACCACGACGGACACCTGCGTTCCTCCGCGGACCACGTCGGCAATTTCCTTCGCGATCTGCGACACCACGACAGGGTCGACCCCGAGCTTGCCGCCACCAAACACCTCACCGGAGAGTTTGAGCAATACGCGATGGAACGGCTTCGACATGTGAGGACCTCCTGGTGTGCGCGTGGGCCCCCGGGGCAACCACCCCCGGCCCCCCCCCATAAAGTGTTT
>JAEZVO010000004.1 GCA_023443125.1 Actinomycetes bacterium
GCCTCGCCGTAGAGATCGTTGCCCTGGGCCTCCATGGCGCGGAAACGCTCGATGTAGCGCTGCGAGTGGCCTGGGTCTTGGGCGATGATCTGCGCCCACCTGCTGGGTTCTGGCATCGTTCCTCCAATGTCGTCGGCGACCAGAATAGCCGGGTGGTACCCGGTAGCTGGGTGGGCATGCGTCGTGAAACAACTGCAAAACTCGCCATCAGTCGCACCTCTCCCTGCTCAGTCCAGCGTGAGGCACGCAGCTGATGGCGAGTTTTGCAGTTTTGGTGAGGTGCTGATGGTTGAGCCGCGAGCGCAGCGGGTTTGTTGAGACCTCAGGATGCGTCTCGATACGCGCCTTCGGCGCTACTCGACGACCGGGGGTGGCCGTCCGCTCGACGGTCGGGTGCCCGGCCTCCTCAGCGCTGCCGGGTGAGCTTCCTGCCCTTCAGCACCAGCACCTCGTCGGCCTCGGCGGCGAGCTGCTTGGAGTGCGTGACGACGATCACGCACTTGCCGGCGCGTGCGGCGTCGCGGAGCATCCCGACGACCTCTTCCGCGGTGGTTTCGTCGAGGTTGCCGGTGGGCTCGTCGGCGAGAATCACCGGCGCCTTCGACACCAGCGCCCGCCCGATCGCAACACGCTGCTGCTAGCCGCCAGAGAGTTGCAGCACGCCCCGCTTCGCCTGCTCTTGGCTGAGTCCGAGCTCTTCGAGTTGCTGCACGGAGGCCCGACGATCAACCAAGCGCAGGTTCTCAAGCGGCGTCAGGTATTCGATGAGGTTGTAGTTCTGAAACACGAGCGAGATCTGGCTGCGCCGATGCTTCGAGTACCCCGTCTCGGCGATGTCCTTGCCCTCGAACAGCACGGTGCCCTTCGTCGGCGCGTCGAGGCCGGCGAGGAGGCTCAACAGCGTCGACTTGCCCGCGCCCGACGAGCCCACAATGGCCGTGAACGTGCCTCGCTCGAAGCTGTGCGACACGTCGGTCAGCACTTTGCCATTGTTGCCCGGATAGGTGTAATTGACCTTGTCAAGTTGCAATACGCTCATAGATAGCTCCTAGTTCATGGAAGAAAGAATGGTTTTAGGAGACCGGTGCAACACAGGCGCGAGCGCCATCGCCAGCGCCGCGGCGATGACGAGCACGCCGGTGCCGAGCGCCGCCAGCACGCTGAGCACGCTGCCTGTTACCGTGGGAAGGGCGGTGAGTGTCGGATCGCCCGACGACGCCAGCACCCGCGACGCCAACGCACCACCCAGCAGTTGGCCGAACACGAGCGCCAGCACCGACGACGCTCACCCCACACGCGACGAGCAACAGCAGCCCGAGCACCTTCTCCACCGCTTCGATGGAGGTGAGCACCGACTGGAACTGCGCCCGGTTGTCTTCGATGGTGAGCCCCGGCGCGCTCTGCCGCCCCTGGTTGGCCGCCGTCGAGGTGCCGCCCCTCGGCCAGGGTGAAGGGCCGACCCTGGAATGCGGGGTAGAGCGACGAGTCGATGGTGCCGGTGAGCCCCACGTCGCCGGCGAACTCGGGGTCGAGCTGCACGGCCCCGGCGGCCTGCACAGGTGTGGCCTTGTCGGGGCGCGCTAGGGCATCGGCCTCGAACGCGTGCTTGCGAAGGCCAGGCAGCTGGGCCAGGCGCTGCGCGTCGTCCTCGGGCAGCTGGCCGGAGGACGCCGCAGCATCGGCACCGACGCCAGCAATGCGCACAGCACCAGCACCGCGAGGCTCATCGCGCCCACGCCGAGCAGCAGATCAGGGCTCACCTGCACGTTGAGCGCGTCGAGGGTCTGGGCGGCGGTGGACGACTCCATGTCCGCGCCCGCCTGCTGCCCCGGCGCGAAGCCCTGCTCCGCCGAGGCGTTCACCGAACTCAGTACCGACGAGCCCACGCCCTGCGCCACCGCGCGGGCCAGGAAGAACGACGCCACCATGGCCGGGATCGCAATGAACACCAGCTCCGTGAGGTACTGCGCCACCACGCCTGCCTTCGGGGTGCCGACCGCGAACAGCACACCCGTCTCCTTCTTTCGCTCGTTCAGCCACAGGCATAGCACCAGCAACAGGAGCACACCGGCCAGCACGAACGTCGCGACGGTGGTGCCGCCCATCACGCCCCGCACCCCGTCGACGGCGCCGGTAATGCCGGCGAGATACTGCGTCATGGGCGCGAGTTGGTAGTTTCGCCAATCGATATCGAGCTTGCTGGCGGCTTCTGCGACGCGCTCCACTTCGTCGGGGTGATTCACGAAGAAGTTCGCGTCTTGGTAGATCTCGGAGCTCTTGTCCCACCCGTAGAGCGTCCGGGTGGTGTCCAGGTCGGTGAACAAGGTATTGGCGAACAGCTCGCTGCGCTGCGCGGCCGGGCGGGTGTTCTTCCCCGCGACGAGGCCGACGATCTCCGCGTCTACCTGCGCGGTGGACTTCTTCTGGTTGTCGACATCGTAGGGGTTGGCCTTGAGCGTGATCGTGTCGCCCACCTTGAGGCCGTTCGCCTTCGCGAGCTCCTCGTGAATGACGGCCTTGTTGTGGTCGTCGGGCTGCAGGTGGCGTCCGCTGACGAGTTTGAGGGCGCCGCTGCGGAAGTGTTGTCGAGCTCCGTGGTGTTGACGCCCCAGACGTTGGCTGCGTTGCCGAACTGTTTCTCCTTCTCAGCGTCATATTCCTGCTGCGGAAGCTTCTGCACCGTGGCGTTCACGAGGTCTGCCGTGAC
>JAEZVO010000070.1 GCA_023443125.1 Actinomycetes bacterium
GGGCGGCCAACCCGGTTGGTTGGCCGCCCCAGAGTTGTACGCCGTGTGCGAAAGACTTACGGAGCTTCGACGATCAGGTCACGCACCAAGAGGTCGAGGTCGGCATCCGCGTTCAAGAACTGGCGGATGGTCTTGCGGGTAGCACCGAACTGCTCGAACTCCTCGACGCTCATGCCGTCCACCTCGTAGGCGCGCATGAACTCGGGGATGCCCTTGAGCGTCTCCATGATGTGCTCCGCCACGGGCTCGTCGATGCGCGACACCGGCTTGTACCCGGAGTCATTGACGCGCTTGGCCCACTTGAACGGGGGAGAGACGACGAGCTCGCCGCCGATGAATTCGCTCCACTGCAGTACGTTGCGGTAGGCCGCGATGAGCAGACGGGCGCGCAGGCCGCGTTCCTTCATGATCTTGTAGGCGTGCTTCGACGCGGCGATGCCTGCCCACTCGAGGTGGCCCGGGTCGAGGAAGCGCTGCTCCTTCTCGACGACGGTCTTCAGCCAGTCGTCGAGGCGCCCAACCATGAGGGTAACGACCGGGCCCATCTGCGATACGTCGAGGCCTTCTTCCTCGCGACGCTTCAGGCCGCGCTCGATGGCTTCCGCAGCGGCGATGACCTGGGGCACGGTGAAGGAAACGGTGACGTTGATGCTGACGCCGCGGTAGGTGGCGTCCTCGATGGCCTCAATGCCCACCTTCGTGGCGGGGATCTTCACGATGATGTTGGGTGCGAGCTCGTGGAACTCGACGGCCTGGTCCGCCAGCGCCTTGGCGTTGCGGTGGAGACGGGGGTCGGTCTGCACCGAGAGGCGGCCGTTCTTGCCATTCGACGCCTCAAACGCCGGCTCGAGCAGCTTGGCGGCTTCGACGGACATGTCCCGGATGGCCTGCCAGCCGATCTCGCTCTCGCCCCACGTCGGGTTGTCCTGCGCAATCTGACGGATACGCGGGCCCCACACATCGGGGTACTTCTTGATGGTGGTGTAAGCGATAACGGGGTTGCAGGTGGCTCCCACGCCGCCCATGGCGATGGACTGGCTTAGCTCCTCGATGTCCGCGGAGTCGTTCCACTGCGCGGTCTGGGGAAATTCTTGTGCGGCGTCCCACAGTGGGCCGGGGATGTGCTCGTCGGTCATTGCTGTCCTCCTTGATGGCTCAGCCTAGAGCGGGTGTTCGTAGCACTATTCAACGCCCTTTCAGCAACTTTGTCAATACAAAGTTCGACGGTGACCTTGCGGTCGCGACTGAACTCAGGCAAATACCGTCTGGCTATAGGTGTAGCGACTCGCCCGGTACACATGGGTGCCTACCTCGACGGGCCGTTGCTGCTCGTCGTAGGCCGTGCGCTGCATCATGAGCAGTGCGGCGCCGGGCGGTTCGTCGAGCAGTTGCGCCTCGGTGTCGTCGGCGAGACGGGCGCCGATGTTCTGGGTGCCCAGCTTAATCTGCACGCCCCGTTCACGCAGGAGTTCGTAGAAGCCGTGGTCCACGAGCTCGGCGCGGGTGGGCGCGATACTCTCGGGCAGCACGTTCATCATGAGGGCGAGAGGTTCCCCGTCGGTGAAGCGCAGGCGTTTGATGCGCACGACGGGGGTGCCGACGGCGAGTGACAGCATGGCCGCCGTGTCTTCGTCGGCAGGCTGGGCCAGCCACTCGAGCACCTCGGTGGTGACGGATCGACCATCGCGGGCGAGATCGTCGTGCAGGCTCGTGAGCGCCATGGGGCGATGGATTTGGCGGGGCGCGACGGCGGTGCCGGCTCCGCGTCGGCGCACGATCAAACCGCGGTTCACGAGGGTCTCGAGCGCGCGCCTGGCAGTTGGTCGGGACACGTGAAGCCGGTGGGCCATCGAAACCTCATCTTCGAGTTTCGTGCCCGGCTCGATGGCGCCCGACTGGATCAGATTGATCAGTGGGTCGGCGATCTGCTGGTGCAGGGGGGTGGGGCTGTTGCGATCAATCTCCACTTCGAGACTGAAAGGCTCTTTAGGCATCCTAGGGCTTTCTTGTCGTGACTTATAGCATTCTAAAAAGGATACAAAGATTTGGGCGAATCGGGGAACCCATCACACCAGTTTGTCTTGACATTTGGGAACGCCAGTCTAGGATTGAGTGCAGGACCTCGACGAAGCGGGTGACATGGGACTGTTCAATGTCGATGCACTGGATGTGCTCACGATGGGGCGCATCGGTGTGGATATCTATCCACTGCAGACCGGCGTCGGTCTGCAGGATGTCGACAACTTCGGAAAGTTTCTGGGCGGTAGCCCCACCAATGTCGCTGTCGCCGCAGCCCGCCTGGGTAGCTCGTCGGGCATCGTGAGCGCCGTCGGCGAAGACCCGTTCGGCACCTTTTGCCGGGAGGAGCTCGGTCGCCTAGGTGTGTACGAAGACTTCGTGCAAACCATGCTCGGGCACAACACCCCCGTCACCTTCTGCGAGATCTTCCCACCCGATAACTTCCCGCTTTACTTCTACCGACGACCCATCGCGCCCGACATGCTGCTCACCCCCGACACGCTCCCCGTCGGCGCCATCGAGGCCGCCCGAGTGTTCTGGCTCACCGGTACCGGGTTCTCCGGCCAGCCCAGCCGTGACGCACACTTCGCCGCCCTCGAAACCCGCGCGAGCAGCGCTATGACAGCCCTCGATCTGGATTTCCGCCCACAGTTCTGGGAGAGCCCTGACGAAGCCCGCATCCACATGCGTGACGCGCTCAGGAAGGTGACGATCGCCGTCGGCAACCGCGAAGAGTGCAAGGTCGCCGTCGGAGAAGACGACCCCATCGCAGCCGGCCGAGCGCTGCTGAAGCTCGGGGTGCAGGTGGCCATCGTAAAAGACGGTGCGCGGGGGGCCACGCTCATCACTCCCGACGAAGTGGTCCACGTATCCGGCACCCGCGTCGATGTGCTCAATGGGCTCGGCTCCGGCGACGCCTTCGGCGGAGCACTGTGTTACGGATTGGTGCAAGGCTGGGAACTGGGCGAGATGCTCGCCGTAGCATCTGCAGCAGGAGCCATCGTCGCGTCACGGCTGGAATGCGCGACGGCGATGCCCACCCTGCCCGAGCTGCGCCGCATGGTGCAGGAACACCCACAACCACTATCGAGAACATGCACAACCAATCGCTCCCATGAGGGAGCTCCAAGTGAGGAGAGCAATGACTGAACACGTGTTGCCCGCAGGCTCGACGGCCAACGGGGCCGTCGAAGTGGATGTCAGCCCAGAACGTGCAGGATGGACCTGGTCTGGGCTGCAGGTGGTTGCGCTTGCCGCCGGCGAATCGCACACGATCCGCACGGAAGGCCACGAATACCTGGTGCTGCCGCTTGCCGGCGGGTGCACCGTCGAAGTGAACGGGCAGAGCCACGAGCTGCAGGGCCGCTCCACCATCTGGGGCGAGACCACCGACTACCTGTACCTGCCGTCGGGCGTGGAAGCCACCGTCACCGCCACGCGCGACGGGCGGTTCGCGCTGCCGTACTGCGTGGCCTCCGAGAAGCTTGAGGTGCGCTACTGCCCGGCCGACGAGGTCAGCGTCGGCATCCGCGGCGCTGGCATGATGAGCCGTCAGGTATCCAACTACGCCATCGGCAACCCGCTGCACACGTCGCGGTTGCTCGTCACCGAGGTCATTACCCCCGGCGGTAACTGGTCGAGCTACCCGCCCCACAAGCACGACGAGGACTCCGAGAACGAGCGCGAGCTCGAGGAGATCTACTACTTCGAGATTGAGCCCGACGAGCACGGCCCCGGCATGGCGTTCCACGCCACCTACGGCACCGACGAGCGTCCCATCGACGTGGCTCTCCGCGTCGGCAATGGCGACGTCGCGCTCGTGCCGCACGGCTACCACGGCCCCTGCGTGGCGGCGCCCGGATACAACCTGTACTACCTGAACGTCATGGCTGGTCCTGGCGATTCCACGTGGCTGTCCGTCGACGATCCCTGTTACGGCTGGCTGCGCGACACCTGGGAGTCCGCCGACGCTGACCCCCGCCTCCCGCTTGATCCCAAGGAGCACGTATGAGCACGATTCGTTTGACGGTTGGCCAAGCCGTCGTTCGCTACCTCTCGCAGCAGTATTCCGAGCGCGACGGGGTGGAGCGCCGCTTCATCCGCGGCATGTTTGGCATCTTCGGTCACGGCAACGTGGCCGGGCTCGGCCAGGCCCTGCTGCAGAACGAGATCACGCCCGACGAGGGTGAGGATCGCGTCGAGTTCTGGCATGGCCGCAACGAGCAGGGCATGGTGCACGTCGCCGCTGCCTACGCGAAGGCGAAAGACCGGCTGGAGACCCTCGCGGTCACATCGTCCATCGGTCCCGGCGCGCTCAACATGGTGACCGGCGCCGCACTGGCCACCACCAACCGCGTGCCCGTGCTGCTGTTCCCCTCCGACATCTTCGCCAACCGCGCGCCCGACCCGGTGCTGCAGCAGCTCGAAGACCCGACGAACCCCGACGTGAGCGTCAACGACGCCTTCCGTCCGGTGTCGAAGTTCTGGGACCGCGTGAACCGCCCCGAGCAGCTCATGGTGGCCCTTCCGCGCGCCATGCGCGTACTCACCGACCCGGCCGAGACCGGCGCCGCCACCATCTGCCTCCCCGAGGACGTCCAGGCCGAGGCGTACGACTGGCCGCTGGAGTTCTTCGCCAAGAAGGTGTGGCACATTGGGCGTATTCGCCCCGACGAGGCAGCCCTCGCCCGCGCCGTCGAGGCCATCAAGGCGTCGTCGAAGCCGCTCATCATTTCTGGCGGCGGCACCATTTACTCCGAGGCCTGCGACGAGTTGCGCGCCCTCGCGAGTGCCACCGGCATCCCGGTGTCCGACACCCAAGCAGGCAAGGGAGCCATCAACTGGGATCACCCGCAGGCTGTGGGCGGCGTCGGTGCTACCGGCGCTGGCTCGGCCAACGCGCTGGCTGAAGAAGCCGACCTCATCATCGGTATCGGCACCCGCTACTCCGACTTCACCACCGCGTCTCAGACGCAGTTCAAGAACCCCCACGTGCGCTTCGTGAACATCAACGTCGGCGCCTTCGACGCGGCCAAGCAGGGCGCCGAGATGGTCGTCGGCGACGCCCGCGAGACGCTGCGAGCACTCGCCCCAGCACTCGACGGGTACCGCGTGCCCGAGGAATGGGCCACGAAGATCACCGACGAAGTCGCCGCCTGGCAGCGCACCACCGACGAGTGCTACAACCTGGGGCACGGCCCATCGCCGGCCCAGACCGAGGTCTTCGGCGCACTCAATGAACTCATGGGCCCGAACGACGTGTTGATCAACGCCGCCGGCTCTATGCCCGGCGACCTGCAGTGCCTCTGGCGAGCCAGCACCCCGGTGGGGTACCACGTCGAATATGCGTTCTCGTGCATGGGCTACGAGATCCCAGCCGCGTTGGGCGTCAAGATGGCCCTGCCCGACTCCGAGGTGGTGGCGATCGTCGGCGACGGCACATACCAGATGCTCCCGATGGAACTCGCCACCATCGTGCAGCAGCGTGAGAAAGTCATCCTCGTGTTGCTGCAGAACTATGGGTTCGCGTCGATTGGTGCGCTGTCCGAGTCGCATGGTTCGCAGCGCTTTGGCACCAAGTTCCGCATGCGCGACGAGCAGGGCAACGTCACCGACGAGACGCTGCCCGTCGACATCGCGGCCAATGCCCGCTCGTGGGGCATCGACGTCATCGAGGTGAAGACCATCGACGAATTCCGCGATGCCTACGCCAAGGCCGTCGAGAACCCCCGCACCACGATGATTCACATCGACACCGACCTCTACGGGCCCAACCCGCCCGGAACCAGCTGGTGGGACGTTCCCGTCGCACCGGTGTCCCGTCTTGAATCCACCCAGACCGCATACGCCGAATACGCCGAGGCCGTGAAGGCCCAGCGTCGATTCTTCTGAAAAGGAGCAACACATGACTGAATTGACCATGAAGCACTGGATTGACGGCAAGGAGGTTGCCGAAGAGGGCGCTCACGTCATCGATATCGACAGCCCCACCACCGGCGAAGTGATCGGCGGCGTGGCAGCCGGCTCCGTCGAGCTGCTCAAGAAGGCCATCGACGGCGCCCGCAAGGCGCAGAAGGAATGGGCTGCCATGTCGCTCGCGAAGCGCACGGCCGTCATGTTCAACTTCCGCAACCTCATGGTGGAGCGCCAGGACGAGCTCGCCGCCATTATCGTGAAGGAAGGCGGCAAGACCCACGGCGATGCACTCGGTGAGATCGCTCGCGGCCTCGAAATCGTCGAGTTCGCTTGCGGCATCCACAACGCGCTGAAGGGCGACTACACGTCGGGCGCCTCGACGGGCATCGACATCCACACCATCCGCCAGCCTGTCGGCGTCGTCGGTGCTATCTGCCCGTTCAACTTCCCCATGATGGTGCCCATGTGGATGCACCCGATGGCGCTCGCCACCGGCAACGCTGTCGTACTGAAGCCGGCCACTCCGGTACCGACGGTGTCCCTCACCGTCGCGAAGATGTACCAGGAGGCGGGCCTGCCCGACGGGCTGTTCCAGGTGGTCTGTGGCGACCGTGAGATCGTCTCCCACATGCTCGAATCCGACGGCATCGACGCGATCTCGTTCGTCGGCTCGACGCCGGTGGCGCAGATTATCGCCGAGGGCTGCGCGAAGACCGGCAAGCGCTACCAGGCGCTGGGTGGCGCGAACAACCACGCCATCGTGATGCCCGACGCCAACCTCGACTTCGCTGCGAAGCACATCGTCTCCGGTGCGTTCGGCGCGGCTGGTCAGCGCTGCATGGCGCTGCCCGTCGTGGTTGCCGTGGGCGAGGCCGCCGACCCGCTGATCGAGAAGATCAAGGCCCGCGCCGAAACGCTCGTGCTCGGCCCTGGTGAGGATCCGAAGTCGGAGCTCGGCCCCGTCATCTCCGCCAAGTCGAAGGAGCGCATCATCTCCTGGATCGACGAGGCTGAGGCCGCGGGTGCCACCGTCGTGCTGGACGGTCGCAACTTCAAGCACACCGACGAGCAGTTCTCCGGCGGCTACTGGCTTGGCCCGACGATCCTCGACAACGTGCCGCTCGACACCAAGGCGTACTGCGAGGAGATCTTCGGCCCCGTGCTCGTCGTCGTGCGTGCCGACAGCTACGACGAGGCCATCAAGATCGTGAACTCCAGCCCCTTCGGCAATGGTTCGGCGATCTTCACCGAGTCGGGTGACTACGCTCGTCGCTTCGAGCTCGACGTCGAAGCCGGCATGGTGGGTATCAACGTGCCGATTCCGGTGCCGGTGGGCTACTACTCCTTCGGCGGCTGGAAGGGCTCGCTGTACGGCGACGTGAAGATGCACGGCCAGGAGGGCGTGAACTTCTACACCAAGGCCAAGGTGATCACCACCCGCTGGGCAGGCAAGGCCGACGAACACGTCGGACTCGACTTCGTCGCCTCCGCGTCGCGGTAACCGCTTCGAACAGCTGGGCGATGGGCTCCGCCGAAGCCCGGCGGAATTAAGAATGAGGGATTCCACCATTTTCGGTGGAATCCCTCATTCCTTATCTGTGGAGGGGGGAGTTTTCCACAGCTCCGCGACGGGGCATGGACGGGAGCGCCCAGCCAGGGCAGCATGTCGCCATGGTGCATCCCGACGCAGCGCTCACCTCGCTTCTGCGCACGCAGGCAGGTGCAGTGAGCGCGAAACAGCTACTGGCGCTCGGGTTTTCCCGGCGGCAGATCGAGCGGCTGGCGAGACGGTGGGTGCGCGTGGCGGCGGGGATCTTCGTCGAAGCCATGACCTTCGCCGCCGCAGTCTGGGCCGGGGTGCTGCGCGGGGGAGAAGGTGCAGTGGTGGGCAGCGAGGCTGCCGGTCACCTCGCAGGTTTCCTCCCGACGGAACCCCGCACGGTGGTCGTGTGGGCCAGGCATATACACGAAGACATGCGGGTGGGGCCGTGGCTGGTGCAGTTCCGGCAGGGGGTACGCAGTGGGCGGGGCACTCCACCGGCAACACGCCCTGAGGTGACGGTGCTCGACATCGCCGAGCGATCGTCGGAGGTGGATGCCGTCGGTGCGCTCACGCGTGCGCTAGCGGAGCGGCACACCACCGGCGAGCGTGTGGCAAGGGAACTCAATAGCCGGGGCCGGCAGCGGCATCGACGGCTGATCGCACGGCTATGTGAGGAAGGGGAAGCGGGGATTGAGAGCGTGCTGGAGTATCTGCTGCTGCGCAACGTGATTCGCGCTCATGGTCTACCGGAGCCCGACCGCCAACGTCGACGCACGGCGGGCCGCGTCGACAACCACTACGACGAGTACGGGCTCATCGTCGAGGCTGATGGTGCGAGCCACCACCGCGATAAGGCGCACGATTATTTCCGCGATAACGAGCACCTGCTTGTTCACGACGAGCGCACATTGCGGTTTGGTTGGGTGCAGGTGAATGCGCAGGCGTGCAGGGCTGCGGACCAGCTCGCACGAGGACTGATACTTGGTGGCTGGGACGGGAACCGGCGGTCAACGACATGCGACTGCGTTAAGGAATGAGGGATTCCACCAAAAACGGTGGAATCCCTCATTCCTTGTGAAGATGTAACTCACGCGAGCGCCTGCAGTGCCTCCAGCGACTTCTTCGCTTCGACGATGGGGCCACCGTCTGCGGGAGGTTCCTCGTCGAGCATCTTGTCTTGCTCCAGCACGTAGTAGCCGTCGAATCCGGCCTCGTCGAGGAGCTTCACGATCTGCGCGAAGTCGATGTCGCCCTCACCGATGGGGGTGAATGCGCCGCCCTTGATGGCCTCCGACCAGGTGAGCTCGCCGGGCAGCAGCTTGTCGACGAGTTCCTTGCGCACATCCTTGGCGTGCACGATGCCGACGCGCTTGGCGTACTTGCGCACCAGCTCGACGACGTCGGCGCCACCGGCGGCGAGGTGGCCGGTGTCCAGGCACAGACCCACCGACGAGTTGTCGAGCACGCGCTCCACCTCGTCGACGTTTTGCACCATGGTGCCCCAATGCGGGTGGAGCACGGCGGTGACACCGCGGGCCGCGCAGGCGTCGGCGATCTTGCTCATGTTGGCGAACAGCGTTGCCCAGCCCTGCTCGTCGAGGACGGGGCGGTCATCGTAGCCGTCGCGGCCGGAGTCGGCCGCCAGCACGAGGAACTCGCCGCCGGCGGCTTCAAAAGCATCGAGCTCGCGTTCGACGGCGGGCAGCGGGTCGACGTCGGGGTCGTGCATGACGGCGAGGAAGAACGAGCCGACCGGCTTCAGGCCGTAGGGCTTGATGGCCTCGGCGCGGGCAGCAGGGTCGGTGGGCAGCCAGCCTGGCGGGCCGAACTCAGTGGCGGTGAGGCCGATTTCCTTCATCTCGGTGAGCACGCGCTCGGGCGACATCTGATAGCCCCAGCCGGGGACTTCGCATACGCCCCAGCTGATCGGTGCGCCAGCAATCTTCATTGATCTACTCCTTGGTTACAGGGTGAGAACGTCGTTCTCCATTATGTCCTATCAAATGGTAAGGGATCCCGCGGGTGCGACGGAAACTGCACGGGTACGCTACATTTGTTCGTACATTGCAATGGCGCGCTGGAGCGCCTGAAGGAGTGAAGATGATTCGTTTCGCAGTGATCGGAGCTGGGCGCATCGGCCACGTCCACGCCCGTTCCATCGCAGCCCACCCGCAAGCGCAGCTCGCCATGATCTGCGACCCGTTCGAGGACAACGCCAAGTCGCTCGCCCAGCAATACCAGGTGCCGTATGTGCTGGACCCGGCTGAGGTATTCGCATCCGACGTCGACGCCGTCGTGATCGGATCGCCCACGCCCATGCATGTCGAGCACATCCTGGCGGCTGTCCGCGCCGGCAAGCGCGTGTTGTGCGAAAAGCCGGTGGCTCTCGACCTCGCGGAGGCGGAGCGCTGCCGCGACGAGCTCGGCGCCGAGGCTGACCGCGTCATGCTGGGCTTCAACCGTCGCTTCGACCCCACCTTCGCCGACATCCACGCCCGTGTGGCAGCGGGGGAGATCGGTGAGTTGCAACAGTTCACTGTCATCTCGCGCGACTCCGCAGCTCCACCGGCGCAGTACGTCGCTAGCTCGGGTGGCATTTTCCGCGACATGTCGATCCACGATTTCGACATGGTGCGCCACTTCCTTGGCGACATCGTCGAGGTATCCGCGTTCGGTAGCAACACCATCCAGGAGATCGCCGACGAAGGCGACTTCGACCAGGCCGTCATCACTCTACGCGCCGCTGACGGACGCGTCGCCACCATCATCAACTCGCGTACATGCTGCTATGGCTACGACCAGCGCATGGAGGCGTTCGGTGACAAGGGCTCCCTCTCCGCTGACAACCTCACCAGCACCCAGGTGCGCAAGGCTGGACCGGAACTCACCGAGGGCCGTGGAGCGATCCTCGACTTCTTCCTCGACCGTTACGTCGACGCTTATGCCCTCGAGCTGAGCGCCTTCATCGAGGCGGTCCGGGCCGACGGGCCGGTCTCCCCGAACGTGCATGACGGCGTGCTCGCCCTGCAGATTGCAGACGCAGCCACCGTCAGCGCTAAGGAGCGCCGCACCGTCACGTTGTAACTCAGCGACGGTGTGCGAGCGGCGTCGAGCATGTGCCGGCGCCGCTTCGCGTTGCAGGGGCTGACGTCGCCCGCTTTGGCGGGTTATGCCACCAGGAGGTACGCCGCCGACGCGACCGTCAGCACTGTTACCACCGCGTCGAAGAGTTGCTTGTGCATGCGTTTGGCCAACCAGCGCCCCACGAATGCTGAAGCTATTACGACGGGGGCCAGCGCCGTGTCGATCCACAGCGTGGACGGCTTGATGATGCCGAGCCCGATGGAGAAGGGCAGCTTCAGTACGTTCACGATGCCGAAGAACCACGCTGTTGTACCCAGGAAGCTCATCACGGAAAACTTCGAGGCCAGGAAGTACATGGTGGTGACCGGGCCGCCAGCATTGGCGGCCATGGTGGTGAAGCCGGCGAGGGTGCCGTAGACAGCGCGGCCCAGACGCCCCTGAATCTCGGGTGGTCTGGGGAGGCGCATGAGCGCCATCGTCGCCGCAATCAGGACGAGGAGCAGCGCACCAATGAAGCGTTTGGTGAACTGGTCCGACGCGAAGTGCAGAAATGTGGCGCCGAGAACGACGCCGGCGAGTACGCCGGGGACGAGGCGTTTGAGTGCGGCCCAGTCGGCCTCGCGGTGGTACATGGAGATTGCCATCACGTCGCCCACCAGCAGGAGTATCAGCATGGTGCCGGTGGACTCTTTCGCCGGCAGCGCGGTGGCGAACAGGGCGACGGCCAACGTCGCGGCCCCGGGGAGAGCCGATTTTGAGATGCCGATGGCGATCGCTGCGACGACGAGCAGTGCCCACATGGGTGGGGGGATGGAGGTGAGCTCAGAGAATCCAGAAAAGAGCAATGTCACCACGGGGGCAGTCTAGGGGAGAGAGATGGGGGGACGTAGATACACTCGGCCAGGTGGATTGGTCTGTGTGGGAGTGGGTGCGGTTTGCCGTTGGCCTGTCGGTGATGGTGGGTGCGGTGATCGTCATCTTGCGATCCCACGGCGTCAAGATGGGGTGGGCTCCCGCGGTGGCGATCATCCGCGCGTGCCTGCAATTGGCGCTCATTTCCGTGCTGCTGGGTGCGGTGTTGCGGTGGCCGTGGTTGGTGCTGGCGTTCATCCTGCTCATGCTGACCACGGCGTCGCTGACCGGAGCCAAGCGGGCGGCGGAGTTGCCGGCCGGAAGACGGAACGCGGCGGTGGCGGTCGTCGCGGGCGGTGTGGTAGCGACGGGGTCAGCGCTGGCTCTGGGGTTGATCGGCCTGGATGTGCAGCAGATCATCGCGGTGGCCGGCATCTCTATCGGCAACGCCATGGCTTCGTCGACGCTCACCGCGCGCAACTATCTTGCGGCCTTGCGGGCTGGGGTTGGTGAAGTGGAGGGCTGGCTGGCGCTCGGGGCGACCCCGCCGCAGTCGACGTTGAGGCTGCGGCGAAACGCGGTGCGCGAAGCCCTCATTCCCACCATCGATCAGACCCGCAACACCGGGCTTGTCACGCTGCCAGGCGCGTTCGTCGGTGCCCTGTTCGCGGGGTTGAGTCCGGTGGCGGCGGGCGTGTTCCAGGTGGTGGTGTTGGCCGCGGTGCTGCTGGCTAAAGCCGTGACTGCGACGGTGTTCTCCACCCTCGCTGGGCGGGCGCGCCAGCTGGTACCGAGCTCCTGAGGGTTGCGGGGCTGTGGCTCGGATGGAACCTAACCCGATATCCACACGCGTTTTGTGAAACAGCCGGTTTTGGCCCGATTTGGCAAACGCGTGTGGATATTGGGTTAGCTGTCGGCGCTAACGCTCGGCTATGCGTGTTCCGGAACGAGCACGCGAACTCCGAAGCGAGCGAAGTCGCGATCAAAGGTGACCATCGTCGCATCGAGTTCCAGCGCCAGGGCGGCCAGGTGAGCATCGTTGGTGAGATTGCCGGCCGTGCCGGATTCCACCAGAAGCCCCGCGAGGAGGGCAGCGTGCCGGGGCGACGGCTCAGGCGTTACCACTCGCGGGTGATTGAGCCATGCATGTACCACCGACATCGCTTCCTCGGGCGAGAGTGGGTGCTCCAGAATGTGCGGGTGGGTGCTGATGCGGATGAATCCGAGCAGAGACACCCACGGCAAACCGACTACGTCTGTGCCCGATTGCAGCTCATGCAAGAGCCAGGTGCGGCTGGCATCGTGATGATGGGAGCTGGCGTTGACTGCGTAGAGCAACACATTGGTATCTACGAGCAGCATCAGCGGCCTTGGGCGAGCTTGAATGCGAGGGCTTCGTCTTCCAGGTCGGCAGCGAGCCTGGTGGCATGGGTGAGATCTGCGTTAGCTGATCCCATGTCGAAGCTGGGGAATGTGAATTCGACGTCGTGGTGTGATCCGAGGCCTCGACGTAGGGCGTCGTTTACCACCCTTTTCAACGACGTCTGGCGCTTGGCCATCTCCTGCTCCAGCAGCTTGGCTACGTCAGGGTCGAGGGTGAGCGTCGTTCGCATGGGGACATCATAGCATCACGGGATTTGATGCCTTGATGCTAGATGTGAACCGCTAGGACGGTCAGTCGATCGTGCACACCAAGCCCTCACCTGATTGGGTTAGCCAACCCGATAGTCGCACGCGTTTCGTGAAACAGCCCATTTCGGCCGGATGCGGCAAACGCGTGTGAGTATTGGGTTAGTGGTGCAGTCGGCCACCGTGCAGTGAAGGGGAGGGTTTGGCGCTGGCGATCAGGTGGCGCAGGCGAAGGGCCTTGTCAGAGCGCATTTAAGATCAATTGGTGGAGCTAAGGGGATTCGAACCCCTGACCTTCTCATTGCGAACGAGACGCGCTACCAACTGCGCCATAGCCCCAGGCGAAGAGCTAATTTACCACGCGCTCACGCGGCGAACCAACCGGGGTGGGTCAGCACTCGATGACGTTGACGGCCAGGCCGCCTTCAGAGGTTTCCTTGTACTTGCTGAGCATGTCCCGGCCCGTGTCGCGCATCGTTTTGATGGCGGTGTCGAGTGGAACCTGGTGGCGGCCGTCGCTCCACATCGCCATGCGCGCGGCGTTGATGGCCTTCACCGCGGCGATCGCGTTGCGCTCGATGCAGGGGATCTGCACCAGGCCCGCCACCGGGTCGCAGGTCAGCCCCAGCGAGTGTTCCATCGCGATCTCGGCGGCATTCTCGACCTGCAGCGGGGAGCCACCCAGTGCCTCGGCGAGGCCAGCGGCTGCCATGGCTGACGCCGACCCAACCTCGCCCTGACAACCCACTTCAGCGCCAGCGATCGAGGCGTTCGCCTTGATGATGGAGCCGACGGTGGCAGCGGCCAGCAGGAAACGCCGGATGCCGTCGCGGTCAGCGCCCGGAATGAATCGCTCGTAGTATCGCAAGACGGCGGGGATCACCCCGGCGGCGCCGTTCGTCGGGGCAGTCACAACCCGCTGCCCCGCAGCGTTCTGCTCGTTCACCGCCAGAGCGTAGAGATTCACCCAGTCGATGCCCGCCATCGGATCATTCGACGACTGCCAGCTGGGCCCGCGTTCCCCGTCGCGGCTCATCAGCTGCTCCTTCAGGCGTCGCGCCCGACGGGGCACGTTCAGCCCACCGGGGAGGGTGCCCGTCGCGGACATACCGGCTTCGATGCATTCGTTCATTGTGCGGTGGATGAGGTCGAGGTACGCGTCGAGCTCGGCGCCGTCGCCATTATTGGCGCGGGCCACGTCGGAAATCGAGAGCCCCTCGGCCTCACACAGGCGCAGCAGCGTGCCAGCGTTGCTGTACTGGAACGGCTCAGGAATCGCGTCGGCGGGTTGCGCGTCGAGGCTCACGACGTGGCCGTCGTCGACCTGCTCACTCACGAACCCGCCCCCGGTGGAGAAGTAGGTGCCGTGGGCGAGCTCGTCGCCGGCGGCGTCGTAGGCGTTGAAGACGAGGCCGTTGACGTGGAAGGGGAGGATGGTGCGGGGCTCGAAGATGATGTCGCGATCAAAATCGAGCGGTACCTCGGCGCCGCAGATGTTGATATGACCACGCTCTTCGACCAGGCGCAGGCAGTCGGCGACGATGTCCGCAGGCACGGTTTGTGGGTCGTAGCCCTGCAGGCCGAGCAGCACGGCACGGTCGGTCATGTGGCCGCGGCCGGTGGATCCGAGGCTGCCGCACAAGCGAGCCGTGACCCGCGCCAGCGGTAGGCCGTTGAGGCGCTCGGCAAACAACGCGGCGGCGCGCATGGGCCCGACGGTGTGCGACGACGACGGCCCGATGCCGACTTTGAACATGTCCATCACACGCGTGGCGGACGACAACTGAACGGCGGTGGTCACACGGCTACTGTACCGGCCTAGGTCCACATTGTGGGCGGGATTTGCGGGCTACCGCGGATCCTCCGGGGGCAGCGGCAGGCGTGCAGGCACCGAGTGGAACGCCCGAAGGTGGTATGACAAGGACTCCTCCTTGTACGAGTGCGCTTCCGCGGCAGTGCCGAGCACGACGGTGTGGTCGCCGCCCGGAAGAAACTGGACGCCGTCGCACCGCACGAACGCCGCGATGCCCGCGAGGCGGGGCACCCCGTCGGCGAGCTCCCACTCGACGCCCTCGAATCGGTCGCAGAGCGAGGCGAACCGGGCTCCGAGGTCGGCCTGGTCGCCCGCCAGAATGTTGAGCCCGAGGTGGCCGGCAGCGGCGACGTGGTCGCGCATTGCACCCCGGTTATCGAGCGCGACGATGACCATCGGCGGAGTCAACGACAACGACGCGAACGCGGACACCGTCGTGCCTTGTGGGACTCCGTCGACCAGCGCCGTCACTACTGCGACGGGTGCGGGCACGCGCGACATGGCGTCGCGAAAATCCTGCTCGAGCGCAGACAATGATCCTCCTCGGTAGACGCCGGGAATCCTAGCGCCTGCGAGTAAGGTGGGGGTCATGATCCATGACGTTGTGGTACTTGGAGCGACGGTGGCCGGCCTCACCGCCGCCCGAACACTCGCGCGCGAGGGGTTCAACGTCGTGGTACTCGATCCGAACATGGAGCACCGTAGCGCCGCCATTGGGCACGGCGTGGCCGCCGCTGGCCACGCGTCCACCGTCGCCGATATGCGCAGCGAGTATGGCGACGACGTCACCATCGAGCACATCGCCCGCAACGTCCACGGCACTGGGTTCATCCGGCAGGTTATCGCTGAGGCCGGCGTCGAGGGGCGGGCGCTGGGATTCGTCGACCGTTCCCTGGGTGACGCGGCGTTCATGGAATTACAGCAGCTCGCCCAGCTCTTCGTGCGCGCCGGGGCGGAGGTCGACGTCGCCGAGCGGGCGCTCACGTCGCCTGCGCTCGTGGTGGATCCGCTCGAGTACGCGACGGCGTTGCATCAGCAGTGCCTGGATGCCGGTGCGCAGATGCTGTACGGCGTCACCACCACGCATATCCGTCGCTCCGAGGGCGTGACCGGCGTCGCGTACCGCAACAACCTCGCCTGGGCGCGCGAGCCTGGGGCCCTGAAAGCCATCGCGTGCGTGGACACCCTCGGCATCTCCCCATGGGGGCGTGTGGCGCGCGTGAACCCAGCCCAATGGATTCCGACGGTGACCGCGCGGCTGGCGGAGCCCGTCGGCTGGGTGGAGCTGCGCGCCGATGGGCCAGCGTGGCTGATCCGCCCCGACGAGGACACCCAGCTCGTGGTAGGTCGGAAGTCGACGCCCAGTGGGATCGACGCCGCCAGGGCCCAGCTGGAGGACGACCTCGCTCGCCAGGGCGCGGAAATCGTGGCCAGCGGCCAGCTCGCGATCGACCCCTCCGACCACGGCCGCCCCGTCGTCGGGGCCTCCGCGATTCCAGGGGGATATTACGCGCGCGGTAACGGACGCGGAGAACTGATGAACGGCACGGCCTCTGGGCTGTGGCTTGCGGAAACGCTGATCGGTGTGCGACGCGACGGGCGCGCGCTCCCGCTGACCCGCCGCGTGCGCGCGGGTGTGAAGAGCTGGGTGCTCAATCGTCGGTGAACCAGGCTCGACGCGATTGAGCCTCGGGCGCAGCCCGCGTGTCGACATCATCTCGGGTGTGGTTTCGATACGCGCCCTTCGGGCGCTACTCAACCACCGGAAGGCGCACAGCGGCTACTCAACCACCGGGGTCAGGGCAGCCCGCTCCCCGGTCATCGAGTAGCGGCGAAGCCGCGTATCGAGATGCGCCGACTGAAAAACTTCAAAATCCGTACGCAGATGAGATGAAGGGCCCGATTTTGGGGTGTTTGGTCAAACTGCGTACGGATTTTGAAGTTCGACGACGGTTTAAAACCCATGGAAGGATCAATACGCCGCATACAGCGGCTACTCAGCCACCGGAGCGAGCGTGTGGTTTCGATACGCACCCTTCGGGCGCTACTCAACCACCGGAAGGCGCACAGCGGCTACTCAACCACCGGGGCATCTAGATCCAGGTGCCTAGCCACATGCGCATGAGCCACTCGGGGCGCGTCATGAGTTGGTTGGTGAGCACGGGATAGATGAACGCGAAGTTCAAGATGATGAGCCCGACGATGATGCCGACGATGATCGCGCGACGCCGTCGGAAGGGATGATCCGCGGGGCCGAGGAAGCGTACGAGCACCATCGCAAGAATCGTCACCGTGAACGGAATGATCATGATGGCGTAGAAGAAAAACAGCGGCCGGTCGGCGTAGCGGAACCAGGGCAGCCACGTCGACGCGAGCGCCAGGATGGGCACAGCGAATCGCCAGTCGCGCCGTCCGAGCCACAGCCACAGTGCAATGACCAGGGCAATCGCCGCCGCCCACCACAGCAGGGGAGTACCCAGCGCCGACACTACGCGCAGACAGGTGGTATCGACGGCGGTGCACCCCTGATCGCCGGGCTTGATGTCGTTTTCGGCGGCGATCCCCGTCGTGCGAATCATGAATAACCAACCCGCCGGATGCGCCTCGTAGGTGTGCGTGGCCTCCTGCATCATGTGGGAGCCGGTGTGAAAGTTGTACATCTCCTTGTGGTAGTGCCACAGCGAGCCGAGGCCGTCGCCGAAGATGCGTACCGCAGTGTCGTCGGGATGCTGAGCGCCGTAGTCACGGCCCCATCCGCCGTCGGTGCGAAGCCACGGAATCCATGACGCTAGGTACGCCCCGAGCCCCACGACGACGATCTGCACGAACGCCAGCGGTGCGTCGATCAGCAGCGCCATCCACGGGCGTTTGGCGCCAGCGAGGTTGCGCGCGCCGATGTCCCAGCAGACCGTGACGATGCCGAACACCGCCATCACGAACATGGAGTTCCACTTCACGGCAACCGACGCGCCCAACATCAGCCCCGCGACGAGCCGCCACGGCCGCCACCAGAACCACGGGGCGGGCCCACCGTCGAAATCAGGAATGCCGTGCTCGCGCAGCACGCCGGCGAGTTTGTACCGGTACCAGTCGCGGTCGGCCAGCAGTGCCGAGATACCTGCGACGGCGAACACCGCTTGGAAAATATCGAGCAGCGCGAGGCGACTCATCACGAAGGCGAGACCGTCGAAGGTGAGCAAGATGCCCGCGAGGGCGCCGATCATCGTCGAGCGTGACAGCCGACGCGCCATGCGGATGGTCAACATCACCAGCAGCGTGCCGGCGAACAGCGCCGAGACGCGCCAGCCGAAGGAGTTCAGACCGAAGAGCAGCTCGCCAAGGCCGACGAGCTCTTTGCCAAGCGGGGGATGGACGACGAACGACGCGTTATTGGTGACCTGATCGATGTTGCCTGCGACGATGTGGCCGTCGGCGTGCTCTTTCCAGTCCAGCTCGTAGCCGTGGTGCACGAGCGTCCAGCCATCTTTGGCGTAGTACGTCTCATCGAACGCCAGCTTGTTGGGGTTGGCGAGCCCGACGAGCCGCAGCACGAACGCGCAAGCCGTGATGCCAATGGTGACGAGCCACGACGTGAGTTCGTCACGGCGCAGGCGGCCTTCTTCAAGCGCTTCGATGGTGGTCATCACGCAGGTGAGTGTAACCAGTCGCGCGAACAGTGCGCCGCGCTCGCCCGGCAGCCGGCGATAGGCTGGGCGTATGTCCGACGGTGTTTTGATCTTGGCGGCCACCCCCATCGGGTCGAGCCGGGACGCCAGCGACGCGCTACGAGAACTGCTCACGAACGCCGACATCGTCGCGGCCGAAGATACCCGTCGCGCGGTCACATTGCTGCGCCGGCTGGGCATCACCGCGAACGGGCGCATTGTGTCGTATTTCGAGGGCAACGAATCGCAGCGCACGCCCGAGCTCGTCGACGCAGCCCGCGCCGGCGCCACCGTCGCGCTGATCACCGACGCCGGCATGCCATCGGTATCCGACCCCGGCTACCGCGTCGTTGCGGCGTTCCTCGAAGCCGGACTGCGCGTGACCGCCCTACCCGGCCCCTCTGCAGTGCTGACCGCACTCGCTGTCTCAGGGCTGCCCGTCGACCGCTTCTGCTTCGAGGGCTTCTTGCCGCGCAAAGTCGGGGAGCGACGTCGACGGCTCGACGCGCTCGCCACCGAGGAACGCACCATGGTGCTGTTCGAAGCGCCTCACCGGCTGGAGGAGTTCCTCGCCGACGCCACCGCGGCGCTGGGCGGTGACCGCCGCGTCGCGTGCTGCCGCGAACTCACGAAACCACACGAGGAGGTGTTTCGCGGCACCCTCGACGAGGCCCTGAGCTGGGCGCGCGACGGCGTGCGGGGCGAATGCACTGTGGTGATCGAGGGGGCCACCGTCGTCGAAGTGGAACCGGAGGATGCGCTCAGCCTGGTTCGCGCCCGGATAGATTCGGGTATGAAACTCTCGGCGGCCGTGGCTGAGGTGGCGTCTGTCACCGGACGCCGCCGCAAGGAGCTCTACGCTGCAGCCGTCGCCGAGAAGGAAGGACGATCATGAACGTGCTGGAAGAGTTGGGTTTGCCGGCCCTGCCGGAACCGCTGCCGCGAGGCATCGTCGACAATCACACCCACACCTCCACCACCGAGCACATGTCGAAGCTGAAGCCGGGCGAGTCGCTCGCGCTTGCCGCCCAGGTGAACGTGACGCACATCGTCGACGTCGGTTACGACGTGGCCAGCTCCCGTCACGCCCTTGAGCTGGCCGCAGCACAGCCTTGCGTGGCGGCCGCCGTCGCGCTACACCCGAACGACGCCGCCGTCATCGCCACGCGCGACGGGGACGAGCCATTCGAGGCGACGCTCGCGGAGATCGAACGCATGGTGCCCGAAGCCACCGCGGTCGGAGAAACCGGCCTCGACTACTACCGAACCCGCGATGGCGACGGCAAACGCGCGCAGGAGCGCTCGTTTCGTCGGCACATTCAGTGGGCCAAGCAGCACGACAAGACGCTCGTCATCCACGACCGCGAGGCCCACGACGACATCCTCCGGGTGCTCGACGACGAAGGTGCCCCCGAGCGCACCGTCATGCACTGCTTCTCTGGGGACGCCGACTTCGCGACCGCCTGTGTGGAGCGCGGGTTCTGGCTGTCGTACCCGGGCGTGGTGACCTTCGGGTCTGCGCCGAATCTGCGCGAAGCCGCCCACGTGACGCCGTTGGAGAAGATCCTCGTCGAGACCGACGCGCCCTACCTCACACCGAAGCCGGAGCGTGGCAAACCCAACGCGCCCTACCTCATCCCGCACACCGTGCGCTTCCTGGCGGACCTCCTCGACGTCGACCTCGCCGAGTTCTGCACGCAGGTGACCGAGAACACCTGGGCCGCCTACGGTGGCCGCTGGGGCGACGATGACTGAGATGGGGCTGCTGGGCCCGGCGACCATCCGCGCGCTCGCCGACGAGCTGGATCTTCGCCCGACGAAACAGCGCGGCCAAAACTTCGTCCACGACCCCAACACCGTGCGGCGCATCGTCGCGATGTCTGGCATCACCGCTGCAGACCAGGTGCTCGAGATCGGGCCTGGCCTCGGTTCCCTCACGCTCGGGCTGTTGGAGACCGGGGCGAGCGTCACTGCCGTCGAGATCGAGGACGCGCTGGCCGCCCGCTTGCCACGCACCACGCGCGAGCGCCTCGGCGACGAGGCCGCCACCCGGTTGGCGGTGGTTCACGCCGACGCGTTGGAAGTCGACGAGTTGCCCGGGCGTGCGCCGACCGCCGTCGTCGCGAATCTGCCCTACAACGTGTCGGTACCCGTGCTGTTGCGCTTGTTGGAGCTGTTTCCAGGGTGGAGCCGGGGGCTTGTGATGGTGCAGCTCGAGGTGGCCGACCGTCTCGTCGCCGGCCCTGGCTCGAAGGTGTACGGGGTTCCGTCGGCCAAGGCGGCCTGGTATGCCGACGCGCAGCGAGTAGGCACCGTCGGGCCCGCGGTGTTTTGGCCGCGGCCGAACGTCGACTCCGGACTCGTGCAGCTCACCCGCCGCGAGCCACCGGAAGGTTCTCGCTCCGCCACCTTCGCGGTGATCGATGCAGCCTTTGCGCAACGTCGAAAGATGCTCCGCGCCGCGCTGGCGCCGCTGTTCGGTTCGTCGGCGGCGGCGAGCGCGGCAATCGAATCCGCTGGGCTCGCACCCGAAGCGCGAGGCGAGACGCTCACCGTCGGCCAGTTCGCGGCCATCGCCCAGCAGCTGCCGACACTGGCAGCCGACTCCCCATCTGACACGTACAACCGCTAGATTGGCGACATGTCGACGGTTCGGGTACGGGTGCCTGGCAAGGTCAACCTTGCGCTGCGCGTGGGCGAGACCGATGCTGAGGGCTACCACCTGCTCGGCACCATCTTCCAGGCCGTGTCGCTGAGCGACCTCATCACCGTCGAAACCGCTGAGCCAGGACAGTTCCGCCTGTCCTTCCACGGCGAAGGCGCCGGGTTCCTTCCCGTCGACGACACCAACCTCGCGATGCGCGCCGCGAAATTAGTGGCGAGCCACTTCGGCATCGACGACGCAGGCGTGGCCATCAGTGTCCGCAAGCGCATTCCCGTGGCGGGAGGCATGGCGGGCGGTTCCGCGGACGCGGCCGGCACGCTCCTCGCGTGCAGCGAACTGTGGGGCGTGCACGCTCCTCGTGATGTGCTCCGGCAGCTCGGCGCGCAGTTGGGTTCCGACGTGCCGTTCCTACTCATGGGCGGCACCGCGCACGGCAGCGGCAGGGGCGAGATCCTCGAACCCATCGCGACGACGGGCGCGTTCCACTGGGTGTTTGCGCTGTCGCACAGCGGGCTGTCGACTCCGGCGGTGTTCCGGGAGTTCGACCGCATCTCACAGCCACAACCGACCGACATCCCCGCACCGTTGCTGGAGGCGTTGCATGTCGGCGACGCGCACGCCGTCGGCGCCCACCTCATGAACGACCTCCAGCGTGCAGCCATTAACCTCCAGCCGACGCTGCAGCACACGCTCCAGCTCGGCCTTGAGCACGGTGCCCTCGGCGCGGTGGTGTCCGGCTCCGGCCCCACCTGCGCTTTCTTGACCGCATCAGAACGCGACGCGGAGGCGCTCGGCGAGAAGCTCGCGCTGTTTTCGGGTGTGCGCACGGTGCGGTTGTCGACGGGCCCCGTCGCTGGAGCCCAAGTGGTGCGCGACTAACCGTCAGCCGTGTGCCTGGCGCTGCTCCTCGATACGCTCGACCAGCAGGTGCGGATCCGGCTTTAAATTCGCCATTCCGTTCCAGGCGAGATTCACCAAATGGCGCGCGACAACCGTCTTCTCCGGCTCGCGGTGATCGAGCCACCGATGCCCTGTTTGCGCGACGAGCCCCACCAGCGCCTGAGCATACAGCCCTGCGAACCGGGGGTCATGCCCTAGACGCTCGAACTGCCTGCCCAGGATGTCTTCCACCTGCGAAGCGATGTCCGACAGTATCGACGCAAACGAACCGGTCGGCTCCGTGAGCGACGAGTCGCGTGCCAGGATGCGAAATCCGTCGGGGCATTCGTCGATGTAGTCGAGCAGAGCGAGGGCACCGCGCTCGAGCAGCTCGCGTGAGCGCGCTCCGGGCGTGGTGATAGCCGCGTGGATGGCGTCATGGAGGGCGCGCGTCTCTCGGTCGACGACGACGGCGTAGATGCCCTCTTTGCCGCCAAAGTGCTCGTAGACCACGGGCTTTGAGACTCCGGCTGAAGCGGCAATCTCTTCCACCGACGTTCCCTCGAAACCGCGGTTGGCAAACAGCTCGCGCGACACGCGGATGAGCTGCTCGCGACGCTCGGCAGCGGTCATCCGGACTCGTGGACGACGGGCGCGCGGACGCTGCGGAGTGGTTGCCATGCACCCAATCTTGACCCATCGGCCGAGAAATTGCACTCACCCCGCCACGATCCAGCAGTTCTGAGCATGGTCGTCGACGACCCCGACAGCCTGCATCAAGGCGTACATCGTGACCGGCCCGACGAACACGAAACCAAGCTGCTTCAGCCGTGTCGCAAGCGCTACCGACTCGGCCGACTGGCTGGGCGCTTCCTCCGGCGTGGCTGGCCGACGATGCTCAGCCGGACGATGTTCCTCGAGCAGGCTCATGAGCGAGCCACCCGCAGCGTGCAGCTCAACGAGTGCCCCGGCGTTGCGAATTGCCGCCCGTATCTTTCGCTTGTTGCGGATGATGGTGGCATCGCTCATCAGCCGCGCCACGTCGTCGTCTGTGTACGCCGCAACCACTTCCGGGGCGAACTCATGAAAGGCCTGCCGGAACGCCGCACGTTTCCGCAACACCGTGAGCCAGCTCAACCCCGACTGGAAGCCTTCCAATGCGAGCCTCTCGAAGAGCTCGCGCTCGTCGGAACTGAGCGCGAGCGGACGGCCCCATTCCTCGTCGTGGTAGCGCTCGTAGAGCGCATCTCCTGTGCCGAAACATCGGATTGTCACCTTCTATCTCCTTCCTCATCTTCACTATGGCCGCGAGCGCTGCCGGATTCCCATCCGGGAAACAATCTGTGGAAAACCCAGTAGACCCGAGCAGAAACTGCAAAACTCGCCACCAGATGCTCCAAACCACCGGTTTTCGGGGTCTGAGCGAGCGCTGTTGGCGAGTTTTGCAGTTTCGCACGCGCAACCTCCCCACACGACGTGCAACGTGCCGGCTCGCCGGGGAAGTGGTCAGTACGGCCAGGCTGCAATACACTGCTGTGAGCCCCTTCGAGGGGCGATACCCCGGTTGGTCTTTCGGCAGGGCCCGCCTGACTTTGAATCAGGATTAGCGAAGTGGGTTCGACTCCCACCCGGGGTGCCACTGCACCAGGTGCCACCCGCCATCTGCACTGGGTGCGTGCCGCTGCCTCCACCGTTCCAAGACACAGGGACGCAATGCGCAGTAGAGTGAGTAGCGCACGCCGGAGTTAGGAGCGCTCTTGACTGATCTCGCACCAGTGTCCGCAGTCGTTGTCCTCGCTGCAGGTGGCGGCACCCGGATGAAATCGAAGAAATCGAAGGTGCTGCACGAAGTAGCTGGCAAAACCATGCTCAGCTACGCAGTCTCCGCCGCCGCCGCGCTCGACCCGGAACATCTCGTCGTTGTGGTGGGCAACAAGCGCGAGCAAGTCGTCGAAGAGCTCGGGCGCCTCAACGAGTCGGTCACCTCGCAGGTCCAGGAAGAGCAGCGCGGCACTGGCCACGCGGTCCAGTGCGGACTCGCCGGCCTAGACAACATCCAAGGCGACGTCGTCGTCACCTACGCCGACGTCCCGATGCTCACCGGCGACACTCTCCGCCAGCTCGTCGCCGTGCACCGCTCCCACAGCAACGCCGTCACGGTGATGACGGCCAACGTCGACGACCCCACCGGATACGGACGCATCCTCCGCGACGGCGACCGCGTGCGCGGCATCGTCGAGCACAAGGACGCGACGGAAGAGCAGCGCGCCATCACGGAAATCAACTCCGGCATCTACGTCTTCGACGCCGAGACGCTGCGGGTCGGCCTCGCCAACCTCGACGCCGACAACGCCCAGGGCGAGCTCTACCTCACCGACGTGCTCACCCACGCCAACGGCACCGGCCAGCAGGTCGGCGCCTACGTCACGGAAGACCTGTGGCAGGTCGAAGGCGTCAACGACCGCGTCCAGCTCGCCCGCATGAACGCCGAAATGAACCGCCGCATCCTCGACGAGTGGATGCGCCAAGGCGTCACCATCATCGACCCCACCTCCACCTGGATCGACGTCGACGTCGACCTCGCCCAGGACGTCGTGCTCCACCCGGGCACCATCCTGCAGGGTGCCACCACCATCGGCGAGGGCGCCATCATCGGCCCCAGCACCACGCTCATGGACGTCGAGGTGGGTGCAGATGCTGAAGTCATCCGCACGCACGGCTCGTTCGCGGTCATCGGTGAGGGAGCCACCGTCGGGCCATTCAGCTACCTCCGCCCCGGCACCATCCTGGGCGCTGACGGCAAGATCGGGGCGTTCGTCGAGACGAAGAACGCCAAGATCGCCCCGACGGCGAAGGTGCCGCACCTCACCTACTGCGGCGATGCGATCATCGACGAGGGCGTCAACATCGGCGCCGGCACCATCTTCGCCAACTACGACGGCGAGAAGAAGTACCCCACCCACGTCGGCAAGGACGCGTTCGTCGGCTCCAACTCGGTGCTCGTCGCCCCCGTCGACATCGCTCCCGGCGCCTTTGTCGCCGCCGGATCGGCTGTCACCGACGACGTCCCCGCCGGCGCACTTGCCGTCGCGCGCGGACGTCAGCACAATTCTGAAGGCTGGGCCGCAAAGCGTCGACCTGGCTCGAAGTGGGATGAGGCCGCGGCCGCCCACGATGGATCCATCAACCCCAAGGTCGCCGAATCACGGGAGCACTGAGAATATTGACCACGGAATTCGCCTCGAACCAGAAGCACCTGATGCTGTTTTCTGGTCGCGCCTACCCTGAGCTTGCCGAAGAAGTGGCCAGGCTGATGGACCAGGAACTGGTACCGACGCGGGCCATCGCGTACGCCAACTCTGAGATTTACGTGCGCTTCCAGGAATCCGTGCGCGGCAGCGACGCGTTCGTCATTCAGTCGCACACCGCCCCGGTCAACGAGTGGCTGATGGAGCAGCTCATCATGGTAGACGCGCTGAAGCGTGCTTCCGCCAAGCGCATTACCGTCGTCGCGCCGTTCTACCCCTACGCCCGCCAGGACAAGAAGCACCTCGGCCGCGAACCCATCTCCGCCCGCCTCGTGGCCGACCTCTTCAAGGCCGCCGGCGCCGACCGCATCATGTCCGTCGACCTCCACGCCGCGCAGATCCAGGGCTTCTTCGACGGCCCCGTCGACCACCTCTGGGGTCTGCCGGTGCTGGCCGAGTACGTCAAGAAGAAGTACAACGACGACAACCTCGCCGTCGTCTCTCCCGACGCAGGCCGCGTTCGGTTGGCGGATATGTGGACCGACAAGCTGGGCGCCCCGCTGGCGATCATCCACAAGCGTCGTGACCCGAACAAGGCCAACCAGGTGGCCGTGCATGAGGTTGTCGGCGAGGTAGAGGGCCGTACGTGCCTGCTCGTCGACGACATGATCGACACCGCCGGCACCATCGTGCAGGCCGCCGAGGCGCTCAAGCAGCGCGGCGCAAAGCGTGTCATCGCCGCAGCCACGCACCCCATCTTCTCCGGCCCCGCTGTCGAGCGTCTCAACAACTCGGGCATGGAGGAGATCATCGTCACGAACACCCTCCCCACCGACGCACACCGCGAGATCAAGAACCTCACCGTCCTCTCCATCGCCCCGCTGCTGGCGCAGGCCATCCGCGAGGTCTTCCTCGACGGCTCGGTGACGTCGCTCTTCGACGGGCAGGCGTGAGCCAACCGGCATCTCTGCCGTTCGGGGTCAAGCTCCTGCTCGTGTTCTTGGGTGGCTGCGTCGGTACCGGCCTTCGCCACGCGCTCGACTTGCTCGGCGGTGGGTACGCGTCGACGCTGATCATCAACGCGCTCGGCGCCTTCCTCCTCGGTCTATTCACGAGCTGGGTGGTGCGCTTTCCTGGCCCTCGCGGGGGCGCATACCGGTTGTTTATCGCGACGGGAATGCTCGGCTCATTCACTACGTATTCGGCGTATGCCGTCGGTTTGGCGGCGGAGGAGGAACACGCGGCTGCGCGGCTTGTAGCTGCGCTGGTGCTGTTGCTGATCGGACTGTTGATGACCGCGCTGGGATTGCGGCTGGGGCGGCGCGATGACTGAGTTTCTGCTGGTCATGGTTGCGGGCGGCTTGGGCGCGGCGGCGAGGTTCGTCGTCGACTCCTGCTTCGCGCCGCTCAACCGCCATTTCCCCATCGGAACCCTGGTGGTCAACATCCTGGGCAGCTTCGCGCTGGGTGTGGTGATGGGAATGGGAGCCAAGCACACGCTCACGCCGACGGAGGCCACCGTACTCGGCGTCGGATTTTGCGGTGGCTTCACCACCTTCTCGACGGCCGCCCTCGACGCATTCAGGCTGTTCGTCGCAGGGCGAAGTCGGGCGTTCTCGGTGTATTGGCTCTTGGGCTTTATGATGTGTGTAGTTGCTGGCGCCATAGGGTGGGCCATCGGCGCGGTCTAATTGCTTGCAACGAGGCAGGATAATCCGGTTACAATCCGGAAATTGTGAACTCGTACTGGGGCCTGCTGAAGACGAAGGGCGTCGCGCGCATCGTCGCATCACAAATCTTCGCGCGATTCCCCAGCGGCATGATCTCGCTCGGCCTGCTCATCCACGTCGAGCGGCTGTTTGGCTCCTACGGTGCCGCGGGCCTCGTGTTGGCTGCGACGTCCATCGGTCAGGGCGTCGCCGGGCCGTTCACGAGTCGTCTGATGGGGCGCATCGGCGCCCGCACGGTGCTCGTCTCCACCACCCTCATCTGCGCCGCGTCGCTGCTGTGCATCGCGTTTTTCCCGATGCCGCTGGCTGGCACGATCGCCGTGGGCCTCGTCGCGGGCTTCAGTTTCCCGCCCGTGCAGCCGGCGGTGCGGACGATGTACCCGAAGCTGGTAGACCCGAGCAAGCTTTCACGGCTGTTCTCCCTCGACGCATCCGCGCAGGAGATCATTTGGGTGCTTGGGCCGATGGTTATCACCTTGATATCGATGCAGATCTCGTCGGTGGTGGGGCTCGTCGTGTGCTCGGCGATGCTCGTCGTCGGCGGCGCTTGGTTCATCTCCGCTCCCGAGCTCGGCGAGGTGAAATTCGCACCCAGCAGCGGCAACTTCGGGGCGGTGTTGCTGCGCGGCCCCGTCGTGCTCGCCACCGTCGTCGGGTTCCTCATGATCGGCTCGACGGCCGCGATCGAGGCTTCCGTCGTGAACCGTTTTGGCGAGGGCGGGCTGCAGGCCGGGCTCATCCTCGCGGGGATGTCGGTGGCGTCGCTCGTCGCGGGCATGATGTTCGGGCACCGCGAGTCGGGAAAATTCACCCTGTCGCTGTGGATGGGTGCGATGCTCCTCGGCTCGTTGCTGGCAGCGCAGCTGCTCTCGTTCCCGTCCACTCTCGTGGCGATCACCGTGTCTGGGCTGGGCATGGCCCCTGCGCTGGCCATCATGTTCTCGCTCATATCCTCGACGATCAGCTTCGAGCAGTCCGCTGAGGCCTACGGGTGGGCCAACACCGGGCAGCTGGTGGGTGCGGCCGTGGGTTCGGCCGTCGCGGGCTTTGTGATCGACCACTACGGCTCCTCGGGAGGGTTCCTCGTCGCGGCGGCACTTGCGTTGCTCGCCGCACTGGCGCCCATCGCGTTCTTCAAGGTGCGCGACCACCGACGCGGACGCCTGCGTCGGAATCCTCCTGGGGTCTGACCCCAGCGCTCTCTGGTCGCAGGTGCGGTCGCGCATTGGAGCTGACATCCTACCTAACCCGATATCCACATTCGTTTGCTGATTTCGGCCAAATCGGGCGGTTCTGACAAACGAATGTGGATATCGGGTTAGGTTCGCGGAGTAGGCCCGTGTTTGGGGGAGTGAGCTCGTCGGGGGTACACTCAATGAGTTGCCTGGCGAGGGACGAACAGTCCGTGATCGACGAGCTCCTTCAACAGGCGTGAGCATGTCCGCCTTCGTTGAAAGGAACCCCCATGGCAGACGTTGAAATCAAGGCCACAAAGCGCACCGAGTTCGGTAAGGGTGCCTCGCGCCGCGCCCGTCGCGACGGCCAGACCCCCGCTGTGCTCTACGGGCATGGCGCCGAGCCGTTGCACCTGCTCCTGCCCGCGAAGGATCTCTTCCTCGCGCTGCGTACCGCCAATGCACTGTTCCGCATCAAAGTTGAGGGCGAGAAGCAGCCCGTGCTCGCCCTGCCCAAGCAGGTCCAGCGTCACACCATCCTGCCTGAGGTGGAGCACGTCGATTTCATTCTGGTGAAGGCTGGTCAGAAGGTGGCCGTGGAAGTTGCCGTCGTCATCACTGGCGAGCCGCAGCCTGGTCTCATCGTGAACCACGATCTCATCGCCGTCCCCGTGCTCGCACCGGTTGCGGACATTCCGGAGCAGGTCGAAGTGTCGGTGGAAGGCCTCGAAGTGGGTGCCAACGTGTTCGTCTCCGACATCAAGTTCCCTGGCGAGGTCGAGCCCGACATCGACACCGAGACCCTCGTCGCTTCCATCGTGCTTCCGGACGAAGAGCCCGAGGAGCCCGAGGCTGAGGAAGATGGCGAAGAGGCTGAGGGCGAAGCCACGGAGGAAGCGGCGGAGTGACCGACCGCTTGGTGCTTGTCGTCGGGCTTGGGAACCCAGGCCCGACGTACAGCCCCACCCGGCACAATGTCGGGTTCTGGGCCGTGTCGGACCTTGCGGACCGCCACGGCTCCTCCTTCTCCATCAATTCCCGCATGAAGGCGGAGGTTGCCACGTTCGTCCGCCCCGAAGCGAAGTACGTGGTGGCCAAGCCCACCACCTTCATGAATCTGTCCGGCGAGGCGGTCGGCGCGCTGGCGCGCTTCCATAAGGTGCAGCCCGCCAACGTGATCGCGGTGCACGACGAACTCGACCTTGAGCCGTCGCACCTGCGCCTCAAGCTGGGTGGAGGAGACAACGGCCACAACGGTTTGAAATCCATTCGCGCGCACCTGGGCACCGGCGAGTTTCACCGCGTGCGCGTCGGTATCGGGCGGCCTCCAGGGCGGCAGCCGTCGGCCGATTGGGTGCTCGCCAAGATGCGCCCGAAAGACCTCGACGAGATGCGCGTCGACGCTGCCGTGGCCGCCGACGCCGTCGAGTATCTGGTGCAGCACGGGCTCGCGGCCGCGCAGAACAAGTTCAACTCCTGAGCCGCGACGGGCTCGTCGTCGAAGCTCAGAACCCCTCGCCACGGCGCGGTGCGGCGTCGTGGCTAACCTGCGGTGCGGTGCATCCACTCGGCCATGTCCTGGATGACCTCGCTGCTCACGTGCGCGGGGGCGTCGAGATCTTCCAGCGGCGGGAGATCCTGCGAGGTCCAGAAGAAGTGGTTGAGGCCCGGGTAGGAGCGGAACTCCACGCCCTCGCGCCCCTGCAACAGCCGCTTCCATTCGGTGAAGTCGGGGTCAGGGAACACCTGCTGGTCCTTCTCGCCTTGCAGGAACAGCATCGGCGTGTTCAGCTGCTTTGCCGTGCCCGCCGCATCGAGCGCGTTGAGGCTCGCGACGTAGGACGCGCTCATGCCGGTGAGCTGCACCGGCACCGTGTCTTCAGGGGAGTCGATCTTCTTCGCCAGCTCAGCGGTCTGGCGGGCGAGCTTCGTACGCGCCAGCTTCTGCTTCTCATCGATCTGCATCGCGTCGATTGCGGCCACCTGCTGGTCGGCGATGATGTCGAACAGCGACCGCGGCGTGCCCGCCAGCGAGATGCCGCCGGCCACGTCCGTGTGGCGCTTGAGAATCTCCGGCAGCACCATGCCGCCTTGGCTGTGGCCCACGACGAACAGCTTCGCGTCGGCGAGGTCGGGCTGGGATGCCAGCAGCTCGAGGGCCGCGTCGACATCCTCGAAATACTCGTCCTCTAGCGTGTACTCGTCCGCGAATAGCTCCGGATGGGCCTTGCTGCGCTTGTCGAAGCGCAGGCTCGTGATCCCTTCGGCGGCCAACCCTTCCGCGATGTCCTTGAACCCCTTGTTGCCGGCTTTACCGATCGTCGAGTCGCGGTCGTGCGGGCCGGAACCCCACACCAATAGCATCGCGATCGGGCGACGCTCGCCGTCGGGGCGGCGAAGCGTGCCGGGCAGCTTGTGCGGCCCCACCTCTACCTCCTGGGTTGCCGGCGCAGAAGGTGCAGCCGACGGCGACCCCTCGGCCTGGGATGCGGCTGAGCTGGCGGTAGGGGGCTGGGATGCGGGGGACCCGCAGCCGGAGACGAGCGTCGTCGCGGCGAGGACGCCGATAAGCAGTGCGCGGACGGAGCGGTGCATGCGGGGAGACTACCAGCGGAACCGGTCATGCACCTTTGCCAGGGCGCTCGTCGAGTTGCGAGAGGGCAGCCGAGGAGAAGGCGCCGCGGGCCGCATTCGAGCGCTGTTCCTAACCTTAGGTGGTAGTTATGCGCCCGAGTATGGGGGCAGAACTACCACCTAAGTGGTTGTTGGGTTCCAAACTGCTCCTCTATAGGGGTCAGTGAGTGTTTACCGTGGCTAGATGATCGATCTTGCGCTGTGCGTATTCCGCAGCCACTCGCGTCGATTCAACCAGAGAAGCGCCTTGAGCGATGCCCTCGCCTGCGATATCGAAGGCGGTGCCGTGATCCACAGAAGCTCGGATGAATGGAAGCCCTAGCGTGATGGTCACAGCATTTTGGAAATCCAGCGTCTTACAGGCTATGTGGCCCTGATCGTGATACATCGACAAGATGCAGTCATGGTGGCCGTCGAGGTTGAAAGCGAAGATCGCATCGGCAGACTCAGGGCCGAGTGCGTTGATACCGAGTGCCTGGGCGTCCTCGACAGCTGGGCGAATATGTTCAATTTCTTCCGTGCCGAACATGCCACCCTCACCGACGTGGGGGTTGAGCGCTGCTACACCAATTGACGGATGCTCGAACCCGAGCTGGGTGAGTTCGTGGTGGATATTCTTTAGGAAGTCGAGAATGCGTTCTCGATTGGCGAGGTCGCAAGCCTCTCGCAGCGACACATGGCGAGATACGAAGAATACGCGCAGCTTGTGCACGTTGAACATGGTCAAGGCATATTGCGATTTCGTCAGAGCCTGGTAGATCTCTGTGTGGCCGATGTATGGAAGCCTGGCTTCCTTCAGGGCCGCTTTATTAATAGGAGTGGTGGAGACAGCGTCAATCTTCCCTTCGAGGCCAAGCTCGATGGAGCGCTCGATGTAGGAGTAGGCACGCAAAGCGGCAGGGACCTGTACTTTGCCGTATTCGATGGTGGCGTCGTTCTCCACGTCAGTGGTCATGAGATCGATAGTGCCCAGTTCAAACTTCGCTTCCTCCACGGAATTGATGAGATTGATGGGCGGCAGCTCAACGTTCATAGCTTTGGCGGCAAGTTCGAGGCTGTCGAGGTGGCCAATCACGAATGGGTCGCAGACGTCATAGATTGTCTTGCTTGCCATCGCCTGGATGAGGGTTTCTGGGCCAATGCCCGCAGGGTCTCCCATCGTGATAGCCATCACGGGACGTCGGGTCGTGGTCACTGGGTTTTCCTTTCGTCGAACAGCCGATTGACGGATGCAATTGCGGTTTGTGTGGTTCCGGTGAGGCCACCTTTGCAGACGACAGGTACGCCGTCGAAGGGGCCTCCGGTGATGCGGGCCTGGTCGATCTGCGGGATAACGTAGTCGACGAGGGTGAGTCCCTTCGCGCCGAGTGCGTGGCAGGCATTGATCATGACATCTCCACCGGTGAGGTATATACCGGTGCAGCGCTCGGGTGCCAAAGCGTCAGCTACGCGACGTGCAAGCAGACCGAAGCGGTGCGTGAGTAAGGAAGCTGCTCGCTGTCCTGCTAGCCCAGAGGATGCTTCCAGGTCTTCGACCGAGGCCTTGGCGCCGGTGAGCACATTTTCCAAGGCGAGTACGAGAACGCGGGGAGGTCGCTCATCGAGTACTCGTCGAAACTCGATGAGAACCCGTTGGCACTCGCTTTCGAAGCGGGGGTCATCGGCAACAAGCTCAGCGGGTAGCGTCGCGACGGGAACCGTGCCAGGCAGACCACATAATTCGGTGATCTGCTGGTGCGTAACACCCGTTGCGCTTCCAGCTACGACGAGTACGGTGCCCTCATCGTCGTCCAACGAATCGAGCCGGAGCGCTCGGTCAGGTATCGCTTGGGGTGTGAGCTGGCCTGAACGTATCGCATACCGTTGCGTGAACGGACCTGGGTCTACGCAGACGACGTGCCACCGCAGATTGGCTGCTGCCTGAGCGATTTCGTCGACGTGGTCCAATGTCACAGCATCAAGGATGATGGCGCGATTGCCGGCATCACGAAGTTGCGTCAGACGAGCGGCGATGACCTCGTGCCCTTGCCGGATATCTCGCAGGGCAACGTGGCCCAGAGGGAGCGAGAACTGGCTGGCAAACAGTGTTGGCAAATGGGATTCCACTACCGGGGTACGTACATCTTGCGCCACAGCTGTTTCTGCGAGCAGCACTGAGTCGATCAATGAGTATCCGTCAACGACGATGCGTTTCGACTGCGGCATGGCGGGAACGATGAGCGCCATGTAATCGTCGCCGAGAGCGGTGAGCATCCCCTCGACTTCGGGGCCGATGCCGCCCCGACACGTCGTGTCAATCCGCTTAGAGAATTGGGCAGCACCAAGGCGTTTGAGCGCTTCGGTGGCGCGGCGGACCCGTCCGAATGCCACCTCAGGCTCCATCGATCGAGAATCGGTGCTGGTAATGAGAACCTCTTCATGACCAACGGCATCAGCCTCCAGACTGCGGTGGTTGAAGAGCACCGTGGCTTCGATACCTTCACGAGCAATCAAGGCGCCGACGGTAGTGGCACCGGTGACGTCATCGGCAACGATTCCGACCTTGGACATAGCTCATCACTTCCTCACGCGGCCGTTGTGCTGGACGAGCTGAGAGCGTCCTCGTCCAGGGGACGGGGCTCAATGATGGTGAACATCAATGCAAACCCAATGATGAGCACGACGATGAAGTAGCTGAAGGCGACGGTGTAGTTCCCAGTCGCATCCAACAGGGCGCCCACGATAATCGGAGCAAAGAAACCACCGAGGTTGCCGCCAGAGTTGATGATCGAAATGGTGAATGGGTAGGTGGCTGTTGTGGAGATGTTCATACCGTAAGAGGTGAACGTCGACCATCCGATGTTCAGGAAGAAACTGGTGCGGAACAGCGCGATAGCGAGCAGCGTAGTGCTTTGTGGAGTGACGAGCACGATGCCCATCATGATTGCCGTCATCAGTGCAGTGATCATCATCGTTGGCTTGCGACGTGAACGGAAGAAACGGTCAGATACCCAGCCTCCGAGGATGGCACCGATGAGGCCTCCGATAAACGGTGTTGAAGACATGAGGCCCATGTCCAGCACCTCGTAGCCACGAGCATCTTTGAGATAGCTCGGGATCCAGGTGATCATACCGTAGAGCACGTTGTTCATAAAGAAATAGCCGATAGTCACACCCCAAACGTTCCAGGAACGGAGCACTTTTTTGTCGGTGTCTAGGAGGCCGACGCGACGTACCCGGATTACGCAGTCAAGCCAGCCCATATCACCGAATTCAGTCTTGGCTTGGCCAGCCCCGTCCTTTGAGCTGCGGATGTAGGCGACTTCGGCCTCATTGGCGTGGGGGCTTTCTTCCGGCTTGCTATGCACGAAGAAGAAGAACACCAGTGCGATGATGATGCCAGGGATGGCAAACCAGTGGAAAACCCACTGCCAGCCCTGTGCCTCAGCAATGAGCACCGCGATGGTGGGCACAATGATGGGAGCGAGCTGCGTTGATGCGATGTAGAAACCGGTTGCGATGCCCTTCTCATGCGCCGGAAACCAGGCATTGATCGTCGATGTCATGCCCACCGGAGTGGGGCCTTCGGCAAGGCCGAGTAGCAGGCGCAGGATGATGAGCATCACCGCGGTGGTAGTGAAGCCCATGACGAATGTGACGAGGGAAAACAGGAGTACGGCAACCGACACGATGTGGCGAGTTCCAAAGCGTTCCATTGCGAGGCCGGCCGGGATCTGCGAGATCGCGTAGCCGAGGAAGAAGAAGCTGGAGATCGCACCCTGCGCGGTGTGTGAGATCTGGAATTCGTCGCTGAGATACGGCAGCACGGCACCCACATTGGACCGGTCTGCCATGCAAATCACGTAGCCGATGAAGATGATGGCAAGAACCACCCAGCGGTACTTGGTGGGGGTGGCTGTCACGGTAGAACCTGTCGACTTTGACATGTGCGGACTTTCTGACGATGAACTGAATTGTGAGTAATCCTCCCACTTTTTTGAGGGTAAACGGAAGAGCTGGGGTGAAATATGGGAAAATGTGTCAACCGAGTGATTGGGAGTAGTCCGATGTCTGAACGTAAGAGCGCGAGTAGGAACGGCCGTGGGTCTGGCGCTGAGCGGGAACGTCTCGCTGATGTGGCGGAGTTGTATTGGGTGCAGGGGCTCAAAGTGGAGATGGTTGGTCGCAAACTAGGAATGTCGAGATCGACGGTCTCCCGGCTTCTTTCTCGTGCACGTGAAGAGCATGTCATTGAGTTCGTCGTTCATCGGCAAGCGGACTCGCTTGCTAGCTTGCGCACCGCGCTACAAGGACGATACGGAATCACGGTGTCGGTGCCATTTGTTGACGATGCAGAGCCGGACAGAGTTCGCCACCTCATTGTTGGTCATGCGGCTGCTGCGGTCCTTGGCACGCTGATGGCTCCGGACACTGTGCTCGATGTGGCGTGGGGAGCCACCGTCGAAGCCATGTCATCGCAGCTACGACAGCAGTCCTTGCAGTCGGTTGATGTTGTGCAATTCCATGGATCAAGCAACATCGTGAACCTGGGTGATGAGTATGCGGGCACTATTCTCGGTCGATTCGGTAGTGCTTTCGGTGCGCGTGTGCATTTGCTTCCGATGCCAGCAGTGTTTGACTCGCCCGAAACCCGCGAGGTGATGTGGCAGGAAACGAGCGTCAGGCAGGTGCTGGATCTTCGTGCGTCTGCAGACATGCTCGTCACTTCCGTAGGCACTGCTGATGGCAGCCACCTGTACGATTCTGGATACATCTCGGAGCAAGATATGCAAGACCTTGCCGATGCTCACGTTGTGGGGAACGTAGGCTCTATGTTTTTTAGGGCGGATGGCAGCTCCGATGGTATTGCTCTGAATGAGCGTTGCACGGGGGTACCGCTCGCGGATCTTCGACGCATTCCGAGGCGCCTGTTTGTAGTCGCAGATAAGCGCAAGGCGGTTGCGCTTGACGCGGCCCTCCGAGCTGGTTTGGCCACACACCTCGTTGTTGACCCAGGTACTGCTCAGGCACTCGTCGAGTTGTGACGGATCAGGCGAGGAGCGCACATGCCCGTGTCAGAGCAACCCCCTAAGATGGTGGCGTGAAGTTCCCCGGACTACTGCAAGCCCTCACGTCGGATCCGGCGCTTCGCAATACCCTCGACGACGTCCGCCGCCGAGGCGTCACGGCACTCGATCTCTCCGCCGTTCCCGCGTATTTCCCCATCCTCACCGCCGCCATCGCGGAACAGGGATCGACGGTGTTGGCCGTCACGTCCACCTACCGCGAGGCCGAGCAGCTCGTCGACGAGCTCTCCACCTGGCTGGGCAGCGACGAGGTGGTGTACTTCCCGGCCTGGGAAACGCTCCCGCACGAGCGGCTCTCGCCGCGCGCGGACACTGTCGGCAAACGTCTCGCCGCGCTGCGCCGCATCGCCTCTGAACGCCCGCCGCAGGTGGTCGTTGCGCCCGTGCGCTCCGTGCTGCAACCCCAAGTCAAAGGGCTATCGCAGATGCAGCCCGTCACGCTCACCGTCGGGAAAGAATACGAGCTCACCGACGTGCAGCAGGCCCTCGTCGATGCCGCCTACTCGCGCGTCGACATGGTGGAGCGTCGTGGCGAGTTCGCGGTGCGAGGCGGCATCATCGACGTGTTCCCGCCCACCGCTGAGCACCCCTTCCGCGTCGATTTCTTCGGCGACGAAGTGGACGAGATCCGCACGTTCCACGTCGCCGATCAGCGCTCCACCGGCGACACCGTCGACGAAGTCACCGCCGCGCCCTGCCGCGAGCTGCTGCTCACCGACGACGTGCGTGCCCGCGCCAAAACCATCGCCGCCCAGCATCCCGAACTGGGCGACATGCTCGGCCGCATCGCCGAAGGGCAAGCCGTCGAGGGCATGGAGGCACTCATCCCGGTGCTGGTCGACGGGGTGGAGTTGCTCGTCGACGTGCTGCCGCAACGTTCGCTGGTGTTGGCCATCGCGCCCGAGCTCATCCGCACCCGCGCGAGTGAGCTCGTCGCCACCAGCCGTGAGTTCCTCGACGCCAGCTGGGCCGCGGCGGTCGGGGGAGGCACGTCGCCCATCGACCTCGAGGCATCCGCCTACTGGGAGCTGGCCGACGTGCGCGACCACACGCTCGCGCTCGGCCACAGGTGGTGGCAGCTGAGCCCGTTCCAGGCTGATGTCGACGACGAGTACTCCGCTGAAGGGGCGCACCACCGCAACTTCGACGTCGCTCCCACCGAGACATTCCGCGGCAACTCCGACGCGGCAATCGACCACATCCGCGCCCGCGTCGCGGACGGCTGGCGCGTCGTGCTCATGGTGGAAGGCAAGGGTCTGGCCCAGCGCCTCGTCGAACTGTGCGCTGAGCAGGGCGTTCGCGCGTCGCTGGATACCCTCGACGGGGAACCCGCGGCGGGGAGCGTCTCCGTCGTGGTGGGACGGGCCATGGCGGGTTGGCGCGCGGAGGGGCCCCGGGTTGAGCTGATCACGGCCAGCGAGCTCACGGGCCAGCAGGTGCGCGACCAGCAAGAGCGACGCCTCCCGCGCCGCCGCAAGAACCGCATCGAGCCGCTCGAGCTGAAGAAGGGCGACCTCGTCGTCCACGAGCAGCACGGCGTGGGGCGCTTCGTCGAATCTGCGCAGCGCATTGTGCACGGCGCCGCGCGTGACTACCTCGTCATCGAGTACGCGCCGAGCAAGCGGGGGCAGCCGGGGGATCGGCTGTTCGTGCCGATGGATCAGCTCGATCAGCTCTCGCGTTACGTCGGCGCGGAGACGCCGTCGCTGGACAAAATGGGCGGCGCCGACTGGACGAAACGCAAGGCTCGCGCCCGGAAGGCCGTGCGCGAGATCTCCGCGGAGCTCATCAAGCTGTACGCGGCGAGGCAGGCTACGAAGGGGCACGCCTTCGCGCCCGACAACGACTGGCAGCGCGAACTCGAAGACGCCTTCTCCTTCGTCGAAACTCCCGACCAGCTGTCGGCCATCGAAGAAGTGAAGCGCGACATGGAATCCGTCGTGCCGATGGACCGCCTGATCTGCGGCGACGTCGGCTACGGCAAGACGGAAATCGCGGTGCGGGCCGCGTTCAAGGCGGTGCAAGACGGCAAGCAGGTGGCGGTGCTCGTGCCGACGACGCTGCTTGTCGGGCAGCATTACGAGACGTTCGCATCGCGCTTCGCAGGGTTCCCCGTCCGGGTGGCGCAGCTGTCGCGATTCCAAACCGACGCGCAGGCCAAGCGCACCCTGGAAGACCTGGCGAAGGGCAAAGTCGACGTCATCATCGGCACCCATCGCCTGCTCAGCAAAGAGGTCGAATTCAAAGACTTGGGCCTCGTCATCATCGACGAGGAGCAGCGTTTCGGCGTCGAACACAAGGAGCGCCTGAAGTCGATGCGGCTGAACGTCGACGTGCTCACCATGTCGGCGACCCCCATCCCGCGCACGCTCGAAACCTCGATCACCGGCATCCGAGAGATGTCCGTCATCGCCACCCCGCCGGAGGAACGCCACCCGGTGCTCACGTTCGCGGGCCCCTATGACGACGCGCAGGTGCGGGCGGCGATCCGCCGCGAACTCGCCCGCGAGGGCCAAGTGTTCTACGTGCATAACCGCGTGAGTACCATCGAGAAAACCGCCGCCCACCTGCGCGAGATCGTCCCCGAGGCTCGCATCGTCACCGCCCACGGCCAGATGAATGAGAAGCGTCTCGAGCAGGTGATGCTCGACTTCATGGAGCGTCGCGCCGACGTGCTGCTCGCGACGACCATCGTCGAGGCCGGCCTGAACATCCAGACCGCCAACACGCTCATCATCGACCGCGCCGACAACCTCGGCCTCTCCCAGATGCACCAGCTGCGCGGGCGCGTCGGGCGCTCCAGGGAGCGCGGCTATGCGTACTTCCTGTACCCGACGGACCGCCCGCTCAGCGAGACCGCGCACGAGCGGCTCGCGACGATGGCGGCGAACACCGACCTCGGCGCCGGCATGTCTATTGCCATGCGCGACCTCGAACTGCGCGGCGCCGGCAACCTGCTGGGCGAAGACCAGTCGGGCCACATCGAGGGCGTCGGCTTCGATCTCTACCTGCGCATGGTCGGCGAGGCCGTGCAGGCCTACCGCGGCGAGATGCCCGAGGCCGAACCACAGATGCGCATCGACATCCCCGTCGACGCGAACATCCCCGACGACTACATCAGCTCCGAACGCCTGCGCCTCGAAATGTACAAGCAGGTGGCAGAAATCCGCTCCGACGAGGACATCGACGCCGCGCGCGCCGAGCTCACCGACCGCTACGGGCCACTGCCACCGCAGGTGGAGAACCTGCTGGGCGTCGCGCACCTGCGCAACCTCGCCCGCAAGGCGGGGGTCGAGGAGATCGCGCCGGCCGGGAAAGTGGTGCGCTTCGCCCCCGTCGAGCTGCTGGAATCGCGCAAGCTGCGTCTCGAACGGCTATATCCGGGCTCGAGGATCAAGCCTGGTTTCATCATGGTGCCGAAACCCGACGGCGACTACCTCCCCTGGGCGACGACGCTCGTCGAGCAAATCTTCGGCTGATCCCAGCGGTGGGCGTGAATGCCAGTTGCCCTGCGGCTGGTAGGGTACGGCACGTGAAGAAGTCTGCTTGGAAACCGCTGATCGGTGTCGCTGCAGCGAGCCTGTTGCTCGCTGGGTGCGCGCACTCCCCGAACAACGCCGCCGTGGTAGGCAACGAAGTGGTGAAGGTAGATGCCGTCACCGACGTGATGGAACAGTGTGGCGACTACGTTGCGCAGGCGCCGGAGAGCACCATTGCCGTGTACTCGGCCTTCGGCAAGCTACTGGACCACGATGCGTTCAAGAACTCGGCTCCTCCCCGCGGGCAGATTGAGCAGACCATCCAGCAGCAGCTCCCGCAGTACGCGTCGAACAAGGTCTGCCACGACTTCATCGTCGGCCAGATGTCGTTCGACGCCGCGCTCGGCCAACTGCAGCAGACGGTGTCGCCCGACGAATTCACCGCCACGCTGCAGACCCTCGTCGACGAGGTGGAGCTCAACCCGCGGTACGGCGATCTGAAGCTGCAAGACGGACAGATGACCATCGACAGCGGTTCGCTGTCTGTACCCGCCAAATAAAGTAGTGCCTGACGATCAGCTGCAGCGGCTGCGCCAGATCATGGAGCAGCTTCGCACGGGCTGCCCCTGGGACGCGGAGCAGACCCATGAGTCGCTGCTGAACCACCTCATCGAGGAAGCCTGCGAGGTGGTGGACGCCGTCGAGGACGGCACCGACGACGACCTGCGCGAGGAGCTCGGCGACGTGCTCCTGCAAGTGTTTTTCCACTCCCGCATCGCTGAAGAGGAGGGACGCTTCTCCATCGACGACGTGGCTCGCGGCATCGCTGACAAGCTCGTTCGCAGGCATCCGCACGTCTTTTCTGATACCCCAGTGCCCGACGACATGTGGGCCAACTGGGAGCAACGCAAGGCCCAGGAGAAGGGGCGCAAGTCCGCGCTCGACGGCATCGCCCACTCGATGAGTGCGATCGCCCGCGCCCACAAGGTGATTTCCCGCTCGCGCTCGCATGGCGTCGAGATTGCACTCCCGGATGCTCCGATCACCGAAGATGAGGTGGGGGAGCAGATCGTGGCGCTCGTGGCGAGGGCGCAGGCAGGCGGCATCGACGCCGACGCGGCCACGCGCAAGGCGCTGCGACGTCTCGAAGCAGACGTGCACCAGGCTGAAACTGCAAAACTCGCCAACAGTGCCGTCGAACCCGGCGAAAACGCGTAGGTTGCTCCAACTGTTGGCGAGTTTTGCAGTTTCGCTGGCCGGCTCTGGTGCCCCAGAAGAAGGGCACTAGACTGGCAGTGTTCAACGCCAACATCCGAAGGGACTTTCATGGCTTACATCGAGTTCATCCAGGCTCGCGAAATTCTCGACTCTCGCGGCAACCCCACCATCGAGGTGGAGGTTGAGCTTGACTCCGGCGCACTCGGCCGCGCGGCAGTGCCGTCGGGCGCATCCACTGGCGCCTTTGAGGCCGTCGAGCTTCGCGACGGCGACAAGGGCCGTTACCTTGGCAAGGGTGTGCAGACCGCCGTTTCCAACGTCGGCGTGATCGCCGAAGAAATCGAAGACTTCGACGCCAACGATCAGCGCGCCATCGACAACGCAATGCTTGAGCTCGACGGCACCGACAACAAGGGCAAGCTCGGCGCCAACGCCATCCTCGGCGTGTCGCTCGCCGTTGCTAAGGCTGCTGCCGACGAGGCCGGACTGCCGCTGTACAAGTACATCGGTGGCCCCACCGCGAACGTGCTTCCCGTGCCGATGATGAACATCCTCAACGGTGGTTCGCACGCCGACTCCAACGTCGACATCCAGGAGTTCATGATCGCCCCCATCGGCGCCAACTCCTTCGCCGAGGCGCTCCGCATGGGCGCCGAGGTGTACCACGCACTGAAGAAGGTGCTGAAGGACCGCGGCCTGTCCACTGGCCTCGGCGATGAGGGTGGCTTCGCCCCGAACCTGGAGTCCAACCGCGCCGCACTCGACCTCATCGTCGATGCGATCAAGGCCGCTGGCTTCAAGCCCGGTGAAGACATCGCCCTCGCTCTCGACGTGGCTGCCTCCGAGTTCTACGAGGACGGCTCCTACAACTTCGAGGGCGCCAAGAAGACGCCTGAGGAAATGTCGGCCTACTACGCGGAGCTCGTTGACGCCTACCCGCTGGTGTCCATCGAAGACCCGCTGAATGAGGAAGACTGGGACGGCTGGAAGACCCTCACCGAGCAGATCGGCGAGAAGGTGCAGCTCGTGGGCGACGACCTGTTCGTCACCAACGTCACTCGCCTGCAGAAGGGCATCGACACCGACACCGCCAATGCGCTGCTCGTGAAGGTGAACCAGATCGGCTCGCTCACTGAGACCATCGACGCCGTCACCCTCGCGCACCGCAACGGCTACTCGACGATGATGTCCCACCGCTCCGGTGAGACGGAAGACACCACCATCGCCGACCTCGCCGTCGCGCTGGGTTGTGGCCAGATCAAGTCCGGCGCACCGGCTCGCACCGACCGCGTCGCGAAGTACAACCAGCTGCTGCGTATCGAGGAAGACCTCGACGAGGCAGCGCACTACGCAGGCCGCGCGGCATTCCCGCGTTTCCAGGCCTGATCTGTTTCGCTGCACGCATAGTATTGGCGCGTGGCGAAAACTAGTCCTGCAGGCAGTGGTCCGGGTCGCGGTACTCCGCGGTCCCGGACCACTGCGCGTCAGGAGCAGCGCACCCACCGGGAGCGCGCTACGGCGTCCGTAGAGAACGAGCCCGAGCGCACCGCACACCCGACGGTGACCCCCGCCAGCATGATGCGTGCCCGGGGCATCACCTGGCGACTGGTGGTGCTCACTGCCGCAGTGCTGGGCACCATGATTTTGCTCGGGCAGAGCCTGCGAATCTATTTCGTTCAAGCCGGTCAGATTGCTGAAGAGCGCGAGCGCATTGCCGCGACGAAGAAGACGATCGCGGAGCAAAAGGACGAAGTCGAGCGGTGGAAAGACCCGGAGTACGTGCGTGCGCAGGCCCGCGTCAGGCTGGGCTGGGTGATGCCGGGGGAGACGGGTTACCGCGTGATCGGCCCAGACGGGAACCCCATCGACGGTTCCGAGACGGTGGGTGCACTCGTCGAGGCGCCCAAAGGCCCTTGGTATGAGCAGATGTGGACGTCGGTGCAAGTGGCCGACGAACCCGCGGAAGATCCCGATTCGAAGCGCCCTGCCGACGACGATAAGGTGATCGGATTGGAGCCGGAGGGCGAGAGCCCGAAGCCTTCGTCGACACCATCGTGAGGAAGGACGTCGTGGGAGTCACTGAAGAAGACCTCGCCATCATGGCCGCGCAGCTCGGTCGTGAACCACGCGGCTGCATCGACGTCGCCTGGCGCTGCCCGTGTGGCAAGCCCGCAGTGACGCGCACCGCGCCCCGGCTGCCGAACGGAACCCCGTTCCCCACCACCTATTACCTCACGTGTCCGCGGGCGGCGTCGATGATTGGCACGCTCGAGGCTTCGGGGCTGATGGCCGAGATGACGGAGCGCCTGCAGCACGACGAGGAACTGGCCGCGAAGTATCGCGAGGCCCACGAATCGTACCTTGCCGACCGCGAGGAGCTCGGCCACGTCGAGGAGATCGACGGCAAGACCGCCGGCGGCATGCCCACGCGTGTGAAGTGCCTGCACGTGCTGGTGGCACACGCCCTCGCCAAGGGGCCGGGCGTGAATCCGCTCGGCGACGAGGCGCTGGAGCTCCTGGGCGAGTTTTGGGAGAAGCCATGCCGAGTGGAGGCGGACCAGTGAACACGCGCACCGTCGCCGGCATAGACTGCGGCACCAACTCCATCCGCCTGGTCATGTTTCGCGTCGACGGCGGCGAGGTCCGCGAGCTCGCGCGCGAGGTGCGGCTCGCTCGGCTCGGCCAGGGCGTCGACGCCACCGGCGAGTTCCACCCCGATGCGCTGGCGAGAACCTTTGCCATCTTCGACGAGTTCCGCGCGCTGATCGACGCGCAAGGCGGCGCCGAGCTGCGCGTGGTTGCCACCTCGGCCGCCCGCGACGTCACCAATCGCGACGAGTTCGAGCACGGCGCCCGCGAGCGGCTGGGCGTGGACGTCGAGATCATCTCCGGCGAGGACGAGGCGCGGCTCTCGTCGCAGGGCGTGCTGTCGGGCGTCGAGGCCGAATCGCCATCGCTCGTGATCGATATCGGCGGCGGCTCCACCGAGCTCGTCCTCCTCCACGGCCGTGAGGTGGCCCACGCGGTCAGCCTCAACGTCGGCGCCGTCCGCATCCACGAGCGCTTCTTCCGCGCCGACCCTCCAACCCCCGACGAGGTCAGCGCGGCGCGCGCTTGGGTGGGCGAACAGATTGACAACGCCGGCATCAACTTCGCCGAGGTCGCCACGGCGATCGGCGTGGCGGGCACGGTCACCAGCTTCGCCGCGCGCACGCTCGGGCTGCTGCGCTACGAGCGCAGCCAGATCCACGAAACGCTCCTCACCCGTGACGACATCGTCGCCTGCTGCGACCACTGGCTCGCCACCAGCACCGACGACATCGCACTCGAGCCGTGCATGCACCCGCTGCGCGCGCAGGTGATCGGGGCCGGGGCCATCATTCTCGACGAGCTTTCCTGCAGGGTGCCGGGTGGTTCGATCCTCGTCAGCGAGACCGATATTCTCGACGGTGTAGCGCTCAGCATGCTCCACTAGAGAAACGCCCTCGTAGCCCAACTGGCAGAGGCAGGCGGCTTAAACCCGCCCCAGTGCGGGTTCGAATCCCGTCGAGGGCACCGATGCGAAGTGCTCAGCGTGGCGCTTCAGGTGAATGCAGAAGGAACTGACCTGTAGCAGGCTCTCTACAGCGATGCTATGCTTCCTCCCACAACCACATGCGACGAAGAAGTCGCAGTGGCGTCGCTGTAACTGATGGGAAACAACACAATGGACACTACAACGACGATGTTGGGGAAGGCAGTGCAGGGCCCCTCGGGGTGCTCACCGTATGGTGCACGGAGCGGTTACACGACGCCCAGTTGGGCGAGGGGATATAGCAACGACTGCGCTGGTCTTTCTCAAGCGCGGGTGGTTCGATACATATCGTATAGCCCGAGATATTACTACTCCCCAGAGAGTCGTACCGCCTACGTTTCGGCTAGCGCTGGGCAACCCACTGGTGGGGCCGCGCATCGGGTGCGGCTTACTGCTTCTTCTAGATCGGCATGGTCACAGTGGTTTCTGATGCCCAACTGAAATTCACACGACGGGTCGCCTATCTCCTTCCCTGTGCGGTAGCGGGGGGTACTCGGGTTGGTGAGCTGTTCGAGTGCTCCTGAGATGCCCACCGGCCCGTATGCTGAAAGAATTGAGGCCGCTCGTGGCCAAGTAACCAGTGCCTTTGAAAAGAATGTGCTGGCTGATGGTGAGATCAACAGGGCTGAATACGAGGAAGCGGTCCAACGTTTCTTATCGTGTACCGATGCGCAAAACATCAAGGTCGAAGTTGAAGATCAAGAAGGATATTATATCTACTCATCGGCATCCGATCCTGAAGAGTTCGATCGCGTCTATGCAATATGCGCCCCCGGTACGGTGGATGTAATAGCCGGACTCTACACCGACATGCTTGTCAATCCCACCAACGGCGACTTAGACACCGTGACGGCGGCGTGTTTCGTTCGCGCGGGGCTGGTAAACGAACCTTTCACAGCGGCCGACTTCCGTGATCTGCTATCCCGTTCGGGGACAGAAGACAGAGATGGCGACTCGAAAGAGACTCGGATAGATCCCGAAGCGCAACGTCTCGTGAACACGGAGGAAGCAAACATCTGTATGGCCAATCCGGCGTCTTTTGCAGATGGATGACCTCGCAGTGATGTCTCCATCGCCACGACAGGCGAAAACAGGGTCGTGGACGCTACGTATTCTCACAGTATTCATTGCGCTAGGGCTGGGGTTTGCCGGAGGTTGGCTCATTGCTGATAGACCAGCCTTGGAAGGCGTCGATGCGTCCCTGGGGAACGTGACATACCCCATCAAAGAAGCTGGGTTTTCCGATGTCAGAAAGATTCAACTGCAAGTACGCAATGAAGCAGCAGTGACAGTTGTTGTCCCAGACTCTGGAACCATCACCAGTCTCCACTGTGAGCCTGGTCAAAAAGTGAATACAGGGGATATTCTGCTCGCGATTAACGATCAACCTCGAATTGTGCTGGTAAGCGAAGTCCCCTTCTATCGTGATCTGCAGGGAGGAGAGCAGGGTAACGATGTGAATGCGTTGCGGCATCTTCTTCGCCAGCAGGGCTTCGATCTCCCTGAAACAGGTGCTTTTGATCGTCAAGCACGTGAAGCGCTTAACAAGTTCATGACTTTGAATGGTGCCCAGAGTAGTAAAAAATCGCCGTTTATTCGGCGAAACTTCGTATGGCTGCCTAAAGAGCTTTCGCTTACTTCATGTGCTGTCTCCGTTGGAGACCAGGTGGACCCTGGGGACTCTCTAGCAACATCAGAAGGTGGAGTGCAGGCTTTGGAATTTCGGCTCCCTGACGACGCCATTCCTGGCGCACGAGAGATCATCGTCGGAGATGCCGTGGTGCAAGTTGGTGATGATCGCAGCATCACCAACCCAACATCACTCGCTACACTGCTACAGACGGCGCAAGCCCAACAAGCACTGGAAGCCGAGGACAACAAATCCGCAACAATCCCTGCTCAAGCACAACTCTCTCAGCCCCTCACTGCTTATGGCGTGCCGCCATCTGCCCTGTTTGCTGCGCACGGGCCCACAGGGGAGGTATGCACAGGAGACGCGAAGGTGAAGGTGACCATTCTAGGTTCAAGTCTGGGGATCACCTACGTCACCTTTGACGACGATCCTCCCCATGAGGTGATTCTTCGTCCTCGCGAGGTGGAGACATGCGGATAATGCTCAACGACATGTCGCACCGGTTCCCGGGACAGGTTCCATTGTTCGAGCACCTCACCTTCACCTTCGAACCTGGTGTGCTCACAGGTGTTTTTGGCCCATCGGGATCAGGTAAGAGCACGTTACTTTTGCTGATGTCCGGTTCACTGATGCCGACGTCAGGTCAGATTCTCGGCCAGGAGGGACTGCGGGTGGGGTGGATCCCGCAACAACCGGTGGGAGCCGCCCGCCGCACACTCGTCGATCAAGTGGCATTACCGCTGCTCGCGCAGGGATGGGAGCTGCGTCGAGCCGTATCCCGGGCTCATGAACTGTTGGCACAGTTTGGGCTTGCGGAAGCGGCGCACCGGCAATTCAGGCACTGTTCGGGTGGGGAGGCGCAGCGCTTCGCATTTGCGCGAGCAACAGCTGCGCGCTACGACGTACTGCTGTTGGATGAACCTACTGCACAGCTCGATCCGACCACTGCTACGACCGTGCGTAGCGTAGTGCACAGTTTGGTGGGTGAGGAGCGCATCGTTGCGGTTGCCACGCACGACGAGCAGTTGCGCAACACATGCGATTGTCTTCTTGACTTGGGAAGGCCACGGTGAGTGTCAGGGGGCTGCTTCGAGAAGTGTGGCGCAACGTCGAATCAGGTACGACTCGCGCTGTCCTTGGGGCTCTTGTGCTTGCCGCTACCTTGATTGGCGTTGGCCTAGTAGATGGTCTGGCGAAGCGTGATGTATTTCTCGCGCAGCGGGCTTACCGTTCTGCAGGCGCGCATATCAGCACCATTGATAGCCGTGGCAAGGTGGACGCTGCGAGCTGTACAGCGTTAGGTGAGGTTCCGGCTATCCAAGGCGCGATAGCGCTGCGAGAACGGGGAGTGATACGACTCGACGTCATTCCGGACAACCCGGTTGCAGTTTACGAGGTGGTTGGAGACCCTGCATCGCTCCTCGGTGGCGACGGAGCACCAGAAGGAGGCGTTGCACTCTCTCACAGTCTCGCGGAGCGACTCGGTGTGGTTCCCGGGTCAGTGATCTCAACGGCTGAGGGAAGCGCGAACGTCGCTCAGGTGGTTACTTTCGCCAATGACGGACGCAATCCGATCCTGGAACTGGCGATGCTGGTTCCTGTGCCAGCTACTGGGCAGTTCGATCAGTGTTGGACTGCGGTGTGGCCACCCGATTCGTTCGTAGATGGTCTACTGTTCAGCACCGTCGTGGATAATGAGGCGGAGCTGGGGCGGCTCAACAGGTCGCAGGGGGAGCCGACAAGCACACAAGCCTTGCTAGAGGCTAGACCTACATGGTTCCTTCCCTTCCTCGGGGCCGGAGCAGCGGCCATGCTTGGTTTCGGGTTGGTGCGTGCGCGACGGGTTGAACTGGCGCTGGCGTTGCAGCTGGGAATCAGCCGTCGGGCGCAGCTGATGCAGGTGCTGTTGGAAACCTGTGTTTGGTTAGTGACCGGTTTCGTTTTCTCAGCAACAGCACTGTCGCCGGTGTTACGCAGCTTGACCGCTGATGAGCGGCTGTGGATGGTCAAGGCGGGAGTCACAGACTTAGCGGGAATCACATGCGCTGCTGTTGCTGGAACGTTGATAGGACTCGCCTCAATCTCCGCGCAGAGACTCATCAGCTGGGCAAAGGACCGCTGATCGCTGTCGCGATCCGAGCTGGTAGTACCCCAGTGTCTCGAGTTCGCATACGGGCGGCCTAATATTTCGCTGGAGTTCCTTGGCTCGGCCCTTTACAGTGGAGTGGAGACACCTCCGAGAAAGAGAGCCAATGGCAAATCCCATTTTTGGTCGCGGCGAAGGGTTCACGAAGTACCAGCAGCCGCAGCACTACCCCCAGCAGGGGTACGGACAGCCCGTTGGATACGCCCAGCCAGGCGGTCACCCGCAGCAAGGCTACGGGCAGTACCCGCAGCAAGGGGCATCGTACGACCCGTACGCTCAGCAACCGTTCCAACAGCAGCAGTACCAGCAGGCTCCGGCCGGCGGAGTGATGACGTACGACGATGTCATCGCCAAGACGGGTATCTCGCTGGGTGCGGTGTTCCTCGTCGCCGCCGTCGCGTACCTCTTCACGCCGCCGGAGCTGACGATGGGGCTGTGGATCGTCGGTGGCCTGGGCGGATTCATCACCGCACTGGTCGTCGCATTCAAGCGCAACATCGGGCCGGTCTCACTGGGCATCTACGCCCTGTTCGAGGGCCTGTTCGTCGGCGCCATTTCGAAGTTCTTCGACGCGATGTGGCCAGGCATCGTCATGATGGCGGTGCTCGCAACGTTCGTGACCGCCGGCGTGACACTCGCTGTGATGAAGTTCGCCAACATTCGCCTGGGCGCGAAGTTTAAGCAGATGGTGGTCGTCGCCACCTTCGCCATCTTCGGTGTGATGCTGCTGAACCTGGTGCTCTACCTCTTCGGCGTCGACCTCGGCCTGCGTCAGGTTGGCCCCGGCGCGGGAGCGCTCGCCATCGGCTTCTCGCTGCTGGCCGTGCTTCTGGCGGTGTTCAACCTGGTGATGGACTTCGACGCAGTCCGCGTCGGCGTCGAGAGCCGCGCTCCTGCCAGCGAGTCCTGGCGCGCCGCCTTCGGCATCACCGTCACCATGGTGTGGCTGTACGTCGAGATCCTGCGGATCGCCTCGTACTTCGCTTCGTCTGATTAATCTCCCTCGACGAGTCGACGCCGCTGCCAGCACCCGCGCTGGTGGCGGCGTCGTCGTTGTTGGGGGAGCGCTAGGCCCACACCCACAGCTTGCGCGCGTACTGCGCGAGCAGGGTTCGGGAGCTGTTCGTCCAGTGGTGTTGCCGCCAGGCTCGCAGCGGCACCCACTCGGCAATCTCGGTAGACCCTCCGACGTCGTGCACGACGGGGTCGGTGGGGTGCTCACAGCGCCCGCCGTAGATGAACCGCAGCGCGTGAAAATCTTCCAGGCGCCCGCTCAGCGAACGCCCGATCCAGTGCTCAGATTCGAGGGCCAGGAGCCGGTCGATGACGATCGACTGGCCCGTCTCCTCGTAGATCTCGCGCAGCAATCCATCCGACGGCGACTCGCCCGGGTTGATGCCCCCGCCAGGCAGCGCCCAAACCCCGGCCGCGTGTGACTGCGCGGAGTTCACGGTGCCGAGCAGCCCGCGTTCCGAAAGGATCAGCGCGTAGGCGGCCTGGCGCTGCACGGGTACGAGCGTGTCTTCGTTCGGGTCGACGTGCACTCGGAAGCGTGCTTGTGGCCGGTTGTCTGCGGGCACCACCTCACGCACGAGCGCCTTGTAGATGATCTCGTCGTCGATCAGCTCGGCGGATAGGGGCCGCAGCTGCACATAGCCGAGGTCGAAGAGCGTCACCGCAGGGTGGGCACCGTGTTCGACGTGAAAGTCGACAACGGGGCCACCCACCGGGGTAGTCACTCCAACGACACGCATTCTTCAACCCTAGCTTTACCTCCAAGCTCACCGGTCGACGTCGTGTGCGGTGAACCTGCCGCCCGGCTGGGTAGCATGAGAGCACATTGATCGGAGGGTCAGCATGGAGTTCAAAGACAGCGCGAGCATTGACCAGTCGCGTGTGCGCTACGGCGGGTCAGGCCGCGGCAGCGGTGGGCGTCGGGGCGTCGCCGTCGGTGGTGGTGCGGGCGGCATACTGCTCCTGCTGCTGATCTTCCTCGGTCCGCAGCTGGGCATCGACCCCAGCTCCGTGCTCGGCGGCGGAGAGTCTCAGCGGCAAGGTGGGGCGTCGGGTGAGGTGGCGAACAAACCCGAGTGCAAGACTGGCGCCGACGTCGACCGCGACCCCGAGTGCCGCTGGCCCGCCTACGTGACGGCCATCGACGGGTTCTGGGAAACTCAGGTGGAGGGTTACCGTCGCTCGGAGACGCAGCTGTTTAGCGGGCGCGTTGAGACGGCCTGCGGCGTTGCCAGCTCGCAGGTGGGCCCGTTCTACTGCCCCGGCGACAAGACGGTGTACATCGACACCGACTACATGGGCAAGCTGCTCGACCAGCTCGGCGCGCAGGGTGGCTACGCGGCGGAGGCGTACATCATCGCCCACGAGTATGGGCATCACGTGCAGAACCTCACCGGCGCGCTCGCGAAGAGCCGCCAGGGTGCGCAGAAGGGCGCCAAATCGGGCTCCGTTCGTGCGGAGCTCCAGGCCGACTGCTACGCGGGCGTGTGGTTCCACCACACGATGCGCGACAAGAACTCGCTCATCGAGAATGTCACGCAAGACGACCTCAACCGCATCCTCGACGCGGCCCGCGCCGTCGGCGACGACCACATCCAGGAGCAGTCCATGGGGCAGGTCATTCAGAATGAGTGGACGCACGGCTCATCTGAGCAGCGTCAGCGTTGGTTGCACGCAGGGTTCGAGTCGGGCGACGTGAATTCCTGCGACACGTTCAGCACCGACAACCTCTGAGTATTGCTGACGTGTGTGACTCCGGAGCGCTCACCGGGCTGGATTAGTTGTCGGTGAGTTCTTCGTCGATGCTGTTCCCGGCGAGGTCGGTGTGCACGGTGCGGGTGCCGCAGCGGATTGTCATGATGGGCTCGAGGCGTTCCGGAGGCTGCGCGACGGTGAGTTCGCACGTCTCCTGGGCGTTCTTGCGGGCATTGGACACCGCGAGCACGGCTGACACCGGGTCGATGAGCGACGCCTTGAAACGCAGCTCCTCGGTGGTGCCCTCCTTGCGGGTTTCGAAGGTGGGAACCTGGTCTTTGCGGATTCGGGTGACGACCTCGTCGCCATCGGTAGTGAACGCCCAGTAGCCGCGCTCCTTGCTGAAACCGAATTGGGTGATGTAGAGGTCGTCGGCGGTGACGGCGGCCAGGCCCGCCGCGACGTCGCTCGGCAGTGTCACTCCGATGGTGGGGACGGGGGTGGCGTCGCTTTGGAAAAAGACGGTGACCGTCTCGGGGCGTGACGAGATGGATTGTGTGATGGCGGCGCGACCGTACTCCTGAATTTGGTAGACGAGTTGGCCCTTCACGCCGAGCTGTTCAGCGTGCTGGAACATCGTGCCGAGTTTATCGAGTGGGAAATCGGCGGGGGAGAAGGTGTTTTGCTGTAGGTATTGGAAGTCGGTGGTGGCCGCGTCGAGCGCGTCGTTCGCCCACTGATATGCGATGGGTTTATCGTCGGCGCCGAGCGCGATGAGTGTGGCGGATTCGGGGGTGACGTCGAGCTTCAGCGCCGGACGGTGGTGGGCGAGCTCGTCGAGGGCCTGCACCACGCGCATCGCGTTGTCACCGTCGGTGAGCTTCCCCGTGATTTCCAGTGGGCGAGGGAGCGTCGACGGATCGACGGACTGTGCGGGGGAGGGCGGTTCGCTGGGGGAGGTGGGCGTGAGTTGGCATCCGGCGAGCAGGAGCGCTGTGACGGCGACGATGAGCGGACGGGACACCACCGGGTCAGTCTAGCTCCGCACGGGTTCCCCAACCGGAGCGCTGCTGGGGATCGCGGCCGCGCAGTCGATCAATCTGGCGGCGGTCGCGTTTCGTCGGCCGCCCCGCACCGCGGTCTCGTCGCGCCTGCGGAGCGCTCAGATAGGCGGGGCGTGGCGGGGAATGGTCGATGTAGCAGGTGACGGCGATCGGGGCACCCACACGCTTCGTGATGACCTTCGTCACCTCGAAACGACGCTCCCAGCCGGGTTCGCGGATGGTGACGATGTCGCCTGGCTTCACGGAGTGCGCGGGCTTCACGCTCTCGCCGTTGAGACGCACGTGTCCGCCAGAGACGGCCTTGTTCGCGAGCGACCTCGTCTTAGCGAGCCGCACGCACCACAGCCACACGTCGAGTCTTCCAGCCGTCATGCGCGCAGAGTCTACCCGCACGCCGAGAGATCGTCGGAGCTAGCCCCTGGCCAGTAGCGCAGCCTGAGCGCGGGGCAATATCCTCTAAGCATGAGGGAACTTCGGGCGGTGCGGCCGACCGTGAGAATTGTGTTGGCGTTGCTGCTGGCGACGATGATCGCAGGCCTGGCGCAGCCGGCGCGGGCCGCAGGTGACCGGATCGAGTCGCTGGACGTGGTCTACGCCATCCAAGCCGACGGCACCGTGCGCGTCACCACCACCATCGACTGGAACTTCGGAGAAACCGGCCGCCACGGCATCTTCTGGGAGCTTCTCACGCGCGAAGAGTGGGGCGGGGGCGGTGACCAGCTCGTGCTCACGCCGGTGAGCGATATCAAGGCCTCCAGCCCGACGGGCGCCCCTACGAAGCTGCGTGTCACCCAAGATGAGAGGGAGTGGTAGCGCTGGGTGAGGGTCCGCGTCGCCGACATGGAGGTGAAACTCGACAAGCCACGCCACACCTACGTGATCGAGTACACGCAGGAAGGGGCGCTTCGCACCTTCGACGGAAAACCTGAGTTCTACTGGGACGTCACCGGCGTGAACCTGCCGCCCATCGCTCAGGCGACGGTGAAGGTCACCGCACCTGGTGGCATCACGGAGGCGAAATGCCACCCAGCGGCGGGCACGGATTGCTCAGTCACCACCGATGCCGACGGTGCTACATTCAGCGCCCAACACGTCGACGGCATCCTCACCGTGCACACCGGACTCGTGCCGGGCAAGGTCGCGAATGCAAAGCCCATCCTCAAACCGATGCCGGATCAGCGTACGTGGGATGAAAAGTTGGAGGGGTTCGTGAACGAGCATCGCCTGCCCTCCTTCCTCGCCACGGGGCTGGTGAGCTTCCTGATGTTCGTGTGGGGCCCATTGAAGCTTCTCCTACCCAGGCGCATCAAAGACGAGCGCTTCGTCAACGCGCCGCCGGGCGTGGTCGTCCAGGGCGGTGCAACGACGACGAAGCGGCTGCGCGGCACCATCCCGGTGCGGTTCATCCCGCCAGAGGCGACGCTCGTGCAAGCCGGCAGGGCACTCAACGGCGCTTCACGGGTTCCGCGTTGGCAGCCACCATCGTGCAGGCCGCGGTGGAGGGAGCCGTCACGCTCTCTGCGAAGCCGCGCAGCGTGCGCAAGAAGGAAGAGGGGGCTGCCGCGTCGGATGGCACGAGGACCATCTACCGGTACGCTGACCCGGCAGACTCCACCAAGCGCACGACGCGCAATGCTTACCGGGAGATGGCACGCTCACTGGACAGTCGCCACACGCTGCTGCTCCTCGACTCCGAAGTCCCGAAGGTGAAACACGGGCCGCGCTCCGCACTCCGGATGGCTGGTCTATCTGCTCTGCTTGCAGGTATGTGCGTATGGCTGGGGGCGCCCCTGATCTGGGTGATGCTGGTAGGTGCTCTCTGCCTCGGAGCGCTCCTCGCGGCCCTCGTCGGTTGGCGCATCAGGCCTAGACCGTTCGCTAAGTGTACTGACCGGAGAGGTTGATTGACCCGTACTTAGTCAGCGCGGAAGGTGCGCCGGTAGTTCGTGGGAGTCACGTCGATCTCTCGACGCAGGTGACGCCGTAGCGTGCTTGCTGTTCCCAAGCCGGTGCGCTGCGCAATGACGTCCATTGGCAGGCTGCTGTTTTCCAGTAGGCGTCGGGCAGCAAGAACCCGCTGGTGCAGGATCCATTGCAGAGGGGTCTGTCCCGTCTCAGCAACGAAGCGCCGCGCGAGCTGCCGTTCGGACAAGTGCGCATGGCGCGCCAGATCGGCGACGCTGAGCCTCTGCTCGAGGTGGTCCACGATCCAGTCGGTGAGCTCGGCGAAACCGTGTGTCGTGGGAGCTGCCGCTGGCTCGATGTATTGGGCCTGGCCGCCTGCTCGGTGGGGCGGTACCACCATGCGGCGGGCAATACGGGCGGCGACCCGCTCCCCAAGGTCCCTGCGCACCAGGTGCAGGCATAGGTCGATTCCGGCGGCCACGCCGGCACTGGTGGCGACCTGTCCGTGGTCCACGTAGAGCACATCGGGCTGCACCGTGATTTCGGGGTATAACCGCTGCAACTCCCCGGCGTCCTGCCAGTGCGTGGTGGCGGTCAGCCCGTCAAGGAGCCCGGTTGCAGCGAGGGCAAAGGCGCCAGTGCACACCGACGCGACTCTCGTGCCGCGCTGGTAGGCGTTGCGGAGCACCCTCAGCGTGTCGTCATGAGGACGGTGATGGGGCCGGTAGCCAGGGATGATGACCGTGCGGGCGTGGGCCAACGCATCCAGGTCATGGACGGCGCCGATGCTGAATCCGCTGGAGGTCATGACGTCATCACCGTCGAGCGCCGCCACCGCGAAGGTGTACTCCTCTTCGGCGGGATGCCCGAAGACCTGGGCAACCGTCGACAGGTCGAAGGCGACCACTCCGGGCAGGGCGAGGGCGACGACGTGGTGTGGCACGCACCGATTATGGCAGGAATTGCGCGCACTACGTCATTCCTGCCCCTCGCACTGGGCAAGGCGCCCCGGCAGGATTGATGCCATGAGCAAGCGCATCGTGATCGACCTGTTCGACGGTACGGAGGAACTCGACGCCGTCGGCCCGTGGGAAGTGCTGTCGTACTGGACTCAGACGTATCCGGCCGATGGTTGGCGGGTGGACCTGGCCACGGATGACGGCCAGCCCCGCCGCTGCGCCAAGGGACTCCAGGTGGTTCCCACCGCAGCCAAGGCAGCGGTGCCGCGCCCGGACCTCATCGTGGAGCCGGGAGGACGCGGCACCAGGGCACGCCTTGCGGACACTGACCACCTGCGGTGGCTGTGCGACGCCGCCGAGAGCGGTGCCCTGGTGAGCAGTATCTGCACCGGGGCCCTGATACTTGCCGCCGCAGGGCTCCTGCACGCACGCCCGGCTACCACGTACCACGCAAGGTTCGACGAGCTACTCGCCCTCGACCCGACCATCACGCCATGCCCCGACCAGCGCTGGGTCGACGATGGGCAGATCGTCACCGCGGCCGGCGTCTCGGCGGGCATCGACATGGCCCTCCACCTCGTCGGTCGACTCGCCGGCCCCGGCCGCGCCCGACAGGTACAGGACGGCATCGAGTACCACCCTGCGCCGCCCACATGGTCAACGCCCACACACCACTGACACATCCCCTTCCCAGAGCAAGGAGCCATCACATGACCGAAACCCGTAAACCCACCCCGCCGTTCACCGCCGAAACCGCCGCCCTCAAGGTGCAGGCCGCCGAGGACGCGTGGAACACACGCGACCCCGAGAAGGTCGCGCAGGCCTACAGCGTCGACACCGTCTGGCGAAACCGTGACCAGACGATCACCGGCCGCGACCAGGTGATCGCCTTCCTCACCGACAAGTGGGATCGGGAACTCGGCTACCAACTCCACAAGAACCTGTGGGCGTTCACCGACGACCAGATCGCCGTGCGATTCCAATACGAATGGCACGACCATGACGGCCAGTGGTGGCGCTCCTACGGCAACGAACTGTGGCGCTTCGACGCGCACGGCTACATGACCTATCGCGAAGCCAGCATCAACGACCGTCCCATCAGCCAGGAGGAGCGACGCGTCACCCCAGGCCAGGGCGAGCTTCCCACCTGGTAACACCCCACCATCCCGCGACCGGATGCCCCTGTCTGTCGAGATGACGCGCGGTGCTTGCCCCGGGGCTGGACCATCCGCGTAACAGCACCAACCAGCTGGCCGGCGACCGTAAGGT
>JAEZVO010000007.1 GCA_023443125.1 Actinomycetes bacterium
ACCTCCGGCAAACACGCGGCACAGCAGCCTGTGGAAGTAGAAGGAAGAGATGGCGCGATTCGTGTCGAGGGAGGATGCGACGACTGCGGCTTTGACAGCCATCTCCAGCGCTGCTGCGCTTTCGTACGTCATAGCGTCCCTTCCTCGTCGGTTAGCCCCGAATCCGCCAAGAGGCCTCGGTAGAGGTTCTCTGCTTTTTCTTCCTTGTAACGGCCCCCTAGAAGCTCCCTAAGCCTCTTGAAACCGAAGTCTCGGTCTGCCTGCCATGCGTCCCTCAACACATCGGCGACCAGGGACAGGTCCTCGTCATCTACAACAAGGTCAAACACGGTGCGCTCTGGGCTGGTCACAGGCAAACCCTGAGCGAACGTCACGTCACTTCGTGGTACTGCGCGTCTCGCGAACCGTACGGCTGTGTTCCTGGTGTTTACCCTCCAGGGCGCGTAGAGCCGGTAGGGCGAGACGTGCAGGTCGCCGATCTCGAGAAGAGCCGATGCGGTGGACCCACCGACGGTGATGCCATCCCAATCGGCAACGCGCAGCCGTTCGTGGGTGAACCTCGCTGGAGCGGTGAGTTTCCATATCGCCGTGAGCTCATCAGCAAAGGACGAGCCGGAGCCCAACATGCGGTAGGCCCCGTGCATGATTCTCTCAATGCGGCCGGACGCTACGGCGTCATGTAGTGCGTCGCGGGGTATACCCATGCGAGCCGCCTGTGCCGTGGTGAAGACACCCTCTGACTCAGAGAGTCGCGCTATCGCCTCTACATGGTTCGCATTCCCCATGTTTCAATTGTAGGTTAATACCCTACAAATGCAACACTATACGGCTGCTCTAGGCGCTGACTGCAGCGTGAAAACGCATGCAAAGGCACTCGACGCCGCTCACTCCCACTCGATGGTGCCCGGGGGCTTGCTGGTCACGTCCAGCACGACGCGATTGATCTCTGCGCACTCGTTGGTGATGCGCGTCGAAATCTTCTCGAGCAGCTCGTAAGGCAGGCGGGCCCAGTCGGCGGTCATCGCGTCCTCGCTGGTCACCGGACGTAGCACGACCGGGTGCCCGTAGGTGCGGCCGTCGCCCTGCACCCCGACGGAGTGCACGTCGGCGAGCAACACGACGGGGAACTGCCAGATGTCGCGCTCCAGGTTCGCCGCCTTCAACTCCTCGCGGGCGATCAAATCGGCCTTGCGCAGAATCTCGAGGCGCTCTCCAGTGACCTCACCGACGATGCGAATCGCCAGGCCGGGGCCGGGGAACGGGTGGCGCCAGACCATCTCGTCGGGCAGACCGAGCTGACTCCCCACCGCTCGCACCTCGTCCTTGAACATGTTGCGCAGCGGCTCGATGAGCGTGAACTGGAGGTCGTCGGGAAGTCCGCCGACGTTGTGGTGGCTCTTGATGTTCGCCGCGCCGTCGCCGCCGCCGGATTCGACGACATCGGGGTACAGCGTGCCCTGCACGAGAAATTCGATGCCGCGCTCGCCAGCGAGATCCGCGGCGATGGCTTCGAAGGTGCGGATGAATTCGCGGCCGATAATCTTGCGCTTCTGCTCAGGGTCGCTGACGCCAGCCAGTGCGTCGAGGAAGCGTTTCCGCTCGTCGGCGACTATCAGGTCGACGCCCGTCACACGTACGAAGTCTTCCTTCACCTGCTGCGCCTCACCGGCGCGCAGCAAGCCGTGGTCGACGAACACACACGTGAGCTGCGATCCGATCGCGCGCTGCACGAGCGCCGCAGCGACGGCGGAGTCCACGCCGCCGGACAGCGCGCAGAGCACGCGCTTGTCACCCACCTGCTCCTGGATGGCCGCGATGGCGTCGGAGACCATCGTCTCCGCAGTCCAGGATGGGCGGATGTCGGCGATCTTGTATAGGAAGTGTTCGATGACCTGCTGCCCCCACTGCGAGTGCACCACCTCGGGATGCCATTGCACACCGGCGAGACGGCGGGCCTTGTGTTCGAAGGCCGCGACGGGCGCCCCGGCGCTGCGGGCCAGCACGACGAATCCCTTGGGGGCCTTGGATACCGCGTCGCCATGGCTCATCCACACGTTGATGGTGTTCGGGATGGATTCCAGCAAGCATCCGTTGTTCTGGATGGCGAGCGCCGAACGACCGTATTCGCGGGTGCCCGTTTCCGCGACGGTGCCCCCCAGCGCCTTCGCCATGGCCTGGAAGCCGTAGCAGATACCGAGGACGGGGATGCCGGCGTCGAAGAGCGCTGGATCTACCTGCGGGGCGCCGTCGGCGTACACCGACGAGGGCCCACCTGAGAGGATGATGGCGGCAGGCTTCTTCGCGACGAGCTCGTCGACGGAAAGCTTCGAGCTGACGATCTCTGAGTACACACGAGCTTCACGCACCCGACGCGCGATGAGCTGCGCGTACTGAGCGCCGTAGTCGACGACCAATACCCGTTCGTGATTGACGATCATGCGAAGGAGTCTAGTGCCCTGGAGCCGATGGGAATAACCGCGGGTGCAGAGGCGTTTGGAGCAGTATGAACATCTACTCCGACGTGACCGCACTGGTAGGTCGCACGCCGCTAGTCAAGCTCAACCGTATCGCGGGCGACAACGCCACCGTCGCCGCCAAGCTGGAGTTCTACAACCCAGCCAATTCCGTGAAAGACCGCATCGCCGTCGCAATCCTCGACGCTGCCGCCGCCTCCGGTGAGCTGCAGCCGGGAGGCACCGTCGTGGAAGCCACGTCGGGCAACACCGGCATCGGGCTGGCGTTCGCCGGTGCCGCGCGTGGCTACAACGTCGTGCTCACCATGCCGGAGACCATGAGCAAGGAGCGCCGCGCCTTGCTGCGCGCGTACGGCGCTGAGCTCGTGCTCACCCCAGGCTCCGAGGGCATGAAGGGCGCGGTGGCAAGGGCCGACGAGATCGCGGCCGAGCGCGGAGCAGTGCTCGCACGCCAGTTCGCGAACGAGGCCAACCTCCAAATTCACCGCAAGACCACCGCGGAAGAAATCTGGAACGACACCGAGGGCAAGGTCGACATCTTCGTCGCTGGCGTCGGCACCGGCGGCACCATCTCGGGCGTCGGCCAAGTGCTGAAGGAGCGCAACCCCGACGTCAAGGTCGTCGCAGTGGAGCCCGAAGAGTCGCCGCTGCTGCGCGAAGGCAAACCTGCACCCCACAAGCTGCAGGGCCTCGGCACCAACTTCGTGCCCGAGATCCTCGACCAGAATGTGTACGACGAGGTCCTCGGGCGCACGCTCGACCAGGCCATCGAATTCGGGCGTCGTGCTGCTAAGGAGGAGGGCATCCTCGTCGGTATCTCCGGTGGTGCAGCGCTCTCCGCAGCTGCCGAGGTGGCCGCACGCCCGGAAAACGCGGGCAAGACCATCGTCGTGATCGTCCCCGACTTCGGCGAACGCTACCTGTCCACGGCTCTGTTCGAGGGCCTCGTCGACTGAGCGAGTCGGCTAGGTTTGGCACCATGAAACACTCCAAGGGATTGCTGCGCTCCGTGTGGGAGCGAATGCAAGAAGACCTCGACGCCGCCATGCGCGACGACCCGGCGGCGCGCAGCAAGCTCGAGGTGGCGCTGGTCTATCCGGGGGTCCACGCCGTGTGGGCCCACCGGGTGGCCAACAAAATCTGGCACGCCTCGCCTGCGCTGCAGCCCCTTGCCCGCGGCATCTCGCAAGTTGCGCGGTTCCTCACCGGGGTGGAAATTCACCCCGGTGCGACGATCGGGCGTCGACTGTTCATCGACCACGGCATGGGCGTGGTGATCGGCGAGACGGCTGAAATCGGCGATGACGTGCTGATGTACCACCAGGTCACGCTCGGTGGGCGCGCGCGTGGGCGGTTCAAGCGCCACCCAACGGTGGGCGACCGGGTGCTCATCGGGGCGGGCGCGAAAGTGATCGGCGCGATCACCGTCGGGGATGACGCCAAGATCGGGGCCAACGCACTCGTTGTGAAGGACGTGGCACCCGGCGCGGTGGTCGTCGGACACCCCAGCAAGGTGCACGACGGCGACGTGGTCGCGTAGTTGTGGCCCCGGCTGCCGTCCGTGAATATTGCAGGAGTAGGGTAAACAGGCACTGATTGGAGGCCCCTACCCGGGCTTCGTCGTCTGCCGGAGAACCCAATGACTATTCCTGCCTGGGGGTTGATCTCCTTTGTGCTGATGCTGCTCAGCATCGCAATCTTCCCGCTCGTGCCGCCGCTCGCGTCGTGGTGGGAGCGTCCGCGCCATCAGCTCATCATCGCGCTGGTGCTCGGCGTTCCCGTCGCGTTGTGGATGATTCTTGCGGGAGCGCCGGGGCTGGTCGTGCACGCGGGCTTCGAGTACTTCCAGTTCATCTCGCTGCTGCTGGCGCTGTTCATCGTCTCCGGCGGGATTCACCTGCGGGGAGACATCGAGGCGAGCCCCCAGAACAACACGCTGTTCCTCGCAATCGGTGGCGTGATCGCGTCGTTTATTGGCACGACGGGTGCCGCGATGCTGCTGATCCGCCCCATCTTGAAGACGAACTCGGAGCGGCGCTATGTGGCGCATACGGTGATCTTCGCGATCTTCATCGTCGCGAACTGCGGCGGCTTGTTGACGCCGCTCGGCGACCCCCCACTGTTCTTGGGCATGCTGCGGGGCGTGCCGTTCACTTGGACGTTTGGGCTGTTCATCGAGTGGTTCACCGTGCTGGCCGTGCTGCTGCTCACCTACAACACGTTGGACCACAAGATGCGCCGGCTGGAAGACCCTGCGGCAGTGGAGCTGGATAAGACGCAGCAGGAACCCATCCGGATTGACGGGGGTCTCAATTTCGTGTTCTTCGGCGTGATCATTATCGCGGTGGCGATTGCGCCGTCGGTGGACCTGCACGCCATCGAGGCCGGTACGGCGGGCTGGCTGGACTACGTTCCGGTGCGCGAGCTGCTGATGTATGCGGCGGCGGGGTGTTCGCTGGCGTTCGGCTCGAAGCGCGTGCGCTACGAGCTCAACAAGTTTGTGTGGGATCCGATCCTGGAGGTGGCCGCCATCTTCATCGGCATCTTCCTCACGATGATTCCGGCACTGCAGTATCTGGAGAGGTTGGCGCCGAAGCTGCCGCTCAACGAGATCACGTTCTTCTGGGTGACCGGCGGGCTGTCGAGTTTCCTGGACAATGCGCCGACGTACGCGACGTTCTACTCGATTGCGGGTCAGCTCCCGGGTGAGCCGCGGATCGGCTTCGATCCGGGCGTGCCGGAGCTGTACCTCGTCGCGATCTCGCTGGGCGCGGTGTTCTTCGGTGCGATGACGTACATCGGCAACGGGCCGAACTTCATGGTGAAATCCGTAGCTGAGTCTGCGGGCGTCGACATGCCTAGCTTCGGCGGCTACATCAAGTGGTCGTGCATCTACCTGCTGCCGGTGCTGGTGGCGGTGTGCGGCATCTTCGTCGCGCAGTCGCTGGCCTGGCACATCGTGGGCTGGGCGGTACTCGTCGTGCTCGTGGCGCGGGCGTTCATCGTCGGACGCCAAGTGAAGCGGGCGGGATACTCGGAAAACTGACCGTTATCCTCCACCAGAAGCATTTGACCCCCGGTTTTCGGGGAGAATCTGCAGGCGTGGAGGAAAACGGTCATTTCGGGCTGTCGGCCGAGCAGCTTCCCAAATCTTCGGTGATTGAGTAGCCGCCGAAGGCGGCGTATCGAAATCATCCCCAGCCCGACCGTTATCCTCCACGCCCGCAAAAAACCGCCGAAATCAGGGGGTTCATGGCCGCGTGTGGAGGATAACGGTCGCTTTGACCCGCGGCCCTGCCTGACAGCGCGGCAACTAAGCTGGGCGGCATGGCAGATGGATCGTTCTACGAGCGCGTGGGCGGGCGCGCCACGTTTGAGCAGCTCGTGCGCGAGTTCTACAAGGGCGTTGCCTCTGATCCCCCGCTGCGCGCAATGTATCCGGAGGAGGACCTCGGCCCCGCCGAAGAGCGGACGCGCATGTTCCTGGAGCAGTACTGGGGCGGCCCAAAAACCTACAGCGAACAGCGCGGCCACCCGCGCTTGCGCCTCCGCCACAACCAGTTCAAGGTGACGCCCAAGCAAGCCGAGCGTTGGATGCGCCACATGTCGAACGCCATCGATACCCTCAGCCTCTCCCCCGACGACGAGCAGCAGCTCCGCACATACCTCTCACGCACCGCGCAAGCGATGATCAACTCCCCCGAGGATCCGGAGGACTGAGGGCTATCCACAGGTGATTGAGTAGCCGCGCCCGACTCCCCCTCTTGACCCGGTGATTGAGTAGCCGCGTTAGCGACGTATCGAAATCACCCCTGGCTTCCTTCTGCCAGACACGACACAACAGTGGGGGCACCAGACCATATGGTCTGGTGC
>JAEZVO010000001.1 GCA_023443125.1 Actinomycetes bacterium
GATAGTACTTCGTAGGGGGTGGCGAATTCGAGTCGGCGGCGGGGTCGTCGGTTGAGTTCGTCAGCGACGAAGTCGAGGTCTTCTTGGCTGTATCGGCTGAGGTCGGTGCCTTTGGGGAAGTATTGGCGTAGCAGGCCGTTGGTGTTTTCGTTGGTTGCTCGTTGCCAGGGCGCGTGGGGATCGGCGAAGTAGATATCGATGTCGGCTGCGACGCTGATCTCGCGGTGTTGCCACATCTCGAGGCCTTGGTCCCAGGTGAGGCTTTGACGCAGCTGGTCGGGCAGACGCCCGAGTTGTTTGACCAACGCGTCCCTGGTGGCCTCGGCCCGATTGCGTTCGGGGTCGATCCAGCACAGGATCGTGAAATTCGATACCCGCTCAACGATCGTCGCGATCGCGGATTTGCCGTCTTTACCGATGATCAGGTCACCTTCCCAATGCCCTGGCACGACTCGTTCGAGTGCTTCTGCTGGGCGATCCCAAATTGAGACCATCTCTGGCAGTCTGCTTCGACGCTGACCCGCTTTACGCTGCGGACGTCGCATCGTTCTTCCTGTACGGGTTAACGCTTTCAGCTCACGTTTCAACCCGCCTCTGGCTTGCAGATAGATGCTGCGATAGATCGTTTCGTGACACACCTGAAGATCCTCTCGATCAGGGAAATCTCTACGCAACCGACCCGAAATCTGCTCAGGTGAATGCTTCTTATCAAGGCCTTGCTGCACCAACAGACGCAACTCCTGGTTGGCGAGAATCTTTGACGGTTTCGGGCGACGACGCCTCTCCCACGCGATCCGATGCGCAGCCCTGGGCCGATACTGACTCGGCGCCGTCACACAGGCCCCTACGCGCCGCAGCTCACGAGAGATCGTCGATGGGCTGCGATCCAGCGCACGCGCGATCGCACGCACCCCTTTACCCTCAACCAGCAACTCCTTGATCCGGCAACGCTCCTCAAAACTCAACAACCGTTCCAGATTCTTCCACGGCCTCGGCGCTAACCCACCACACCGAGCCGCATACTTCGCAGCCCCACGCTCAGACAACCCAACCTCAGCGCCTAACAACTCATCAGTCAATCCCATCCGGCGAGCCTGCCAGAACCGCTCCACCAACACCGGCGAAACCATCTCAAACAACACACCACGAACAGCCACAACAACACTCCCAACACAAATCAGGTGTTGCAACCACCCCCAGAACCCGCGGCGGATTAAGTGTCACTTGCTTCCCGACGACGCCTCGTCGCGGCTAGGCAGGTGACACATGTTCCGGGACAGAGCCGCACAGGTTGCACCTGGTTGGGTGCGGCGATGAGGGCGCTCGGCTGCGGACATCCTCCAGCTACTCGTAGACTGGCTGGCATGACGCAAACTCCGGAAGAACTTGCCCGCGACGCAGCGCGGCATCTCAGCGCACTTGCCCCGACGATCGACCTCGCCCTGGTGCTGGGGTCGGGCTGGGCGAGCGGTGCCGACCAGCTGGGCGACACCGTCGCCGAAGTAGAGCTCGCCACGGTGCCTGGATTCGCAAAACCTGTTGTCAGCGGGCACGGCGGCGCGTTGCGAGTCGTGCGTACCGCCGGCGGGAAGACCGCCGCGGTGTTCACCGGGCGAACCCACTACTACGAAGGGCGCGGCGTCGCCCCCGTCGTGCACGGCGTGCGCACCGCCGCGAGCTGGGGCGCCAAGCAGATCGTGCTCACCAACGGATGCGGTGGCCTCAACCCCGACTGGGCGCCGGGCACCGTCGTGCTCATCAAAGACCACATCAACCTCACCGGCGACACTCCGCTCGTCGGCGCCAATTTCGTCGACATGACTGAGGCCTACTCCAAGCGTCTGCGCGACGTGGCCCACAGCGTCGACGCGTCCCTCCCCGAGGGCGTGTACGTGCAGTTCCGCGGCCCCCAGTACGAAACCCCCGCCGAAGTGAGGATGGCGGGCATCCTGGGCGGCGATCTCGTCGGCATGTCGACGACGCTCGAAACCCTCGCTGCCCGTGAGGCCGGGCTCGAAGTGCTCGGGCTGTCGCTGGTCACCAATGCTGCGGCTGGGATGAGCGGCGAGAACCTCGACCACGCCGAGGTGCTGCAGGCCGGTAAGGACGCGGGCCCCCGGCTGGCATCGCTACTCAGCGGCATCGTCGCCGCACTATAGGAGGAACCATGGCCATCATCGACGACGCAATCGCCTGGCGCGACGCCGACTTCGACCCCGACACGCGAGCTGAACTCGCCGACCTGATCACCCGAAGCGAGTCCCGCGACTCCGACATCGCACGCCCAGCTCTCGAAGCCATCGAGAGCGTCTTCGCCGGCACGCTCCAGTTCGGCACCGCCGGGCTCAGGGGCCAGCTCGGCCCCGGCCCCGCTCGGATGAACCGCGTCGTCGTCACCCGCGCGGCAGCCGGTTTTGCCCGCTGGCTCCAAGACGAGGGCATCGCAGAAGGAAGGGTCATCGTCGGCTATGACGCCCGGCATAAGTCGGCCGACTTCGCCCTCGACACCGCCCAGATTTTCGCCGGAGCGGGTTACGACGTGCTCCTCACCGACGAGCCCACCCCCACCCCGGTTATTGCCTTCGGCATCCAGCACTACGGCTGCGTCGCCGGCATCGTCGTCACGGCGTCACACAACCCGCCACAGGACAACGGCTACAAGGTGTACCTGGGCGACGGCTCGCAGATCGTGCCACCCGTCGACGGTCAGATCGCCGCCCGCATCGCCGAGGTTGCGACGGAAGACCTCACCGCGCTCCCCCGCAGCGACGAACGCACCATCATCGGCGACGATCTCCGCGACGCCTACGTCTCCCGCTTGCAGGAACTCGTTGGATCAGACGCCCCGACGGATGTCCGCTGGGTGCACACCTCGATGCACGGCGTGGGCGCCCGCGTCGTCCGGCAAGCCGCGCGCACGCTCGGGTTCCCGAAACCCATCGAGGTCTCCGAGCAGTCCAGCCCCGACCCGGATTTCCCCACCGTCTCGTTCCCCAATCCCGAGGAGCCAGGCGCGATCGACCTGGCGCTCGCCCTCGCCCGCCACGCCGAGGCCGACGTCGTCATCGCCAACGACCCCGACGCCGACCGGTGCGCCGTCGCGACGAGAATGGACGGCGATTGGCGGATGCTCACCGGAGACGAACTGGGCGCACTGCTCGGCGACGACGCCATTCGTCGCGGGGTACCTGGCGTGCTCGCGAACTCCGTCGTGAGCTCGACGTTGCTGCGCGCCATGGCACGCGACGCCGGGCGCGAACACCAGACCACACTCACCGGGTTCAAGTGGATCGGACGTGTGCAGAACCTCGCGTTCGGCTACGAGGAGGCCATCGGCTACTGCTGCGATCCGCAAGCGGTGCCCGATAAGGACGGCATCTCCGCAGCCATGACGGTGCTACGCATCACCGCCGAACTCAAGGCGGAGGGCAAGACCATCCAGAACCGGCTCGACGATATCGCGCGCTACTACGGTGTCTACGCCACATCACAGCTCGCGGTGCGGGTGGCTGATCTGTCGATTATCGCCCAGGCCATGGCGAAGTTGCGCGGCAATCCGCCGACGACGCTGCTCGACGAGCCCGTCACCGTCGTGGATTTGCTGCCTGGGTCACCGGAGCTGCCGCCCACCGACGCGATCGAGCTCACCGGCCAGCGCGTGCACGTCGTCGCCCGCCCGAGCGGGACGGAACCCAAGCTGAAGTGCTACCTCGAGGTGCGCATGGATCCCGCCGACGACGTGAGCCGCTCACGCGACGCTGCCGCCGAACTGCTCTCGCGCTTGCGTGAGGAAATGGCGGCGGCTCTCGGCGTCGAGGAGTAGCCTGCCAGCTGCTCGCCCGAGCACAGTCCGGGCCCCTGACACGCTCCCTCGGTAGACTCGGCCCATGACGAAACGACGGATCTTTGCGTTGTTGGCCGGTCTCCTGGTGTTCTTCATGGCGGCGCCTGCCGCCCATGCGGTAGACGGCACCCCATACCGCGACATCAACGTGGACGTGCGGCTCGACGAGCAGGGCACCGCCCACGTGACGATGGACTTCACCATGGAGTTCGACCAGAAGTCCGGGCGCGGGCCCGTCTTGCGGTTCTTCACTACGCAGAGGGATGGCCAGAATCTCGACGAGGAATACGTCTTCGACTATTCCAAGCCGAAAGTCTCTTCTCCCACGGGCGCCCGAACCAAGCTCAAGGTGATGGATGGCCAGAACGCGGTGGAGTGGAAAATCGGCGATAAGGATGTCCGCTACCGCGAGCCCCAGCAGTACAAGCTGGAGTTCACGGTGAAGGGCATCGCCTGGGACGATCACCCGCAATCTGGGCTCGCCGAGTTCAGCTGGCAGATGTTTTCCAATCTCGATTCGCAGTTCACCAACTTCAACGCGACGATGTCCGGCCCGGTTGGCGTGGAGAAGACCGCCTGTTTCACCGGCCCCGCCAACCGCACCGAATGCCCGGCAAACGTCGATGGCGGCAAGTCCTACATTCACATCGACCGCATCCCCACCAGGCAGGGCGTCCAGCTCGTCGCGGGCTTCCCCAAGGGCACATTCAACGGCGCGACACCCAGTAAGCGACGCATACCCACCCTCGAATCCAACCTCACGCCAGGCGTCGTTCCAGGCGCCGCAGCAGGTGGCCTCTCCATCGTCGCTGCCATCGGCACCTGGGTGATGACCCGACGTGCGAAGCGCGACCTGGTGTACCTCGGGCTCACGCCTGGCCTCGCACCGGCGAAGGGTGAGGACGCTCCGGTCGGACTCAAAAATACGAGCAAGATTCCCGTCGCGGTGCAGTTCCAGCCGCCGGCGGGCGCCACGCCTGGCGAGATCGGCACACTCATCGACGCGACGGCGGACGGCATCGATGTGTCCGCCACTATCATCGACCTCGCCGTACGCGGCTATCTCCAGATCATCCCCGACCCGAATGGCAAGGACTTCACGCTGCGCGCGCTGGGCAAGAACACCGAGGGGCTCCACACCTTCGAGTACATGCTGCTCAACCTCATTTTCGAGGGCAAGCAGACGCGCACTACGCAGGAGTTGCGCGACGAGCGTTTCCACGACGTCATGGCACAGGCACGTCGGGGGCTCTACCACCAGATGACGAAGAACAAGTGGTTCGTGCAGGATCCGCGGACGAGCGGCGTGAAGAAGTCTACGCTCGGTGTCGTCATCGCCCTGGCCGGGGCGGGGCTCGGCTGGTTGTTGTATCAGCATTCCCTGGCCCTGCTGGGGCTGCCCCTGGTCGTGTTGGGCATTGGCCTCATTGTGGTGGGTATGAACAGCAAGCGCCGCACTGCGCGTGGCTCGGCAATGCTGCAGCAGGCGCGCGGGTTTGAGCTGTACCTGCGCACCGCCGAGGCGGATCAGATCAAGTTCGAGGAAGGTATCGATGTCTTCAGCCGATACCTCCCCTTCGCCATGGTCTTCGGAACTGCGGACCGCTGGGCGAAAGTATTCGAGCAACTCGAGCGCGAAGGCCGCTACCGCGCTGACCGAAGCTGGATTGCCAGTGACGCCGCCTACGACGCCTGGTTCTACAACTCGATGGCCAACAACTTCGCCAGCTCGTTCTCAGACTCAGTGAATGCCGCATCCGCAGCCCACGCGAGCACGAGTTCCTCGGGCGGTTCCGGGTTTAGCGGCGGCGGTGGCTTCGGCGGCGGCAGCGCCGGCTCCTGGTGAGGCAGGCCTCCTTGAGATCGTTTCGAGACGACCGCTTCGCGGTCTCCTGAACGATCGGGCGGGGGTACCGCGCGGTCTCCTCAACGATCGGGCGGGGGTACCGCGCGGCATCCTCAACGATCAGGCTGGAGGAAAACGCGCGCTCTCCTCAACGATCGGATGGATAACCCCGTAAACCCACGCTGACAAGGGCATCCAAAATTGTCAGAGGTGCCGTCTACAGTGTTGCACGTACCTGGAAGAAGGGGGTGAACAAGGATGTTGACGGCAACTGGAATCGACGCGTTGCGGCTCGCTGCCGACGCACGCCAGCAGCGCAAGCTGGCGCAGATCGCGGAGGTCGTCGGTCTTGCGCGAGCGGCCGAGGAATACCACGTGACGCGCTCCGACGTGCAGGACGCCATCGAGCAGATTGCCCAGGAAGCCGCCATCACGGGGCGTCTCGGTGCGCCCGCGGTGGGTGAATTCTTCGCACTCGAAGCTGCCGCGGTGCTGGGTATCAGCCCAGGTGCGATGTTCATGAAGCTCCACGCCATTTTGTCGGTGCAGCACCGCCACCCCATCATGTGGCAGCGCTTCCTCGCCGGCGAGCTCTGGTGGCACGAGGCCGCGGAAGTCGAAGATCTGTGTAACGGCCTCACGCTCGAGGCCGCCCGCCGCGTCGATGAGTTGGTCGACGTCGCGCGTCGCACGCTCGCTTGGTCGACGGTCGTCCAACGTGTGCCGCATTACATCGCGCTGGCATGCTCCGAGGAGGCGCAGCGCCAACGGCAGCGCCAGTCCGCGCGCAGGCACGTGCGAGTGGGCAAGTTTGAACACGGCAGCGCCCACATCGACGGTCTGCTCGAGGCAAGAGACGCCGTCGATTTCGAGGGCGCCATCTCGGAGCTCGCGAAACGTCTTCCAGAACACGACGACCCGCACGCGGTGCTGACGGCAGACGACAAGCTCCAGATCCGCCGGGCTGCCGCCGTGGGCGAGCTCGCTCGTGCAGCACTCGGGCAGGACGCGCTGCCCACGCACACGCTCGTGGTACACATGGACGCCACCGATCCCGCGCTCGACCCCGACGACGACGGCACCGGCGCTGCGTGGGTCGAGCGATGGGGCACACTACTCAGCGAGGACCTCCCCCGCTTCCTCGCGGGTTCCAAGGTGACGGTTCGCCCCGTCGTAGATATCCGTCGCCTCACCCCAGAGCATCAGCACGACCCCTCGTTGCCGCTGCGCTTCGCCATGCAGCAGCGTCACCCAACGGAGGTGTTTCCCTACGGCACCCGGCCGTCGCGGTCCTGCGATCTCGATCACATCGAGCCCTATCGCGACGACGGAACGCCTGGCCAGACGAGGCCCGGCAACCTGGCGCCATTGTCACGGCGGACGCATCGCGCCAAGACATTCGGCGGCTTCGTCCTCCGGCAGCCCGCACCGGGTGCGTTCCACTGGCGAACGCCGCACGGGTGGGAGTTCGTCGTCGACGATCTCGGCGTGCACCGCATCACCTCACCGCCCAAGCGGGTCCTGGAAGAGCCCCCTCCCGAGCCATGGGACGCGCATCCGCCCGAGCCCCCGCTGCCCGACGAGCCTCCGCCTCCTGAGCGTGCGTTGCTCGTCGCGCTCCAGCATGAGCTCTTCCCGGCGTACTGAGCCGTTATCTTGCTCCTGCCGAGTCACTCGCCGATCGGCGCCCAGCTAGGGCCTGTCTCGCCGAGCTTCTCGTCGAGCTTTTGGAACAGCGGGCTGGGCTTGTCCAGCGGCGTTCCCGGCACGATGGCGCGATGCTCCCAGGCTGCCAGCTGCGTCGTGTAGTCGCCCTGCAGTGTGGGGTACGTCATGTCGCCGTCGGTCACTTCGACGATCTCCGGCTGCGCCGCCCAGACGCCGTCGCCGCCGAGCGCCTCGAACACCTTCTGCGCTGAGTGTGGCAGGTACGGCGTGAGCAGCGTGTTGCAATCGGTCACGGCCTGGAGCGCGACGTAGAGGATGGTGTCGCGACGAACGGGGTCATCCTTCTTCTTCCAGGGTTCCTGATCTGAGATGTACTTGTTGGCCAGTCCGACGATGCGCATCGCCTCGGTGATGCCGGCCTTGAAGCGCCGTGCTTCGATGTGTTCTCCGACGGTGGTAAACGCCCGTTCGCATTCCGCCAGCAGAGCGCGGTCGTCGTCGGTGAACTCCCCTGGCTCGGGCACCGCGCCGACGTTCTTGTGCGCCATCGAGATGGAGCGGTTGACGAGGTTGCCCCACTCGTTGGCGAGTTCATAGTTGATACGACGCACGAACTCGTCCCACGTGAAATCGGTGTCGTTGTTTTCCGGCCCGGCGACGGCGATGAAGTAGCGCAGTGCGTCGGGGCCAAACTCGGCGAGGAAGTCTTTCACGAAGATGCTCGCGCCGCGCGAGCTGGACACCTTCGAGCCCTTCATCGTCATGAACTCGGAGCTCACTACCTCGGTGGGCAGCTGGAGCTTCCCGAGCGACGGGCGAACCTCACCGCCAGCGCTGCCCTCGCCGTTGCAGCCGAGCAGAATGGCCGGCCAGATCACGGAGTGGAAGACGATGTTGTCTTTACCCATGAAGTAGTACGACTTCGTCTCGGGCTCGTTCCAGAAGGTGCGCCAGGCGTCCTCGTCGCCGGAGCGTTTGGCCCATTCCTTCGTCGCGGAGAGGTATCCGATCACGGCGTCGAACCAGACGTAGATCGACTTCATCGGGTTGTCTTCCCAGCCTTCGACGGGTACCTGGATGCCCCAGTCGAGGTCGCGTGTGATGGCGCGCGGGTGGAGGTCTTCCAGCAGGTTGTGGGAGAACTTGAGGACGTTGGGCCGCCACTCTTGGCGGGTGTCGAGCCATTCGCCGAGCTTGGTGGCGAGCTTCGGTAGGTCGAGGAAGTAGTGCTCGGTTTCGACGAACTTCGGGGTCTCGCCGTTGGTGCGAGAGCGGGGGTTGATGAGGTCAGCTGGGTCGAGCTGCTTGCCACAGTTGTCGCACTGGTCGCCGCGGGCACCGTCGTAGCCACACAGCGGGCAGGTGCCCTCGATGAAGCGGTCGGGCAGCGTGCGCCCGGTCGACGGGGAGATCGCGCCCATCTGCGACTGCTTGGTGAGGTAGCCGTTGTCAAGCAGCGCGAGGAACACGTCTTGCACAACGGTGGCGTGATTCGGCGTCGTGGTGCGGGTGTAGAGGTCGTAGCTGAGCCCGAGGCCCTGCAGGTCTTGCACGATCTGGGCGTGGTACTTGTCCGCGGTCTCGCGAGCGGTGAGCCCCTCCTGGTCGGCCTTCACCTGAATTGCCGTGCCGTGCTCGTCGGAGCCAGACACCATGAGCACGTTATGCCCGCGCATTCGCATGAACCTTGAGAACACGTCGGAGGGAACTCCAAAACCGGAGACGTGACCAATGTGGCGCGGGCCGTTGGCGTACGGCCAGGCGACGGCGTTCAAGATGTCGGACATGGGCGTCATTGTATCGCCGGCACGTACCCCGCTTCACCTCGCGCGGGCGCCGTCGCGGATTTCCCATCAGGAGTAGGTGCGTCGCAACGTATCCGGGGTGTCGATCCATGCCAGTGCACCGAGCAGCAGGATCGCGCCGGTGATGCCGAACGCCCAACCGAACCCCATGGCATCAGCGATGGCGCCAGCCGCCAGCGGCCCGACGATAGAACCGACGTCCGTCATCATCTGCGTGCTGGCCACCACTTTGCCGGCCGACCGATCGCCGCCGATGACGTCGGCGGTCACGGCCTGCGACGCCGGATTGAACATACCTGCGCCGAATCCAGCGAGCAGGCAGAGGGGAAGGGTGAGCCACATCGACGCGGTGAACCCCAGCATGATCGTAAAGACGCCCGCAGCTGCCAGCCCGCCCATAATCATGGGTTTGCGGCCGTGCCGGTCGGCGAACGTCGACGCGAACGGCAGCGCGAGGGCCGTGCCGATCGCGAAGAGCGCGAGCGCCGCGCCCGCCACCCACGCCTTATCCGACACCACGGCAGCGATGAACAGCGGCACCAACGCTGTGCGAACGCCGAAGTTCGCCCAGCCGTGCCCAAACAGGCCCGGAATGTTCGCCAGGAATGCCCTATCCCGAAACGCCTCGGCCAGGGTCATGGGTGCGGAGGCCGGGACGCCGCCCGTCGTCCTAGTGGGTGATGTCGACGGCATCTTCGCCCACATGATGATGCCGGCCACCAAGAGCGCACCCGCGTACAACAGGAACGGCACCGCCACCCCAAACTCCGCCAGCGTGCCGCCGAACACGGGCCCCACCATGTTGCCGATCATGAACATGGCCCCGTACAGCGCTGACACCCGCCCGCGCATGTGCGGCGGCGCGATGCGAATCAGCAGCCCCATCGCGGAGACGGTGAACATCACAGAACCGACGCCGCCTAGCGAGCGGAAGATCAAGAGCTGCCAATAGTTTTGTGCGAAGGCGGTGAGCGCCGAGGACGCTGCGACGGTGAACACCCCGACGATGTAGATGGCCTTTTCGCCGAACTTCGACACGAGCGAGCCGGCCGGTGTCGCCCACAACAGTCGGAACACCGCGAAGGCACTCACGACGACACTCGTCGCGGTGACCGCTGCGTCGGGGAACACTTCCTTCGCCATCGAGTTGGCGAACTGTGGCAGCACGGGCGCGATGAGTCCGAACCCCATCGCGATAGAGAATGCCGCAGCCAGGAGCACCCATACGCTCGGCGGCAGACTCTCTTTGCTTCTCATCGCCCACATTCAACCACCACGTTCAAGCAATCTCACCCGCCCGAGGGATCTGCACGTGCCCACCGCCAGCTAGCATCAGCAACTATGCACACCCGCCCATTGCCCCCGCACTGGTTGCGCACCGACGCGCTCGTGGCGCTCGCGCTCGCCGCGCTGGGTTGCGGCATGTCGTGGCTCATCATCACAGCCGGCATGTCGCATTTCTCACAGTCGTGGGGATTGCAGTGCCTAGGCACCGTCGTGAGCTCGTTGCCGTTGGTGTGGCGCCGACGGTTCCCCCTCGTCGCGGGCATGGCGCAGGCCGTGCTGTACACCGTGGCAGCCTTTCTCACCGGGATTGATGTCTACACCTCGCAGGTGGTGCTCTTCCTGGGCTTCTACTCGATCGGCGCGTGGTCGTCGAAGCGCGGCCAGGCGCTGTTGGTGCGCATCTTGATCTGCCTGCTCATGGGGGTGAGCTTCGTGGTGGCGTGGCTTGCGAGCTTGGAGAAGGTCACGCAGGCGGAGGCCATCAGCGCCACCCAGATAGCGGCGTTCATCGTGATCAACAGCATCGTCAACGTCGCATTCTTCGCCGGCGCCTGGATCTTCGGCGACCAGGCGTGGGATCAGGCGACGGAGCGGGCCGAACTTGAACACGCCGACGCCAGCATCAAGCAGCTCCAGGCCCAGCTGGTGGAGTCCGCCGTCGAGGAGGAGCGCCTGCGCATCGCCCGCGAATTGCACGACGTCGTGGCCCACCACGTCACCGCAATGTCGGTGCAAGCCGCGGCCGCACGTCGGCTCATAGAACGCGACCCCGCTGCCGCAACCGCGTCGCTCAAACAGGTGGAATCGAGCGCCCGCGCTGCGGTGAAGGATCTGCGCAGCATGGTGCTCACGTTGCGCGACACCGACGACTCGCCCGCCCCCGGGCCGACGCTCACAGACCTCGCGCCCCTCGTCGAATCCGCCCGTAGTAAGGGCCAACGCGCCACCTACGAGGAGATCGGCACCCTTCCTGAGCTCACCCCCGCCGCTGAACTCGCGCTCTACCGCGCCGCCCAGGAAGCCCTCACCAACGCGGCCAAACACGCCGGCCCACACGCGACGGTGCACGTGCGGCTGCGCGGACTACCGGACGCCGTCGAGCTGGAAATCGCCGACGATGGGCGCGGCGCTGCAACCACGCTGCCGGGCACCGGCACTGGGCTCATTGGGATGCGCGAGCGAATCACCGCCGTCGGTGGCACTCTAGATGCAGGTCCGAAACCTCGTGGCGGATTCCGCATCCGCGCCACCATCCCGGCAGGAGCTGCACGATGACCACTGTCCTACTCGTGGACGACCAAGCGCTCATCCGCTCCGGGTTCGCCACCATCTTGAACACAGAGCCGGGCATCGAGGTGGTGGGCCAAGCGAGCAACGGCGAGGAAGGCGTGCAGCTCGCGCTCGAGTTAGAACCCGACGTGATCTGCATGGACGTGCAGATGCCGGTGATGGATGGCATCGAAGCCACCCGCAAGCTCACCGAAGCGGGGTGCCCGTCGTCGGTACTCATCCTGACCACGTTCGATCGCGACGATTTCCTCTTCGAGACGCTGCAGGCGGGCGCCTCCGGATTTCTCCTGAAAACCGCCGAAGCCGAACAGCTGATCGACGCCATCCACGTCCTGGGCGCCGGCGACGGGCTGCTCAGCCCGCAGGTGACACGTCGGGTGATCGCCCGCTTCACCAGCACACGGCCAGCGCCGACGAGCGCACCCCAGGTGGACGCGCTCACGTCGAGGGAACGCGACACCCTGCTCGCGCTCGCACGTGGATTATCGAATGCGGAGATCGCCGACGAACTCGTCGTGAGCCCGGAGACGGTGAAAACGCACGTGTCGAACATCCTCATGAAGCTTGGGCTGCGCGACCGCATCGCGGCGGTGATTTGGGCATACGAGCACGGGCTCGTCTCCCCCTCGCACAGCTGATCCCCCGCTCGGGGGAACTGCAAAACCCCTCACCAGAGGGAAGTGCGACGACCCTCCCCGTCGGTAGCGTTCAAGGCATGATCAGCGTACGAAATGTGCACCGATTCTTCGGTGAGAAGCATGTCCTGAAGGATGTCTCCTTCGACATCAAGCCTGGCCTCATGACTGGTTTCGTCGGCGGCAACGGCGCCGGCAAAACCACCACGATGCGTATCATCCTGGGCGTCCTGGCGGCCACGGAGGGTGAGGTGCTCGTCGACGGCAAACCCATCACGCGGGAGTTCCGCTCCAACATCGGCTACATGCCCGAGGAGCGCGGGCTCTACCCGAAGATGAAGGTCATCGACCAGCTCGTCTACCTCGGCCAGCTGCACGGGAAGTCGACTGCCGAGGCGAAGCGCCGCGGGCTAGAACTTCTTGAGCAGCTCCAGCTCAACGGTGACCCGAAGGACACGCTCGAATCGCTCTCGCTCGGAAACCAACAGCGCGCCCAGATCGCCGCCGCCCTGGTGCACGAGCCGGCCGCGCTCATCCTCGACGAGCCGTTCTCCGGTCTCGATCCGGGCGCCGTCGACCAAACCCTCGCTGTGCTGCGCGACGTCGCTGCTACCGGTGCGCCGGTACTGTTCTCGTCGCACCAGCTCGACGTGGTGGAGCGGCTGTGTGACGAGCTCGTCATCATCGCTGGCGGTGAGATTCGCGCGAGCGGCACCAGAGCGGAGATTCTCGCCGCCGACCAGCGTGACGAGTGGGAGCTCGTCATCGACAGTGACACCGGCTGGGTGCGTGACGCCGGCGTCAACGTCATCGAATTCGACGGCAACTACGTCAAGTTCCGCTGCCCCGACGACACGCAGGCCAACCGGGTGCTCGCCGACGCACTCCAGCGTGGCCGTGTCCAGCGCTTCGGCCCCGTCCAGCGCACCCTGCACGAGATCTACAAGGAGTTGGCACAGTGACCACCACGCAGACCCCCCAGCAGACCCCCAAGCTCACGCCTTCCCCGTCGTTCTCGTCCATCGTTGGTGTGGTCGCCAAGCGCGAAATCATGACGCGGGTACTCTCCAAGTCGTTCATCATCTCGACGGTGGTCACCCTGGTCATCATGCTGGCCGCCTTCGTCTTCGCCCCCTTGCTCGGCGACCTGATGGAGGGGGACGCACCGAGCGTCGTCGCGACCAAAGACGTTGCCTCAAAACTCGACGGCGTACCCAACCTTGAGGTGAAGGAAGTTGCTGACGAGGAGGCCGCCCGCAAGGCAGTGCAGGCCGAAGACGCGGATGCGGCGATCGTCGCGAGCCAGTCGTCACCCACGGGCGTGAAAGTGTTCACGCTGGACAGCCCACCTGAAAGCGTCATGAGTGCTGTATCCCACTACCCCGAAATCGAGGTGGTGCAGAAGGTTGCTGCCGACGGCAGCCCCGTCGATGGGCCGAACCCGATGATCACCTATTTCCTAGCCCTCGGTTTCGGCATCGTGTGGATGATGGCTGCCATCACCTTCGGCATGAGCATCGCGAACTCGGTGGTGGAAGAAAAACAGACCCGCATCGTGGAGATCCTGCTAGCATCCGTCACGTCGAAGGCCCTGCTCACGGGCAAGATTCTCGGTAACTCTGCCGCTGCATTGGCGCAGATCCTGCTCATGGCGGGCGTCGCGTTCCTGGGCATGGCCATCAACGGCACCGCCCTGCCCGTGCAGAACCTGGCCGCCCCCATCGGCTGGTTCATCGTGTTGTTCCTCGTGGGCTTCGTGATGATCGCGTCGCTCTACGCGGCTGCGGCGTCGCTGGTATCGAGGACGGAAGACCTCGCCAACGTGCAACAGCCCATCATGTGGCTCGTCATGCTGCCCTACATCGCGATCATCATGTTCAGCAGCAATCCGACGGCACTCACCGTCATGAGCTACATCCCGTTCTCCGCTCCGGTTGCGGTGCCCATGCGGGTATTCCAGGAGCAAGGCGCGGTATGGGAGCCGGTGCTGTCGCTGGTGATCTTGATTGCCACCACCGTGGCCATCGTCTTGCTGGCGAGCAAGATCTACGACAACGCGCTGCTGCGCACCGGCAAGCCGGTGAAGTGGAAGGACGCGCTGCTCGACAAGTAACCGGGCTATCAACTTCACAATCCGTCCCCAGTTGCCTCAAACCTCCCAAAAACCGGGGGGGTCGGGCAATCTGGGGACGGATTGTGAAGTTTTCCGGAGTTGGAGTGCGTTCAGAGCACCGCGCCTGGCTGGTAGGCAGCGGCCTCGGGATTCGCCGCGACGATCGTCTCCACCTGCCGCGCCACCGCGTCGACCTGGCGGCCCGCCGTGCCGGCGAGTTCCAGCGGCTGGGTCACCAAGGCGCCGAGCTCGTCGCGGTTGAGGCCGAGGCGCTCGTCGGCGGCCAGCCTGTCAAGCAAATCGTTGGTTTGCAGACCCTCGCGCATCTCGAGCGCCACGGCGACGGCATGCTCCTTGATAGCCTCGTGCGCGATCTCGCGCCCGACACCCTTACGCACCGCGGCCATGAGCACCTTCGTTGTGGTGAGGAACGGCAGATAGCGCTCGAGCTCGGCTTCAATCACCGCGGGGAACGCCCCGAAATCTTGCAGCACAGTGAGGAAGGTCTCGAACATCCCGTCGAGCGCAAAAAAGGCGTCCGGCAGCGCGACGCGGCGCACGACGGAGCAGGACACGTCGCCCTCGTTCCACTGGTCGCCGGCGAGCTCCCCCACCATCGAGACATAGCCGCGCAGGATCACGGCCATCCCGTTCACGCGCTCGCAGGAGCGGGTGTTCATCTTGTGGGGCATCGCCGACGACCCAACCTGGCCCTCCTTGAACCCTTCGGTGACGAGCTCAAGCCCCGCCATGAGCCGCACCGTCGTCGCGACGTTGCTGGGCGCGGCAGCGATCTGCGCGAGCGCGGTGACGACGTCATAATCCAAGCTACGCGGGTACACCTGCCCGGTGGAGGTGAGTACGCGCTGGAAGCCGAGTCCTTCGGCAACCTGGCGCTCGAGCGCATCGAGTTTGTCGACGTCGCCGCCCAGCAGATCGAGCATGTCCTGCGCCGTGCCCATGGGGCCTTTAATACCGCGCGCCGGGTAGCGGGCGATGAGTTCGTCAAGGCGCTGCAGCGCGATGAGCAGCTCGTCGGCCGCCGTCGCGAAGCGCTTGCCGAGCGTCGTGATCTGGGCCGCGACGTTGTGCGAGCGCCCCGTCATGGCCTGGTCGCGGTACTGCACCGCGAGCCTTGTGAGCTGCGCGAGCGTGGCGATGGTGCGGGAACGCACAAGGCGCAAGGATTCCAGGATCTGCAGCTGCTCGATGTTCTCGGTGAGGTCGCGCGACGTCATGCCCTTGTGCACGTGCTCGAAGCCAGCCAGCGCGTTGAATTCTTCGATGCGGGCCTTCACGTCATGGCGGGTGACGCGCTCGCGCTGCGCGATCGAGTCGAGATCCACCTGTTCGATGACCCGCTCGTAGGCGGCGATGACGTCGTCGGGGTTATCGCCGCCGAAGTCGACGCCCAAGTCGCGCTGGGCGCGAAGCACGGCGAGCCACAGTCGTCGCTCAGCCACCACCTTCGCTTCTGGCGCCCAGATGGCGCACATTGCATCAGACGCGTATCGATTGGCGAGAACGTTGGGCAAGCTCATGCGGCCAGCCTAGTGGGTGCGCAATGTCTGCGCGCGGGCATACGTCGTCGACTGTGCGTCACGTCGGGAAGTACCAGAAAAACACACCCAATGAAATGAGTATTTTCTCGTACAACGCCCTCTGGAAATGATCTCGTCACACGCTAATGTCCCGCCATTGGATTAACGTCCAAGCGCATTTGAACAAGTAGATACACCTGCCGAGGGAGACGATGCAATGAGAAAACCCGTGGCTTCGCTGGTGTCTTTGACACTGGCACTGACCGGCGGTGCAGCGATGGCGTTCCATGCTGACGCAGCACCCACCCCAAAAGATTTACCCACACCTGACGCCGTCGCTGCCCGTGATGGCGTCCCAACCGATGCCCAGCGCGTCCCTGGGCCTGCCGACGAGCCACGTCGCGTGATGGTGCTGCTGAAGCAGCAGCCGCAGGGCAAGGACGTCGAGAGCCGTGGCATCGCGGCTGTGGATCGCGTGCTGGCACGTTGGGAAGGTAAGGAAGGCTTCAGCGTGCAGCGCAAGTTCGGCATGCTGGTTCGAGGCTTTTCGGCGACGCTGCCCGCCAACCAAATCGCCACCCTTGCCCTGGACCCGGACGTCGCTTCGGTGAAACCGTTGAAGACGTTCCGCCCGTCCATGGAGACCGCCGCGGAGTTGAGCCACTCGGTGCAGGCCCGCTCCGACTTCGACGTCGACGGCCGCGGCCTCGTGGTGTCGATCATCGACACCGGCATCGACATCCATCACCAGGACATGCGCCTTGACGACGGCGTGAAGGGGAAGCTCTCCGTCGCCAAGGGGTTCACGGAGAAGGTGCCCTACGGTTGGAACTTCGCCGACGAGAACAATGAGGTGCTCGACACCGCAGGCAGCCAGCACGGCATGCACGTCGCGGGCATCGTCGCGGCCAATGCTGGCAACGACGGAGACGTCATCAAGAATGGGCGCATCAACGGCATCGCCCCGAACGCGCAGCTGCTGGCGATGAAGGTGTTCTCCAACGACGCCACCCGCCCAAGCGCCTACGAAGATGACGTGATCGCCGCCATCGAGAGCTCCGTGAAGCACGGGGCGGACATCATCAACATGTCGCTCGGCTCCCCCAACGGCACGGGCCAGGCCTCCGTCGGCGAGGCCCGCGCGATCGCCAACGCTCAGGCTGCGGGCGTCCAGGTGATCGTCGCAGCAGGCAACGAGGGCCTCAACGGCTCGCTCGACGGCACACTCACCGACGAGCTGGGCATGCTCGACAACGGCACGCACGGCAGCCCCGCGAGCGCACCCGAGGCGCTGTCTATCGCGTCGATCAACAACTCGCAGTCCATCGCCAGCCAGGGTGAGGCTGCCCAGGGCGACGCAGTCGAGAAGTTCGGCTATCAGATGCAAAGCGGCAAGGCTGACGGCAAGGAGCACGTGCTCGTGTTCGGCGGCCTCGGCAAACCCGAGGAGATCCCTGCGGAGGCGAAGGGCAACTACGTGCTCGTCCAGCGCGGCGAGCTCGCCTTCTCGGAGAAGTTCAAGAACGCCATCGACAAGGGCGCCGCGGGCGTCATCGTGTTCAACAGCGAAGCAGGTGGCGACAAGTTCCAGGGGATGGCCGGCATCGAAGACATCACCATCCCCGGCGCCTTCATCTACCAGTCGACCGGCGAGAAGCTCAAGAAGCTGATCGAGGCCGGCGAGACGAAGGTGAAGCTCACCGAGGATCGCATCGCGCTGCCTGTCGACGACGAGGTGGCGCCGTCGTCGTTCACTTCCTGGGGGTCTGGCCCTGAGCTGAACTTCAAGCCGCAGCTCGCCGGCATCGGCGGTTCGGTGTACTCCACCGTCAACGACAACAAGTACCAGGACAACTCCGGCACCTCGATGGCTGCACCGCACGTCGCCGGTGTGTTTGCGCTCGGACGTGAGGCCTACGCCAAGCGCTTCCCAGAGCTCAGCGACCGGGAGCGCAACACGCTGCTACGCACATCGCTGGCCAACACGGCGCAGGTGCTCGAGAAGGACGGTGTCCCCTATGCTCCGCGCCAGATGGGTGCAGGCCTCGTCGACACCAAGGCCGCGCTGGAAACCAGCGTGTTCGCCACCGTCGATGGCGTGCCGAACGTGCCCCTGCGTGAGGTGCGCGGCGCCAAGACGTTCACGGTGAAGCTGGAAAACAAGGGTGACAAGGACTATTCCTTCACCACCGGCGGCACCTGCGTGCTGGGCGAAACTCACGATCCGGAGGGCAACGCCACGCAGTGCTCCAAGAGCGATACCCTCACCGCATCCGCGAAGAGCGTGACGGTGCCGGCGAAGGGCGAGGCCAGCGTCGACTTCACCGTCAAGCCTGCTGGCGGCGACGACCACTGGATTGAGGGTTGGGCTCAGCTCACCTCCTCGGATGCGAAGCAGCCGTCGCTGTCCGTGCCTTATATGGGCTTCGCAGGCGACTGGAACGCCGAACCCATCGTGCAGGATCCGACGGATAAGGAACCGTCGGTGCTCGACAAGTTCTTCGGTGAGAAGCACCCGCATTCCTCACACGTGGAGTCCGGCTACCTGAAGTTCGGGGCGGTGCCCACCGAGTGGATCTCTCCGAACGGCGACGGTGTGTTCGACGAGGCGCTCCCCGCCCCGATGTTCCTCCGCTCCGCTGCCACCGTGCAGTACCAGCTGGTGCGCGATGGCAAGGTAGTTCGTGACCTCGGCGAAGATCGCGACATCCAGCGCCTGCCTCTGTCCAACATCGCCGAATCGGTCTTGTCTGCGGCGAGCCCGTCGTTTGGGCACAAGTGGGACGGCAGCCTGTACAACGCGAAGACAGACAAGTATGAGCCCGCCCCCGACGGGAAGTACACGCTGCGCGTCCGCGCTCGGCTGTCGGAGGAGTTCGACTGGCAGGTGACGGATCTCCCACTCGGCGTCGATACCGTCGCGCCGAAGGTGGAAGAGAAGTCGTACGTCAAGAACGACGACGGCTCCATCACCTACACACTCAAGATCTCGGATGCGGACGCCGGCTTCAGCAAGGATCCGGTGATCGCATCCGACGGTCCGAGCGGCAAGGACTACCCCGATCCGAAATTCGACGCCGCCACCGGCGTCGCGACGATCACCATTCCCGCAGAGCTCACCGGTGAGGGCCACTACGCGTCCTTCCAGGTGTTCGACCAAGCCGGCAACACCACGCTGGAGTTCGACTTCCTGGATAACGTCACCGCAAAGATCCTCGATTCATACCGGTTCAACGACAGCGTGAATGAGAAATCTGTTGACCCGATCACCGGTCAGCCGCTGATCCGCGACGGCAAGGTCACCATCGACGTGGTCGTCAGCGAGCACGTTGCCAGGGCCACGCTCAGCGGCACCGAAGTGGAGTTGAAGGATGGGCGCGGCAGCGTCACGATGCCGGTCAAGCCTGGGCGCAACGATTACAAGCTCGTCGCCTACGACAAGGACGGCAAGGAGCTGGCAAGCGACTCGGTCTTCCTCGTGTTCGATACCAAGGCCCCGGTGCTGGAGATCACCGATGCCCCGCTCAACGACGCGGGCCAGCTCGTTCCTGCCAAGGACGGCAGCGTCACGATCAAGGGCAAGGTGAGCGACGACCTCGCCACCATCCCAGCCGGCGATCTCTACCTCGCCATGGGCAAGAAGGTCATGAAGGTCAACGACGATGGCACCTTCACGATCACCTTCACGCCCGAGGAGAATCAGGCCGTAGTGACGCTCAAGGCCACCGACGGGGCGAACCTCACGACGAAGACCTTCGTCATCGCAGGAGCCAAGGTGGCAGGCGATGCGCTGCGCATCGTGTTCGACGATCCGCGCCTCAACACCTCAAGCGAGAAGGATCCCTTCGGCGAGTTCGCGTACTTCGTCGAGCCGTCGTTCCAGAACCTCACCGTGCGTGACGATGGCGCCGACCTGGTGCTCAAGGGCATGTTCACCGGCAAGCCTGGCAAGTTCATCGTCGATGGTAAGAAAGTCCCCGTCGGAGATGACCTTCGCTTCGAGGTGCCGCTGAAGCTCGTCAACGGCATCAATACCTTCGGCTACGAAGTGTTCGACGCGCAAGGCAACTCCGTGAAGATGAGCAGCTGGCGGTTCTTCTACGACCGCAACATGCCTGGTCATGAACTCATCACCTCCCCAGAGATCGCCCCCGATGGCGCGATCTACCTCCGTGGGCCGAAGGGCGACATCGGCCTGAAGGGCTCCGTCTGGGACGACGAGTTCGGCTACGTCATGGCGGTCAATGGCAACGTCGTGAAGGAGTTCGAGAACATCTGGGATACGGGCGCAAACGTCAACCGCCGTGATTTCGAGACGAAGGTCAAGGGCGCGCACGGGGACACCATGCGCATCTCACTGAGCGACCAGATGGGCAACGGCTTCGAGCGGGGCGTCCCCCTCGTCTTCGACGACGAGGCCCCCACCGTCGGCATCGAGGGCGTAGCGAACGGCGACTTCATCACGTCGAAGCAGCGGTTCACCGTGCTCGCGAAGGACACGAACCTGCACACGCTGCAGGTGCTCGTCGACGGCAAGGAGCACGACGCCCGCGTTGTCGAGGTGAAGCCGCATCCGGGTGCGTACATCGTCGACTTCAAGAATGGTGAGCCGCAGCTCGACGACAACCAGCAGGCGGCTGCGACGACGTCGGCGAATGGCACTCAGACTGCGGGAGCCGAGCCCAAGGCTGACGCTGCGGCTCCGGCTGCCGATACGCCTGACGCGTCGGATACGGGCGAGCGCAAGCCCGTCGAGCTCACCATTGAGGTGGACGGGCTTCCGGCAGGCGAACACCTGCTCGAGGCAGTGGCTACCGATATGGCCGGCAACGCCGCAGCCGTCTCGGTGTACTTCACCGTCGACGATGCTGCCCCTGTCATCGAGGGCCCGGAGAAACTCAGCGTAGATCCGGATAAGAACGTCATGGAGCAGCTGCTCGCGGCCTACACCGTGACGGACGACGCCGACGCGAACCCCACCTTCACGGCCGACATCAGCCAGCTGGTGCTCAACGCACCCGTCAAGGTGGAGCTCGTCGCCACCGATGCGTCCGGCAAGATGTCGAAGCGCACGGTTGAGATCACCCTGGAGCGTCCGATGACGACGTTGAAGGGCGAGTGTGGTTCGATGACGGCACGTTTCGTGAAGGGTGACTCGATCTCGATCACCTGCACGAAGCAGTCCGATGGCAGCACCGTCGTGAAGGTGCGCAACGCTGGGCAGACCGTCGACGGCACCGTCACCGTGAACGTCACGGGTGGCCCGGTGTACTGGCTCGACGCGAAGGGGAACATCGTTTCCCGCATCGCATCGAAGCCAAGCAAGGGCACGCTGACGTTCCAGTCATCCTCGAAGGCGAACTACCGCATCGGTGCGCTCCCTGCTCGCGGGGATCAGCCCATCGAGGGTCACAGGCCGGGCGAGCCCGTCGATAAACCGGGATTGCCGAAGACCGGTCACTAATCCGGCCTAACACAAGAGTGGGGTGGTCACGCGATGCCGTGA